>CANAPP010000102.1 GCA_947363565.1 uncultured Lachnospiraceae bacterium | reverse complement strand
TGTTTCTGACTTCCCATCCATGTGCCATAATGGTCCCGGCTGGGTTTCGGATTCTCTACAATGGAAAGCCCATGCTCCAGGCACAGCTTGTCATTCATGCGCCGGATCGCCCATGTAGAGCCCCAGAAGTTGCGGAATTTTTTCTGGCAGTCCAGCGTGGTAGAATTTATGATGATGTGGTTATGGACATGGTGTTTATCCACATGGGTACAGACAACAAAAGCATGGTTTCCCTTCGTCAGTTTCAATGCCAGCTCCCGCCCGATCTGGTTCGCTTCTTCCGGCGTGACCTCGCCGGGTTTGAACGCCTGCCGGAGATGGTAGGCAATCACATCATCCGCGCCCCGGCTTCTTCCGGTCAGGTTCGCATACTGCCGTTTGGATAAAAGGAACTCCGCATCAGCGGTCCGGGTGTCGCACTCATAACCATAAATGAATTTCCCAAAATCGGTTTTCTGCGGATTCTTTACGTAGTCAATGATGTCTGCTATGGCCGTGGAAACATCCCGGCCTTTCCCAACATGCAGCGGCATGAGCCGAGTGGTTGCCATATCTGTCACCCCCTTAATCCAATATTGGCCCTGTTACCGCTCCGGCTCCTTTTTTGCTTTCGTCCTGTCACTGTGCGCCGGTTGCCCGGCATTTTTATTCAGGCTGTCACGCACGGACGGTTTCTGCTCCTGGGCCGGCGCACACTCCCGCCTGGCTTGGGAGAGAAACAGGTCGGTAAGACCGGGATTGCAGCGGTCCACAACAAAATAAACACTCTGGTCATATCCAAAACCGTCCTTATCCTCACAGACCGGGACCGTCTGCGCCCATGCCTTGTTGTCCCGTGAAATGCGCCCGTCGTGATCTTTCTGCCGGACCGTGTTGGCAAGGACATAAAAAATCCGGCCATAATCAAACTGCTGTAAGACCTGCTGCACGCACGCCGGGTCTAAACGGTTATCCCGGTAGTTGTCCGCAATGGCCTGTTCGATTGCCTCCCTGCACGCAACGTTTGCTTTGTGGGAAGCGTGGTACTGATCCAGTTCCCCATGCTCATGCGCATAGGTGGCAGAATGAAAATAAATTGGCGTTGTATCTTTCAATGAAATCCCTCCAATCAAAAAGCTGCCGTAACAGACAGCCATAATTATAGAAAAAGGGCGGGGCTGCCAATGCGCCCCGCCGAAACTGTTTAACCAAATATAAAATCTTTCAGGGTGCCATTTACGCCGCCGATCATGCCGACCAGCCAGGCCGCCGCCATCGGCAGACCGTATGGGCTGATAAGGAACGCGATCACCAGCCAGGACATTCCCGGCCAGAACCCGGCAGCGAAGAACAGCGCCAGCGCCGCCAGAAAAACAATCCCTGACAGAATCCCCAGCACAGCGCCGGAAATCACAACAAGAAATTTGCAGAACAGATAAAGAATCCCTGTAACTATTACAAATGGAAGTGCCAGCAGTTTACCAATCAGACGCATACGTCCGCCTCCTTTCCTAATTCCATGTCCGTTTTTTCAGGACATCCAGGTATGCCCGAAGGGTATTTCAAAGAGAAGCATACTTACCCCTCTATTAGAATCTTACCGTGCCGGCCTGAGGAAATCAACGGCATTTCTGCCTGTTTACGAAATGTTCGCAAATCCCCGCAGCAGCTTATCCATGCCATCCCACAGACTGTCCAGACGGGTGCGCAGGTCGTCCACGTCGGCAGCGTAAATACTCCCGGTCTCATTGGCACGTCTGGTGTACTGGTTTAAGTTATTGGAGCAGATACGAAGAAGCCGTACCATTTCCTGAATGTCGCTCATATCCAGATGAATGATATAACCGTCAACCGCCATCTTGCGCAGATATGCGGACAGGTTGGTAATGCCGAGCTCCGCCATGCGCCCCTTTACCAGCTCCGCGTCCTGCTCGGACATGACAAATTCCACCCGGACGGATTTTTTGGTATGCCCGGCTTTCATCGTTCCGGCTCCTTTTTCGTGGAAGGCGGTTTATGGGCGGGAGCGGCGGCTGTCCGGGACTCTTTGAGCTTTCCGCGTAAGGTATTCTTTTTCAGGCTGTCAATATATTCTTTTATATCGCCGTTTGTGGCATGGCAGGAGCGTTTGAGCCGTTCCCGTTTCAGGATTACGGCAAGTTCCCGTTCATTCTCCGGCAGATCGGTTATCGACTTTGGGCTCCCATGTACCGGCACCAGCTCATTCATAAGCTGCCTCCGGTCCCGATAAGGGATCGTGATATTAGCTCCGTCCTCAAACACAACGGCTACTTTTCCAATGGGGCAGGCCAGCAGCTTTACCCGCTCCACATGCGTCCCATAATCAAGCGGGTATATATTGCCGGCCACTTTTCCGTCCTGCACATCTTTGATGGAGAGGGCATAGGCAAGGACCGGGTCTTTCGTCTGCTCATGGTAAAACTCCCACACTTTATTTGCGTGGCTGCCCTCCAGATAGACCTCCCATTCCCGCAGGGTATAGGTGCCGCAGGGCCGTGACAGCCAGAGAAGGCGCCGGTCCTCCGGTTCTCCCGATAGAGCCAGCTTTGGGATCAGTTCTTTATCCAGGTCAAAATCATCTTTATAATGCTGCGTGTGCAGCTCCATGATCTGCCCCAGGCTGTCCAGTATATCCACGCCCTCAAACCTTACCGCGCCCATCAGCGTTCCCTCTCTGCCATCAGTGGCGCTGCCTGCCTTGCTTCATGCTCCGGGTGGTCTGCCTTCAGCCGTTCCATCAGGGAAGGTTTCTCTGCCGTTTCCTCCGGCAGCGTCTCCGGGGCAAGCTCCCGGATTTCCTCATAAGTCTGTCCGTCCGTCAGGTCAGGGCGCACAGGCGGTTCGTTGTTGAGGTGTCCGTCCAGCATATTGTAATTGCCGGTCTGTCCTTCCTCGTAAAGCTCCGCATTACGCAGATAGCTCTCCGGCGCCTGGAAGGGCTGTCCGGCAAACATGATCTCCCTATGGGGCGTAAACTGTGAGAGCACGCCGTCCCGGAGCCTTGCAAATTCTTCATACTGGCCCAGGGTAAGGCCGCGCTCCAGCATTTCCGCCTGGGTATGCGCCCAGCCCTCCCCATAGAGAAAATAGTACATATCCGGCTGGTCGCAGACAAAGCACAGGGAGCCGTCCTG
>CANAPP010000101.1 GCA_947363565.1 uncultured Lachnospiraceae bacterium | reverse complement strand
GATTCACAAACCATGCGGTGAAGGTCTCTTGGGAAGATGATCCATGCATTACAAATTACGGCATGCAGTTAAAGGCTGAATAGAATACGCCAGAGATATTTCTGGCAAATACGGGGCCTCCAGGCGTACTGTATTCAGTTTTTAACAGAATTTCGTTTTTAACCGGGGATGCCGGATACTTCTGGCTATAAAGGTTTTCGGAGGGAAGGAGGGAAAAGCCATGGCTGAGTTAAAGGGAAAAAAAGCAAGACGCTTTAAGCACTGGGAAGTGATCGCCTTTTATCTGGCAGTTTACGACATTGTCATGGTGAATTTTTCCTATTTCCTGGGACTGTGGCTTCGGTTTGACTTCCGCTTTTCCCAGATCCCATCGGAATATCTGCATGCCTTTTTGAAGTTCGCGCCCGTTTATACGGT
The DNA here is from genome assembly GCA_947363565.1 of uncultured Lachnospiraceae bacterium. GTDB lineage: Bacteria > Bacillota > Clostridia > Lachnospirales > Lachnospiraceae > MD308. The sequence goes on along the minus strand of CANAPP010000101.1, from coordinate 3,172 downwards.
GTTCGCCATCGGCTGCTTTTATGCGCTGCGGCTCTATAACAGTCTGTGGCGGTTTGCCAGCTTCAGCGAGCTGAACCGGATCTTTGCGGCTTCCGTGGCCACCACGCTGTTCCACATCATCGGGATCACCGTATTTGTAAAGCGGATGCCTATCTCCTACTACATGATGGGCGCGGTGTTCCAGTTCGGCCTGATCACGGTGGTCCGTTTTTCCTACCGCTTCATCACCCTGGAGCGATCCCGGCGCGAGAAGGCGTCAAGCGCAGCCCACCGGGTCATGGTCATCGGCGCAGGCGCTGCCGGCCAGATCATTATCAGGGACTTGAAAAATGGCTCTGACTTTAATGCCATACCGGTATGCGTGATCGATGACAATGATAACAAATGGGGCAGATTCATGGACGGCGTCCCGGTTGTCGGCGGCCGGTACCACATCCTGGAGATGACCACAAAATATAATATCGACCAGATACTTTTCGCTATCCCCACGGCGCCTGCCGAGAGCAAGCGGGATATCTTAAATATCTGCAAAGAGACGGGATGCGAGCTCAGGAGCCTTTCCGGGATCTACCAGCAGGCAGATGATAACCAGGCGCTGCTCAGCAAGATGCGCCCGGTAGCGGTGGAGGACCTCCTTGGCCGTGAGACCATCAAGGTCAACATGGATGAGATCTTCCGGCATATCAAAGGCAAGCGGATCCTGGTGACCGGGGGCGGGGGGAGCATCGGTTCCGAGCTGTGCCGGCAGATCGCCGGACATAACCCGGAGCAGCTGATCATTTTTGATATCTATGAAAATAACGCCTATGACATCCAGCAGGAGTTAAAGCGGAAATACGGCAATAAGCTCAATCTGACCGTGCTGATCGGTTCCGTGCGCGACAGCCGGAGGATAGAAAAGGTCTTTGCAGACTATAAGCCGCACATTGTCTACCACGCCGCTGCCCACAAGCATGTGCCGCTGATGGAGGCAAGCCCCTGCGAGTCGATCAAGAATAATGTCCTCGGTACATATAAGACCGCCTATGCCGCCATGAAATACGGCGCGGAGAGATTTGTGCTCATCAGCACGGACAAGGCCGTGAACCCAACGAACATCATGGGTGCGTCAAAGCGCCTCTGCGAGATGATCATCCAGTGCATGGATGCGGTGAGCAGGGAAGGCCGGATGGACTTGCTGCCCCTTTTGCATACGCATATGGAAAGGTCTGCCGACAGGCTTACAGACAGGCAGCCTGCGGATAAGCCCATGGAAGGCCGGGGCGTCCCCGGGGCAGCCCGCCATATGGATGTGGAAATGCAGGGGAGCCATGGCAAGATCCGGATAGAATCGGTGAAGAATAAATACCGGACAGGAACCCAGTACGCGGCGGTCCGGTTCGGGAATGTGCTGGGGAGCAACGGCTCGGTGATCCCGCTTTTTAAGAAGCAGATTGAAGAAGGCGGCCCGGTCACCGTCACAGACCCGGAGATGACGAGATATTTCATGACGATCCCGGAGGCCGTTTCCCTTGTCCTGCAGGCGGGGACGTATGCCTGGGGCGGGGAGATCTTCGTGCTGGACATGGGCGAGCCGGTAAAGATTGACGATCTGGCAAGGAACCTGATCCAGTTGTCCGGGCGGAAGCCGGATAAGGACATCAAGATCGAATACATCGGCCTTCGTCCCGGGGAGAAGCTTTACGAGGAAAAACTCATGGTGGAGGAAGGGATGAAAAAGACCGACAATGAGCTTATCCATATCGGCAAGCCGGTCACCTTTGATGTGGAGCTGTTCCTTGGGCAGTTAAAGGTTTTGTCTGCGGCGGGCTATGAAAATGATGCCCGCATCGTGGAGATGGTGGAAAAGATGGTGACCACCTTCCATCCGGTGGGCGAAAACCCCAAGGGGAGCATGGAGAAGAAAAAAGGGAATTTCCAGGTCTTAAACGGCCAGGAACCGGAGATACGGGAAGCGAAAGCCACGGCGGTTTAAAGCGGTCGGCTGAATAACCTTTACAGATATACAGAGGTCAGGAAATGTTTGATAAAGACAGGAAAATTGAACCATTCGAGAATAAAATATGGCTGTCCTCCCCGACGATGCACGGCGATGAGCTTAAATACATCACCGAGGCCTATGAGACGAACTGGATGAGTACTGTCGGCGCCAACATCAACGAGGTGGAACGGATGATGGCAGAAAAGGTCGGCTGCAGATATGCGGTCGCCCTATCAAGCGGTACTGCCGCCCTGCACCTGGCCGTCAGGCTTGCGGGGGAAAGGCTATATGGCCAGACCGAGACAGGAAAAGGGGCGCTGTGCGGGCGTAAAGTGTTCTGTTCGGACATGACTTTCGATGCCACGGTAAATCCCGTCGTCTACGAAGGCGGCGTTCCGGTGTTCATTGATACGGAATATGATTCCTGGAATATGGACCCGGCAGCGCTTCAGAAGGCCTTTGGACTGTATCCGGAGGTGAAGCTGATCATGATAGCCCATCTTTACGGGACGCCCGGGAAGATCGACGAGATCAGGGCCATTGCAAAGAAGCACGGCGCACTCATCGTAGAGGATGCGGCGGAAAGCCTGGGGGCTTCCTATAAGGGACGGCAGACCGGGACGTTCGGGGACTACGGATGTGTTTCCTTCAACGGCAATAAGATCATCACCGGAAGTTCCGGGGGGTGTTTTTTGACGGACAGCCTTGCGGATGCGGATAAGGTAAGGAAGTGGAGCACACAGTCCAGGGAGAACGCCCCATGGTACCAGCACGAGGAGCTTGGTTATAACTACCGGATGTCCAATGTGATCGCAGGCGTAGTCAGGGGCCAGATCCCGTACCTTGAGGAACACATCGCGCAGAAGAAGGCGATATATGAGAGGTATAAGGAAGGGCTTAAGGGTCTGCCGGTGAGCATGAACCCGGTACCTGAGGGATGTGAGCCGAACTACTGGCTGAGCTGTATGGCCATCAACCCGGAAGGAATGTGTAAGCAGGTGCGCGGGGAGCGTGAGGCGCTGTATGTACCGGAGCACGGGAAGAGCTGCCCGACGGAGATCCTTCAGGCGCTGGCGTCGGTGAATGCGGAAGGGCGGCCGGTATGGAAGCCAATGCATATGCAGCCGGTTTATCGGATGAATGGGTTTGTGACCAGGAATGGGAATGGCCGGGGCGGGAGTGATGCTTATG
>CANAPP010000100.1 GCA_947363565.1 uncultured Lachnospiraceae bacterium | reverse complement strand
GCCTTATCCCCGTGGTAATAACTATTTTCTACCGTCATATCCTGCCACTTTATCCAATCCTCTTCTGACGGGAATCCGGTATAATAGGTTTCTGTCGTATCATAGCAGTCATAGGTACTATAGACTTCACCGCACAGCACCTTATCCGGCATGTAAATATATACAGTCCTGTTCTCACGAAAGAAGTCTTCCGATTCATAACTGTGTAATGTCCCGAACATCCGGGATATGTTATGCCCGTAAATCACTGTATGGCGGTCTGTAAAGTCCTCAGATACATCCGGCTGGATAAACACCGCGCCCGCCGGATTATATGCCCCTGTAAAATCATGGTTCAGGTAGTAATTTACCGTCCGCGATTTCAGCACAGGGTTATCAATCTTCGTTCCCGGGATATAAATCCACGCTATAATATCCGGGTTAGCCGCTTGCAGGATGTCCCAGTCAATTTCACGTCCTTCAGGCTCCGGGATATCTACATCCTCAACTGCAATGCCCTTCAGCCGGAATAATGCCGCCGCATTTTTCCAATGGGGACAGCTGAAATATATAGCCGCCCCGGCACAAAGCACTGCTCCTGCCAATAAAAAAACCGCCGCTCTATTCTTTCTCTTCCCTTTCATTCTCCTCTCCTTACTGCCGGGCAGGCAGTAAGAGGCATCCCGCCCGGCTTCATAATGAAAACACTGCACACTAAAGGGAGTGTGCATTCCTGCCTGTGCTTTTGACAGCTCCTGTACCCCTTGCTTTGATACTCCCAGGCAGGCGCGTACCGAAATTCGGTACAAAATCACCTTACCGGCGCAGAGGCTTTTTGTGTTTTTGCCCCCGCTTTTACCTGTTTCTCTATTGCTATAGTTTCCTCCGCCCTTTTCCATGCTTCCTGATCCTTGATCCGCAGGCTGTTATCCAGGTTTGCTTTATGTACAATCCCATCGGTTCCAAGAACAATCCCGAACTGGCGGAAGGCATCAAAGGCTGTATTTATCCGCTCCTTCTCCTGCTGCTTCGCAGAAAAGCTGAGAAAACCTGCTGACGCCATCAGATCTAACTGGCCTTTTAAATAATAGTTTTGTTCCCTGACCCTGCTGATCAGCCTCCGCTCATAATCTTTTTCGCCTTTATGTACCACCGCAGACTGGTAAATGCTGTCATAGGCTGTTTCAAAGCTTAATTCATACCGTTCCATGAAATCTTTTCTCATTGTTTTAAAATCCATTCCGTGCCATCCTTTCGTTTTAACTGCTTTCCATCACAATCCCGGCAATACAGTATCCTTCTGCTAATGCCCCGGATGTCTCTTCTGTATCAATGTGCATTACTTTTACTTCCATGCTGTCATTTACATCCCTTCCTTCCTCGAAAAGCTGTAAAATAAGCGTATCTCCAATATTGACTTGTCTTTTTAAAATCAGGTAGGATTTGCCGTTCCTGATTTCGTCATATTCAGCCTGATTTAAGCGGATGCAGGTCTTAGGGCTCCTTTCTGCGCCGTCTTCCGTTTCGTCTGCAGTTATCTTCCCAGCTTTGTACGGTATGTATGAATCCAGAAGCTTCCCGAACCGGGACCATGTTACCTGTTTCCCATTGACGGTTATGTGTGACGGGCTGCAGGCTATGCTTACCCTGTTTCCCGTCATTCCTTTATATGTTTTTCCATAGTCATTCCGCATCTGTTCCGCAACGGCCTTTCTCCCCGGCTGGTCGATATCCTGCACTTCCAGAACCTCATATGCAAGCTTTACTTCCTTCTCATCCGGCTCAAGAGCCTGTTCCACATACTGCTTGATCTCCACGTCCTTTTTCAAGCCCTGTGCCAGGATGTCCTCCTGCGCCTTCTCTGGAAGCTTAGACAGCGTAACTGCCGCGCTTTTTTCAATCCCTCCCTTCTTAAACTCTTCCATGGCGGTTTCTCCCAGATTATTTGCGATCGCCTGATATTCCCCGACTGTAGATTTTTTCATGTTATACATCCGCGCAAGGCGTTCTACCATCCTTCCGGTCTGCATATCAGGAAATTCTTCCGGGTAATTTGACAGCAGGTATTTCATCCGTTCCAGCTTATGCATGGTCTCATAGGGAGTCTCTTCATGGTGTCCGTTACTGGAGTAAACTTGAAACTCTGCCCGGACATCGCTGATATCCTTCACGATGCATGGTATAAATTCAAACGCTGCCAATCCTCGTTCCTCCACAAGGATCCTGCATGCATGGGTGCGTTTATGGCCTCCGATTATCTCATATTCATCTGCGTTAATCTTCCGAACCAACACATCCTGAAGCACCTCTCCGTCCGCCTCGATCAGGTCTGCAAGCGCCTCCAGCTCCTCCTTATCCTTTGCATCGCAGTATTGGTATTTATTGGATTTCAACTTCGTGTAATGAATCCACTTTGTGATCCGCCGGGGGTGCGTCTCTGCTTTTGTCATGTTGTCCTTTTTAAATACGTCTCCAAGCTTTGCCACTGCCAGTCCCCCCTAACCCAGTAATTCCCTTGCCAGCTCCATATAGTCCGAGGCGGCCGTGCTCTTCCTACGGTGTCTCATAACAGGCTTATAAAAGCTTAAGGCGTTATCTACATCCGCCGTCCTGCTGATACAGGTATCCATGACCGGATAATCATGCTTCTTAAGCAGATCCGCCGACGCCTTTCTCTGTGCCCTGGTATTTGCCGCCATCACCGCAAATACCTTCCATTCAAGGCCGTCTTTGTACCGGCGCATCTCTTCATAAAAGTCTTCTACCAGCGCAAGGTTGTCCCGGCTGAAATTATCGAATTTGACCGGCGTGAGCAGGACATCTGATGCCATGGCCGCATTCATAGTAAGCGCCTCAAAAGACGGCCGTGTATCGATGACACAGACATCGTATCTGTCTTTTATTAGTTCCAGCGCCGCCTCCAGCCTTCCGGTATCCCAGTCCTCATTTAATTCCGGGCATCCCCTGACTATATCAATGTCCCTGTACTGTGTGCGGCGGACTGCCTTTTTTATTTTTGACGCATCCGCAAGCACGTCCTGAACGGTACAGCCGGATTTATTTACTTTTGCAAAAAATCTGGTCGTGTTGCACTGCGGATCCAGGTCAATAACAAGAACCCTTTTCCCAAGCAGGCTGAAGCTGTATGCCGTATTGACTGTCGATGTGCTCTTCGCAACACCGCCCTTTAAATTACTGATTGTAAATGTTTTCATTATGATCTTCTCCTTCTGTTTTCTATTTTTATTCAAACAGGCGCAGCTGCTGATAGTCCCCTCCACCGTCCCTTTCCCGTTCCTTTTTATAGCTTTCAGAATGGGAATTGATCTCTGTGATGGAATACGGGCTGTTATACATATCAATGATTTTCTGTAATGCCCTTTTCTGGATGCGCTGTATGCTTCCGCTTGACATCCCGCATTCAATCTCAACAGTTTTCCATGGCTGGCGCAGGATAAACAGACGGCGGAGGACGTCATATTCCTCTCCCCGTAACGCCTGGCAGCATGACCATACCCGATTCAGTGCCTCTTCCTCCTCGGTCAGCTGCCGGATGCCCTGATCCAGTTCCAGGGCTCTTTCCCGCAGGCTTTTCTGGTATCTGGAAAATACCTCATACAGGTCTTTGATCTCACCTTTCTGCTTCGGCATGTCCGTAATCCCGGGGCTTGAAACTGACATTTCATAAATCATGCCGTCCGTCTCGCCCAACTCCTTGATCATAGACAGGATCCTTTTGTGTATTTCCATGCGCCTGGTTTCATAACTATGCAGTATTAATTTGACTTCTGATTCATTAATTTTTTTCATGCGAAAATCTATACTCCATTAAATCGGCAAGCATCTGATATGCCTTTC
>CANAPP010000099.1 GCA_947363565.1 uncultured Lachnospiraceae bacterium | reverse complement strand
CAATTTGCAGTTCATTTTTATCTGAAATTTTCATGTGAGCGGAGTATGCTGTTCCGGTCCAAGATGTAGGTAAATCTATATTTTTATCAGAAACTTTTTCTGCCGTTGTCCAGTGTTTTCAATGCTTTCATAAATTATTTCCGATAAAAATGGATTTCTGGTTACCGCTAAAATCAGAAATTTCCGATAACATGGGTTGTACCGAAACTTCTATTATACCGAGGCTTACGGAGCAGCCACTGTATTTCAACGATTTTTTAAGATAATTCGGTATAACATTTTCTCCAAGATCCGGCAATCTTGCTGGCGCCTCATCGGACAGATGCTCAAACTCGGTATAATACTTCTCGCACAAAAACAACGTATCCATGATAATAGACAGGGCAGACAGGATAATGTCTGACTATTATCAAAGGAGGCGTTTTGCCATGGAACAAAACACAGTAACCATCAACCAGCTGATTGCGCAGATATTGGATGAGATGAGGCGAATCGGTTACAGTGAGACTACGATCTGGAGGTATTATCAGCCTGCCATGGGGCAGTTCCGGAAATACTATGTGCAGACCGGACAGGCAGCATACAGCCCAGAGATCACGGATGAGTATATCAGCCTGAACAAGGAAAGGTATGAGCGCGGAGAGGTCACCTACCAGTCCTTCAAGAAAACACGGTATGTCGGCCGCAGGATGAATGAATTCTTCCTGAGTGGACAATTCCGGTACACATCGCAAAAAAGGGGGACTTCTTTTATGCTGTCGGAGGGGAATGAGCGGATCGTTGACCAGTTCCTCTGTTCGAGGTCATGCGGGGACAAATCGAGATATGATGCCGGATGGACCGTGCGGAAATATCTCCAGTACATGGAGAAGCGCGGCCATGCCTCGCTTTCAGATGTGACACATGATGAAGTCCGGGAATTCATCTTAAAGACCGCAGCCAGCATAAAGACATCAGGCCTGCACAATGTCCTGCTCTACCTGAAGCATTTCCATATCTTCCTTAAGGATTCCGGGATACCGGCCCCGGACTGCGTAGAACTTTTTTCATACAAGGTATACAGGGGGATGCCCATCCAGAGTTACGTGACCGATGAGGAGCTGGAGCGGATCCTCGGCGTAATCGACACGGAGACAGAAACAGGGAAACGGAACCGCGCCATCATCCTTGTGGGCGCGACCACGGGCCTGCGTGCCATCGACATCATCCGCATGAAGCTGACGGACATTGACTGGAGGAAAGGCGAGATAAAGCTCGTCCAGAGCAAGACAGGCACGACAACGCACGTCCCGCTCATGAAAGAGACTGGCGAGGCCCTGAAGGACTATATCCTGAACGCCAGGCCGAAAGGGACCGGATGCGGGGAAGTGTTCCTGCGCGTTTCAGCCCCAAAGACGGAGATCCAGGACACGACCTGTATCGGCTGCATGTTCCGCTCCTATCAGGAAAAAGCCGGGATACGCAGGCAGCCCTTTGACGGGAAGGGGTTCCATGGCCTGCGCAGGAGGCTGGCAAAGAAGCTGCTCGTTTCAGGTTCGCCGCTCACCACAGTGTCACAGATACTCGGCCATGACGATACGGATTCTGCCCGCCAGTACCTTTCTCTTAATACAGACGACCTCCGGGAATGCGCACTTGATTTCAGCGTGATCCCTCTTGAAAGGGGGTGCCTGTCATGAGCTATGGATTTACCAGCGGGTTTGCAAAAGACCTTGAGGACATGATCGCCCTCAAGGCAACATTTGGGTTCTCGGAGGCTACCTACCTCGACCGGGCGAAGGACTTTGACCGGCACTGCTCCAGCGGCCACCCGGATGCTGACAGGGTGACGGAACCCATCGTCATCAGCTGGCTGAAGGCAGGGATGTCAAAAGCGGACGGGACAGTCCACCGGAAAGCTGCTTTTGCCAGGGCCTTCGGGCGTTACCAGAGATCCACGGGAAAGGATGCTTATGTCATCTCGGAGATGTTCACGGCGGGAAAAAGTATATTTGTCCCATATATCTTCAGCGATGATGAGCTGAAGGGGCTTTTCCATGAGATCGACTTATACGAAAAGGCGGGCAGGGAGCTGGAGGCCGCGCTGCTGAGCACCTACTTCAGGCTGACCTATACCTGTGGGCTGCGTCCAAATGAGGGACGGCTCCTGAAAAGGAGCGAGGTGGACCTTGGTTCCGGCGAGGTCCGTATCGTCAACACGAAATGGCATAAGAGCCGCAGCATCGTGATGTCTGAGGATATGCGGGCGGTTGTGCGGTCCTATGCCGCGATGCGCGATGCTTCTTTCCCGGAAAACGGATATTTTTTTCCAAGGCCAGACGGCAGTCCGTACACTGCCGCCTGGATGGGCGGGAAGTTCAGGAAGTTTTTTGCCAGGTCAAAGAAAGATGAACCATCTGAACTGCTCCCTCCAGTAAGAGTATACGACCTCCGCCACCGGTTCGCCACAGCGAATTTAAGCCGCTGGCTGGACAGGGGCATCGACATCCATTCACGGCTCCCATACCTGCAGGCATATATGGGGCATAAGGAGCTTGCAGCCACAGCCTACTATATACATCTCCTCCCAGAGAACCTTGTAAGATCTTCAGGGATAGACTGGGACAGCATGAACAGGCTCGTGCCGGAGGTGGAACTATGGGAAAGATAAAAGATCCACAGCTGTTCCTCCTGATCAAGAACTTCCTCCTCGTATATCTGCCGGTGCAGCGGAAGCTGAGCGGGAACACAGTGACCACTTACCGTACTGTGCTGAACCAGTTCCTGGCCCATGTGGCGGGGGCCGAAGGCATACCGGTCATGGCCGTCACTTTCGATATGGTGAACGCGGGTTCCGTCAATGCCTACCTGGACTCGCTTACAGGGGACAGGGGCCTGTCGTCTTCGACCAGGAACAACCGGCTCGCGGTATTGAGGGCGTTCGTCAGCTATGCGGCAGCCTGCAGGCCGGAATATATCAGCCTGTCAGGTGAGCTCTCTGCTATCAAGGTCCGCAAGAGCGACCGCTTTGCCAAAGTGGACTACATGACAGAAAAGGCAGTGGAGGCGCTCCTGAAAGAACCGGATACCCGCACAGCCATAGGGCTGCGCGACCAGATGATCATGGTCATGCTGTATGATACAGGAGCCAGGATACAGGAGGCCCTCGGCATCAGGCTCTGCGACCTGCGGCTTGACAGGACGCCGACAGCACAGCTGTTTGGAAAAGGCCGGAAGATCAGGACAGTCCCCTTGATGGCGAATACAGTAGGGAAGCTGAAGAATTATATCAGCGTCTTTCACAAAAGGGAATCCATGCTTTCAGAAAAGCCGCTGTTTTATGTAGAACGGAAAGGACAGCTACAGTCCATATGCGATGACACGGTGAGGATCCGCATCCGGAAATATGCGGATGCGGCAAGGGAGAAATGCGGGGATGTGCCAGAAACAGTATACCCCATCTTTGGCGGCATACCCGTGCCATGCACCTGTACCAGCACGGGATGGACCTGACACTGATCTCCCAATGGCTTGGGCATGCCAGCCTTGAGACCACTCTGGTCTATGCCCATGCCGACACGGAGGCAAAGCGTAAAGCGATAGAAAAAGCCATGGGTTCTGGGACAGGGGCTCCAGAAGATTCTTCAAGCTATACCATAGACGATGAGGATCTCCTAAAGCAACTCTATGGCTTGTAAGCTCTTGTAGGTTATACCGAATTCCTGTGTCGGGGCGGCATTTTTTGTTTTCTACTGTATAAGATCCAGTAAAAAGTTATACCGAAAATCTCCGCAAGAAGCCATGCTTTATCAGCTTTCCATGGAGATTTCGGTATAATAGAAGTTTCGGTATAACTATTATTATACCGAATTCGGTATAAAAACGGCAAGCAATGCGCCGGTATATACCCGGCGCGTGCTTGTTGGTGGCTGACCGCCCCCAAACCCCTGTAAAACCGGGCGCAAGTGCGCCCGGTTTTTTAAGCCGCC
>CANAPP010000098.1 GCA_947363565.1 uncultured Lachnospiraceae bacterium | reverse complement strand
TGTACGTCCTGGCCAATCTCTAAAAATACACATGCCATGCCGGTATCCTGGCAGATTGGCACACACTCGTTATCCGCAATCTCGAAGTTCTCGATAATGTTATCGAGGACTCCTTTCGCAATCTCCCCGTCCTCACATGCGCGGCAATTTTTGATGGCGCACTTAACGTCCTCCGGAAGATGCTCATTTGCTGCGATACAAAGCTTTTCAATTACATCCGTAAGTTTACTGACTTCGATTTCACGCATAATCCTATTCTCCTGTTTTTATTTTTTCTGTTGGGGCAGACGGTATCCTGCCCCTAGGATGCCGCGGATTGCTCCGCATTTCATGCTCCCGCAATCCCGGCATCTTACTCCTAATCTTACCTCTCGTGGCGGGCATATTTCGGGAGCAGTTTCGGCGACACTTCTTCTGTGTTGAGCGCCGCGCCCTTCAACTCCTCGGCGTAGCTTGCTACATGGTCAAGGTTCATGCTGCCAAGCTCAACCTCTTTTGCCTTTGCTGCCGCTTTCTTCCCGGCGTTGCGCCCGAATACGATGACGTCAAGAAGGGAATTGCCCATGAGGCGGTTCCTTCCGTGGATTCCGCCCGCAACCTCTCCTGCCGCCAGCAGATTTGGGATTGCCTTTGTAAATCCTTCCCCGTCAATCTCCAGTCCGCCGTTCTGGTAGTGGAGGGTTGGGTAGATAAGGATCGGCACTTTCCGCATATCGATGCCGTATTTCATGTACATCCGGAACATGGCCGGGATTCTCTTCTCGATGGTACCCTCTCCGCCTAAGATTTCAATCATCGGCGTGTCAAGCCATACGCCCTTTTGTCCGCTTGGCGCCTCTACGCCGCGCCCTTCCTCGCACTCGCGGATAACGCCGGATGCGTTGACATCACGGGTCTCTAAAGGATGGATGTAAGCCTCGCCCTCAGCGTTTACAAGCTGCGCGCCTACGGAACGCACCTTCTCGGTAACGAGCGCGCCCTGAATCTGCACCGGATGAGCCACGCCTGTCGGATGGTACTGGATGGAATCCTGATAAAGGAGCGGCACCCCTGCCCGGTAGCCAAGCACAAGTCCGTCTGCCGTAGCCCCGTAGTGGTTGGATGTAGGGAATCCCTGGTAGTGCATCCTTCCCGCGCCGCCGGTGGCGATGACAACCGTCTTCGCCCTTGCCACGGAATAATCTCCCGTTTCCATATTCAGGAGGATTGCTCCTGCCGCCTGTCCTTTGTCGTCCTTCAAAAGCTCTACCGCGGAGGTGAACTCGATGACCGGAATGCCAAGGTTTAATACCTCGTCTCTCACGGTACGCATAATCTCCGCACCGGAGTAATCCTTACATGCATGCATACGCTTTCTGGATGTGCCGCCGCCGTGGGTGGTCACCATGCGTCCGTCCTCGTCCTTGTCGAACATCACGCCCAGCTCGTTCAGCCATTTAATGGCATCCGGAGCCTCCATGACAAGGCGTTTCACAAGCTCCGGCCTTGCGGCAAAATGTCCGCCGCCAAAGCAGTCCAGGTAATGCTGCACCGGAGAGTCATTTTCCTTGTCCGCCGCCTGGATACCGCCCTCTGCCATCATAGTGTTGGCATCGCCGATACGCAGTTTCGTGACAATCATGACATTTGCCCCTGCATTGTGAGCCTCGATGGCGCAGGAAGACCCTGCTCCGCCGCCGCCGATGACCAGCACGTCTACATCATAGTCAATTTTTGTGATATCAATATCCTCGTCCGCGATGCGGCTTGTAGAGTGGAGCATCTCCGCCAGCTCGATGGGAGCCTTCTGCCCCTTGTTCGGCCCTACTTTAATCTCCGCAAAAGCATCCGGGTTGTAATCCGGATGGAAATCCTTAAGGAGAGCGTCTTTTTCCTCCGCAGTCAGACGTCTTGGCTCTGTGGACATACGTTTTTCCCTTGTCGCCTCTACCTTTTTGATGGATTCCATCATATTCTCTGGATATGGTGAATACATAGTTACGCCCTCCTTATTTCTCAATCTCTCTCGTATTATAAAGTTCCTGCATCTCAGTGATTGGTTTCTGCATGATCTGCTCGATCAGCTCGTCGAACTCGCCCTTGTTGATCTCTTCCACGCGATTCTTAAGATGCTCTGTCTCCGGTGCAATATATTTTCCCGTAAGCCTTCTCGCCAGCACGCCTACATGGGGATGGGAAATCCCTGCCGGACACCTTACCGTACAGCACCCGCAGCCGATACAGTCGAAGGACTCCTCCGCACATTTCTCAAACTCGCCTCTCTGGGCGTAAGCAATGTACTGCATCACGTTAAGGTCCTGGGTACACGCCTTCGTGCAGGCATTGCAGCCGATGCAGCTATAGATTTCCGGATAAAGCTCCATCATGATCTGCTGGGTCGGCTTGATATCCTCAATCTCGTAAGTCCTCTTGTCCGTCGGGAAAAACGGGATGCTTGCCACATACATACCCTCTTCCACCTGGGTCTGGCAGGCAAGACAGGTCTTTAACTCATTCTTGCCCTTAATCCTGTAAACGGTCGCACAGGCGCCGCAGAACCCATGGCGGCATCCGCAGCCCCTCTTCCATGTATAGCCAGCGTATTCCATCGCGGTCATGATCGTAAGGTCTGCCGGAACGCTGTACCTCTTACCGCTAAAATAAACATTTACCATATTTTCCATGCTATTTTATGTCCTTTCATCATATTCTACTACTCAGGCGATTGCATAACCTAGGTGTTTACCCCGGTCATTGTGCGTCTTGCATGTTCCAACACAGACACGCTCCCGCTCCAAGTTTACCGTAGCGGTACGTAAGCTGCCAAAATACGACAGCTAAGTACCGACGGTAAACTAAGGTTACTGTTCACTCCGTTCTCAGTAACTTTCGCAAATCCATTGAAAATTCACTTCGTGAATGGGATTTGCTCACTCCTGAATCACTTTCTTACGTACTTTGTCCTAAAGGACTAGCTTTGCGTCGCGCAAATGCAAAGTACTGCATGAACAGCAACAAACTAAGCTCTACCTATGGAACATACAAGCCGCACAATTCGTCACTGGCAAGCCCCAGTTCCGCAATTGCCTGTATTTCGCTGTGTGCATAACGAACGCCGATATAAACATCTAAACCCTCCCGACTGCCTCCCCCGCAGACCGGCAAACTGCCGCGCCGCATACTTACTCCATCTGCCTGAAAAGCCTTCCAAAAAAGTCCAGGAGAAAATCACCGCCCGCTACGCTAAGCTACAATACTAAGATTTGCAAATCATTGAACTCTACAGCTCCGTGGGAAATGTAATCCTGAAGGAACCCCTAAAAAGCGTCAGCACTTAGCGAGGTATTTTCGAGCTTAGTGCCTGCTACGCTTTTTCCGGAGCGAGAGCGCGGTGACGCAGGATTATATTTCCCACGGAGCGTCCGCATCCAATAATACCCCAATCTTATATTGTACTCCTAATATTCGTTAGGCAGCTCATCAATCTCATCGAACCGGAACACCGGCCCATCTTTACACACATACTTGGACCCGATATTGCACCGTCCGCATTTGCCCACGCCGCACTTCATCCGAAGTTCCAGCGTGGTGTACACCTGCTCGGTGGTGAACCCAAGCTCCTTAAGCCCCGCCAGCACGAACTTGATCATGATCGGAGGCCCGCATACCAGAGCGGTCTTGTCTGTGTCAAAGCCAAGCTCCTTCACATAATTGGGAACGAAACCTACATGTCCGTCCCACCCATCCTGCTCGCGGTCGATGGTTAAGTACACATTGATGCCCTCGGTCTTCATCCACACTTCCTGAATCTCTTTTAACTGCACAAGGTCGTCCGCCGAGCGGGAGCCGTAGACGATATCGACGGTCCCGTAATTTGCTCGGTTGTCGATGACATAGTTGATTACCGAGCGAAGGGGCGCAAGGCCGATACCTCCGGCGATGAATAGGAGGTTCTTTCCCTTAAGCTCCGTCTCCACCGGGAAGGAATTGCCGTAAGGCCCGCGCACCGTAATCTCATCGCCCACTTCCAGGCTGTGGAGATAGTCGGTAAGGACGCCGCATTTTTTGATGCTGAACTCCTGGTACTCTTTATTTGTCGGCGAAGAAGTAATGGAAAACATACCTTCGCTGACCCCCGGCGCGCACACCATAGCGCACTGTCCCGGCATATGCTCAAAAAGCTTGCCGCCCTCCGGCGCATTTACCCGGAAGGTCTTCACATCCGGCGTCTCCTGGCGGATATCCGTGAT
>CANAPP010000097.1 GCA_947363565.1 uncultured Lachnospiraceae bacterium | reverse complement strand
GCATACCCTCCTGCGTCAATATAGGTGTTGCTTACAGTTAAGATTATGCACCCCACCGTGCAGAGCCGTATTCCACATCTTTGCGGTACTTTTTTGCATTTTTTCCCTTCACATATACCGCCAGCCTCACTACGGCGGCACCGCAGAGGCCGGCAAGCCAGTCCATCGCCGCACCCGGCCACATGCTCTGAAAGGCAAGTGTAAAACCATCGGCAAGCCCTAAGAGTTTCTGTGAGGCGTCCGTTCCGGGGGCAAGGCGCACCGCCTCGCCCAGCTTCGCAAATACCAGAAGGAACAAAAGATAGGGCAGGTGGAGGATCACCTGCTTTTTTAAGGCATCCGTGTCTATCTTCATCGTTCCGGCCCTCCGTGTTCCTTGTTCTTTACCCGGTCACGGCCCAGAGCCTGCGCCAGCTCCTTGAATTTATGAAGCTGGGAGAGCAGCGACGGCCTGGCGCTCCGGGCAAGGTCTTTTTGGGTATATTCCTTAAAGGCCGCTGTCAGCGCGTCCGCCTGGTTCGCTTTGAAATAGACCGTCCACTTTGGGGGATTGGTCCCCAGCTCTTTTTCAATATGGTAGCGTACCTGGTGTTTCCTGGCGTACCGCTCAAAGGAGCGGATTCTGCCGGAGACTTCAATGGTATTCGCACCGGGGTCCCTATAGGTCAGCCGTTTCATGCTGTTCCTGCCGACTTTCGGGGTAGTGCGTTCCTGCTCCATCTTCTGGAGCACGGCGGCAACCGCGAAGCGCAGCACCCGCCCGGACAGCTTCGCCGCCTGGATGGAAACCGATACGGTCCGCTGTTCCAAATCTTCCTGCATAAGCATCCTCCTTCCTGATAAAATCTGTAATTATAAATGGGAAACAACTGTCTTACCGGGCATCCCCGATCACCTGCTGGCGGGGTGTGTGCTCAAAGGCTTTTGCCGCCTGGTCCACCTGGATTTTCGCATGTTTCAGGAGCGTCTTAATGATGGTCGCCGGGTGGTCCTGTTCCTCTAAATGCGCCACCATATCCCTGCAGCCCTCCGGGAGATATGCAGCCATATCCTTACAGGCATCCTCCAGGCCGCCCATGAAGCCCCAGCAGCTATCCGACAGCTCGCCGTTTTTGTAAAGCTCAAAGCCGTAGCACTCGCCCCGCAGGTAGGAATCATAAGCGGCCACTTCGCTGCGCATCAGATCCTCCGCCTTTTTCCGAATGGCGCCGGTCATTTTTTCGCCGCCAAACTCCTTTAGAGAATCCTCTTTGGAAACATAAATCCATCCGACCTGCCCGCTGTCCCAGGGGTCATTGAAACTTGCGGTCTGCATGGCAAGGCCGCTGTGGTCCATCAGATAGAGGGGTAGCGTAATGTATTTTTCGGAGATCACCTTCAGCATGGCGTCATCAACCGCCCGTTCCTCCGTCTTTGGCCCGTGCCGGAACCGGCTGCTCACAATGTTTACCATGTGTTCATAGCGTTTCAGGCCCGCTTCATCATGCCCCACGGTATCTAAATACATCTCCCGCAGGAAATCGTCTTTATCCATGTAATTGTGGCTGTCGCCAAGCGCATAGCGGGGGTGGAAGCAGGCCATTGTCCCAAAATGCTCGTCTACCTCACGGGGAGAGATTAAAATGTCGTCCGGCTGCACCATCAGCGCATACGGACCGTCAACTGCCATCAGCATAAGCCATCAACTCCTTTCCGGTTCCCTGGGCTTTTTATCCGGCGCTTTCGGCCCTGCCTGCGCCGCCTGTTTCCTTGCATTGTCAAGCTGCTCCCGCACGGAAACATCCCGCTTCGCCTCCGGCGTCCCTGCGCCGGAGAAGCCCGGCAGCTCCTTAAAGCCGATACTGTCCACGTAATAAGCGGTGTCTGTGCCATTCCCATGCAGGACTACCACATCAGAAACGGAAAGGGAATGGCCCTTGAAATCTTCCGGGTGGTCGATATTGAAGCGCCTGTAAATATCCTCCAGCGTTTCGCCCGGTTCCCGCTGCATGGCATAGACCATCCGGTAATTGTCCCGGTCCACGGAAAGCCCTTTGCTTTCCAGCCAGTCCAGGGACATAAAACGGAGGTTGTCTGCATTGTCCGATAAGTCAAGCTGGTAAATGGAATAAGCGCTGATCCCATATTCCTTTTCATAGGAAGAAATACGCTCCAGAAGCGGCGCCGCTTCTCCCTCCATGTGTTCCTCATGTTCAAATGCCGCCAGCCTCATGCGGATTTTCCCGGTATCTCCTGAAAGCAGCTCGTCCGCCATGCGCTCCTTTTCTGCATGGGAATCCGGGTACAGGTCTGCATAGGCCCCGCTGTTCTGCCTGAAAAATTCATCCAGGTCGAAAGCCAGGTCCGTGGATTCGTCAAGCCTTCTATCATCCCCGCCCGGTTCCTTCATGGCAGGGGCCGGCTGCTGCTTTTCCTCCGGCGGGAGGGGCTGCTTCACCGCAACGATCTCACCCGCCAGCCGGTAAAATTTCTCCGGGTATTTGAACTGTTCCTTATACTGCTCCATGAAATAATCGGGAAGGTCGGCAAAACTTTCCTCGCCGAGACCGGCTATGAAAAAGGTGCCTGCCATGATCTCGATCATCTCGCCGTCCTGGTTGTAGATTGCCCTGTTCAGGGGCAGCCCGTTTATTTTCCCTTCATCATTGCAGACAATCGCGACAGGCTCCGCATAAGGGTAGTAGCCCTCTATGCCGCCCCCGACTGCCTCCTGCATGGATTCAAGGCTCCCGTCCAGCTCGGCCTCATAAGGCGCTTTCCCCGGCTCTATCATCAACACTTTCAAATCTGCATATCCTCCTTCCTTTTCGTTGGCGCCTTCGCCTCTGCCGCAGCCTTTTCCTGTGCCCTCGACGCAGACAGCTTTCCCAGCACGGAGGGCTTTTCCTCTTTTCCGGGCGCAGGAATGGCGCTCTCCGAAACTTCGGCGGCATGGTCTGGTTTTACCGGTTCCCGGCCCTCCACTGTATATCCGGGGAGAAGCACGCCATTGACCGTAAAACAGTTTTCATGCTCTTTCGGAATGGGCGGTGAAATCTCCGCGAACAGATGGGAATAGGATTTCTTTCTCCCATCCAGATACTTCTCGGCGGCGGCCTTGTCCGTATAGCGTTTCTTGTCCTGTCCTGCAAGATGGATGCTGTAGCCTTCCCTGGGTGAATTCAAATACAAATCCCAGGTCACATACCAGGCAACCGGGACACTCTGCTTTATTTCCCTGTCATATCTGGTATCTTCCCTGATCCGGCAGAACATCTTATAAACCCGGTTGCTGATCTCCATCCAGTCATTGTTGCTGGAAAAGGGCTGCCAACTGTTCCCGGTATGCTTTACCTCCGGGGTGCGTAAGTATGCCAGCGCCCGGTCAAGCCGCTGCGTGACCGCCGCCTGCTGTTCCCATTGCTTTGCTGCCGCCACCACGATGTCATAGGCTTTCTTTTCTCCTTCAATGCTGTCCTGGCGCATGGCCTGTATCGTTTCTGCACCCTGTGCAATCAACGGTGAAATATCCATGTTCTCACATGATACTGTATGTTCTACCCGGAGCTTGTAGCCTTCCGACAGGTCCCCAGAGCGGTGCACCCGGTAATCTTTGTTTTCCTCCAATCCTTCCACCTCCTAGTATAATAATGGTGTAGTCAATCAAGACTACTTGGTTAATAAATTTCTAAAATTAGATAACAGAAGAAGGCGTTCTTCCTTCATCAGATGTTGTCCATATTAATTATCATGTCCGACGGCTCCTGATAGACACCAGATAAAACATAAGGTATTATCTCTTAGGATAGGACAAAGAATGTCCACCTCCTTGGGAAGCTGATTGTTCAGCTGATACCTACAGTGAAGTCAATTAGTCCATTCGACAGGGTTTTATGTTTTAGCTGGTTGGGAGCCGGAAGGCGATACCCGTATAACACGCTAGGTTGTGTACCTGCCAGATTGGAAATGGATTCCTATCAGAAAGGAGCTTTCGCTCATGTCTAACAAAGTTATTTTTAATGTTGATGAACTATTCATCTCTGTTGGTATTGACGTCGGTGCTGACTTCTCCTGGATGTCTATCGCACTCCCGAACCAGCAGTTTGTAGGAAAGCCTTATAAAATCCTGCATAACAGCATGGATTCCCTTACAGCCGCTGTTTCTAAAATAAAAGAAGCAGAAGAGCTGTATTCTTTGGAAAGTCGCATTTTCCTTGAATCCACGGGAATCTATCATTACCCACTCTTCTGCTATCTTCGTGATAAGGGTTTTAACGTGTCTGTTATCAATCCTATCATCACTAAGAATAGCACAAATATCAACATACGGAAAGTGCATAATGACCGTTTTGATTCAAAAAAGGCTGCATTAGTTGGTTTGAAACCTGATTTAAAAGTTTCCCTCATGCCATCCGACCTTGCCCTTAATTGCAGGAATCTCTGCCGTGAATACTACGATTTAATGGATAACCGCAGTGCTTATGTGAACAAACTCCAAGGCGAACTGCGCATGGCATTTCCCCAATACCTTGGCATTTTTTCCAAGGTTACGGTTAATACATCACTTACACTGTTAGAGACGTATACCTCCCCGGCTGCATTTATTGAAGCAGACCGACAAGAGATTATTGATGCCATTAAATCTACTGCCCGCTTTGGACTTACATATGCTTTAAACAAGTATAATGCCATTATTCAGGCTGCAAATGAAGCAAATGAATTCGGTTACATCATTGACAGCAACATCAAACGCATCCGCCTTTATATTGGTTTCATCCGTAAATATGACGAAGAAATCAAAGGCATCCTGGGTTCCATGCATGAGCTTGTTGATGCCAATGAAGCCACCGACTTTGTCAGGCAGATCCATTTGATCGAAACGTTCAAAGGCGCTGGTTTCTTATCCGCCGTATCCCTCATGGGAGAGATTGGAGATTTTTCTGCATTCTCCAAGCCAAAACAGCTTTTTGCTTACTTTGGTCTTGATCCGGCAGTAAAACAATCCGGCAAATTTGAAGGCACAAAAACCCAAA
>CANAPP010000096.1 GCA_947363565.1 uncultured Lachnospiraceae bacterium | reverse complement strand
AAAAACCTTGATTTTCCAGTGTTTTCAAAAGTATCGTTATCTAACGTCAGCTTTTAAACGCCCGGATTTTCAAAGAATGATCGCAGATATTGAAGAGGGACTCGTTAACTGTGTAATCGTAAAAGATCTGTCCAGATTCGGAAGAGATTATCTGGAAACCGGAAGATATATCCAACGGTATTTCCCGGAAAAGAAAGTACGTTTTATTGCAGTCAATGACCATGTGGACAGCAAGGAATCTATTTATGATATGATGCTTCCGATAAAAAATCTTTTTAATGAGCAATATGCGAGGGATATTTCAACGAAGGTTCAATCCTCATTTAAAGCCAAGCAGAGGAATGGAGAGTTTGTAGGCGCGTTTCCAAGCTATGGTTATCAGAGGGCGGCTCATGATAAACATAAATTAATGATAGATCCATACGCTGCCGGAATCGTACAAAGAATATTTGCACTGTATCTGCAGGGATATGGAAAAGTGAAGATTGCCCATATTCTAAATGATGAAGGCGTGCTGTGCCCGACAGCTTATAAGCGCGCCAATGGGGAAAATTATAAAAATTGCAACAAACTTCCATCCACACTTTACTGGACATACGCAACGATCGATCATGTGCTGAAAAATGAGATGTATCTGGGTCATATGGTGCAGGGAAAGACAAAAAGAAATATGCATTGCAGACCGGAGTATGTGGAGGAAGAGGATTGGATTGTTGTAAAAAACACACATCCTGAGATTATCAGTAAGGAAACATGGGATAAAGCGCAGTCTTTATTAAAAAGAAGAACAAGGGATATTGATTTTTCGCAGCATGTCAGTGTGTTTGCCGGATTTTTAAAATGCGGAGACTGCGGGCGCGCAATGTGCAAAAAGGGGTATACCGACAAAAGCGGCAGACATTATTACTCATTTAGCTGCGGGACTTATTCGCGCAGCGGAAATAAATTCTGTACCTCCCATGTCATTCGGGAGGATGCCGTAAAAGAGATCGTTCTGGATGATTTAAACAAAATCATCCGGTCAGTAAAGGATTTGGAAAAACTGATCGAACAACAGGGAAGGATCATTCCGACGGCGCTTACTTTTTCTGAAATGGAAATTGAAAAGCTGATGTCCGAGCTTGAAAAAGTAAAAAAAAGAAAGAGAGAAATATATGAGGATTTTAAAGATGGCCTGATTGGCAAAGAGGAGTATATTTCTTATCGGGAAGATTATCTGACGGCAGAAAAAAATCTGGAAAAGAAAATCCAGGCTTCCAAAGATGAGGTCCAAGGGCATGAAAAAGAAGACATTTTCCAGAATACGCGGATCAAAAAGCTTTTAGCTACACGCTCAATTACGGAGCTAACTCGTGAGATTGTGCTGGAAATGGTAGATTGCATCTACATATATGAAGGAAGGAGAATTAAGATCGTTTATAATTTTTCTGGTGAATTAGAAAGCCTGTTTAAAGTGACACATGAGTATATACCGGCTTGAATGAAGCAGGAGGATAAAAGTGGTTTTGTTTGTTGACAATGCCTTGAATGGTGTATACACTATGTATAAACGATAAAAGGAGAAGGATATAGAGATAAAGAATGATAGTATTGTCCTGAGCAAAAAATTAAGCATAGGTCAATTTATCCGCAATCTATACGCCGGGTGGGGCAATGAGGATACCAGAAAGCTTCTGGAGATACTGAAAAAGCACAAGGTACATGTTACATTTTTCATGACCGGCGGATGGGTAGAGTCCTATCCTGACGACGTGAAAGCGATCAAGGAGGCAGGGCATGATCTGGGCAACCACAGCGAGAACCACAAGAACATGTCGCAGCTTCCGGATGAGGAAAAGACGCAGGAGCTTATGGCGGTACATAATAAGGTGAAGGAGCTTACCGGGGTGGATATGCAGCTCTTTAGGCCGCCTTACGGAGATTATGACGACAAAGTGGTGTTGAATGCCCGGGAAAACGGGTACTATGCCATTCAGTGGGATGTGGATAGCCTGGACTGGAAGGACTATGGCGTTGATAATATCATCAACACTGTACTTAACCACAAAAACCTGGGCAACGGTTCGATCATCCTCTGCCACAATGGTGCAAAATATACGGCGGAAGCGTTAGAAAGCCTGATCACGGGGCTTAAGGAAAAAGGATATGAGATCGTGCCTGTATCAGAGCTTATCTATAAGGACAATTACCATATGGATGTGACCGGAAGGCAGATCCAGGATAAAAAATAAAATTCAAAAGGATAAAGGAGATCATATGGACAGCAGAGTATCAGTCGTCAGCATTATCATAAAGGATGAGGAGGCAGCAGGAGCAGTGAATGAGCTGCTTCATGAGTTCCGCCAGTATATCGTGGGGCGGATGGGGATTCCATACCGGCAGCGCGAGGTATCGATCATCAGTGTGGTGCTGGATGCACCCGGTGATGCCACCAGTGCCCTCTCGGGGAAGCTTGGAATGATTGAGGGAGTGAGCGCGAAGACACTGACGGCAAAGATGTGATGGTTCGGACGGATCCGACAGACAGGGCAGAACTTATAACCGGTTGATTCCACTTTGCAGTTCCTCCGCCCATTTCTGCAGGCTGTAGGTCTGCCCGTTGAAAAGTTTAAGGATGACGCCTGTCGGGTTGTCCATTCCGGCAAATGCATTGGCTTCGTCTGTGTCTACATGCATGGCCAGGGCAAAGCTTGGGCTGACACGGACGATGACATCGGCAAAGATGAGTGAACGCTCAAAGCTGTTGGTGATGACAAATACATCGTCATTGTCCTTGACCCCGAGCTGGATGGCCTGAACAGGTGTCATATGTATATGCCGTTTTGCGACGATCACGCCGTGGTCGATCTCAAGCTCCCCTAAAGGGCCGGCCAACGTACAGCCAGGTGTCCCTTCAGTATCGCCGGACTGGCGGATGATGCCCTCGATGCCGAGCCTGCGGCAGTCTGTCACCGAGATCTCGACCTGTGTCTCCTTGCGGAACGGCCCGAGGACGGCGACATTTTCAAAGGTGCCCTTGGGGCCTTTGACGGTCAGGCGTTCTTCGCATACATATTGGCCAGGCTGGCTCAGCTCAGCTTTAAAAGTGAGTTCCCGGTCTTTCCCGAACAGCAACTCAAAATCTTCGCGGCACACGTGGATGTGGCGCGCGCTTGTCTCGATAGGTATTGCAAGTCCCATGAAAAATCACCTTTCTGAACATATTATAATCATACCCCCATTGGGAAAAGAATGCATGTCCGCTGAGGGGAATATTTAACATTGTAGCAGAGCGCAGTCGGTTTTTCAATCTGAATTTGTGACAAAAAGTCTTTTATTTCAACGGAAATTAGTATATAATAAAAAAAGATTACGGTGAATCGAATGGTAAAGGAGGACATATATATGTTAGAGTGCTTGGGAAATATGTGGCAGGCGGTTAAAGATTTCTTCAAGAGAGACTGGACGATGTCAGAGAAGATCCTGCTTATTTTATGCTGTATCATGTTCGGTATGATCAAAGGATTTTTGCTGTTTCCGATCAAGAGGGGGATAAGCTGCGGCAATAACAACGGCAATGTCTACAATCAGCTCGAAGATGAGTACTGGCTCGAGGAAGATGATAACGAGGAATAACAGATAAGATTGATAATAGAATGATCACATGCGAACAAAGGCGTTCTCATCCTTGTATGAGAGCGCCCATTTTTTGAGGAGGAATAATCATGAACAGTTATACGAGGGAAGATATTCTGCGTATGGTTGAGGAGGAGGACGTAGGATTTATCCGCCTGCAGTTTACAGACATCTTCGGTATGATGAAAAATATCGCGGTCACGGCGCACCAGCTTGAGCGGGCGCTTGACAATCAGGTTATCTTTGACGGCTCTTCGATTGAAGGGTTTGCCAGAGTAGAGGATTCGGATATGTATCTGTATCCGGACTTTAATACTTTTGAGATATTTCCGTGGAGGCCCCAGCAGGGGAAGGTGGCGAGGCTGATCTGCGATGTGTATAAGGCGGACCGGACGGCATTCGAGAGCGACCCCAGATATATCCTCAAAAGGGTTCTTAAGGAAGCAAAGGAGTTAGGCTATACTTTTGATGTGGGACCGGAGTGCGAGTTTTTCCTGTTCCACACAGATGAGGACGGGCTGCCGACGACCATTTCCCACGAACATGCGGGATATTTTGACATGGGGCCTTTGGATCTGGGGGAAAATGCCAGGCGTGACATGGTGCTGACGCTGGAGGAGATGGGCTTTGAGATCGAGGCGTCCCACCATGAGCTGGCGCCGGCGCAGCATGAGATTGATTTCCGGTATGACGAGGCGCTGGCGACGGCGGACAATATCATGACCTTCAAGCTGGTGGTGAAGACCATCGCAAAGCGCCACGGGCTGCACGCCACGTTTATGCCGAAGCCAAAGTACGGTATAAACGGCTCTGGCATGCATATCAATATGTCCCTGAGCAGGGACGGAGTCAACGTATTCCAGGATGAAGAAGACCCGAATGGGATCAGCAGCGAGGCTTACTATTTTATCGGGGGGATCATGAGGCACATGAGGGCGATCAGCTTCATCACCAATCCGGTGGTCAACTCATATAAACGGCTGATTCCCGGGTATGAAGCGCCGGTTTACATCGCCTGGTCGGCCAAGAACCGTACGCCCCTTATCCGTATACCGGGGACGCGGGGCGGCTCTGCGCGGATTGAGCTTCGAAGCCCGGACCCTTCTGCCAATCCTTATCTGGCGCTGGCGGTCTGCCTGGCAGCGGGGCTTGATGGCATAAGAAATAAGATCATGCCGCCGGAGTGTATCGACCGGAATGTCTATGATATGACAGATGAGGAGCGCAGGGCGGCCGGTGTGGAGGAGCTTCCGGGAAGCCTTAAGGAGGCGGCAAGAGCATTTAAGGAGGATCCCTTTGTCCAGAACGTCCTCGGTGAGGATCTGTCGAAGAAGTATCTGCGGGCGAAGAGAAAAGAATATGCCGAGTACAGCTCCCAGGTGACGGAATGGGAGACGCTGAGGTATCTGCAGAGGATTTAGCCGCCTTTTGTAACTGCGGTAGTAAAATAGAGATGAGCAAAACGCATTGATTCAAATATAGGATTTGGCAGTTAGCGTCT
>CANAPP010000095.1 GCA_947363565.1 uncultured Lachnospiraceae bacterium | reverse complement strand
CGAGAGTAAATTCCACTGGGGAATAAGGGAGTGGAATTTAAAATTTCATTTTAGGCCTTCATCAATTTCCATAAAATTCTATTGCATTTTCAGCAATTTTGACATATACTATTACCAATAGAATCAATGATTTTATTGGGGGCTGGTCGCAAGACCCAGGTCCATCCAGGGCGGGGAAGTTCCCCGCCATTTTTTTACAAACGCTGCAGAGGTGACACAGTATTGAAAGAGCTTAGCATTTTTATAGATGAATCCGGTGATTTTGGTGAATACAACCACCATTCGCCCTTTTACATAATCACAATGGTTTTTCATAATCAGCAGGAAGACGTTCAGCCTGCTATTTCAAGACTGAATCAGGAACTCTCGTACTTGAGCTTGGATAATCTCTGCATACATACAGGCCCCATTATCCGCAAAGAAGAAATCTATAAAAATATGTCAGTCGATGAACGCCGCCGCATCTTCAATAAAATGGTTGCATTCATCCGCCAGATCAATATACGTTACAAGTGTTTCTACATAGAGAAAAAGCATATCTCTGATGTTGTGGATGCCACAGGCAGGTTGTCTAAACAGATTTCCGGGTTCATCCGCGGACATTATAGAGATTTTCTTGCCTTTGATGATGTGAAAATCTACTATGACAACGGCCAGGTAGAAGTCAGCAAGATTCTTTCCTCTGTTTTTAACGCCCTACTCCCAAATCCAATCTTCCGCAAAGTTATGCCTTCAGAATATAAACTTTTTCAGGCAGCCGACCTTCTGTGCACACTGGAATTAGTCAGGCTCAAATTAGAAAACAATATGTTCTCCAAATCAGAGAAGACCTTCTTTGGAAACATCCGCGATTTAAAGAAAAACTATTTAAAGCCATTAAGAAAAAAGGAATGGTCATAACCCGGCGCACCCCTTTATCCTTTGGGGGTTCGCCGTGTGGTAAGCAAATAAATTGGCAAAATAATTGTTTACAGTCATTGCGGCATTGTAAAGAGCCGTCATAATCACCGCCCTTATATTATTTGCTTTACTTCCACACTTCTGCATGGAATCCATGACATACTCCACGGCGCTTTTATTGATCCTTTTATAGATTCTCTGTACCACAGGCGCCGGCCTGTCTTCCCGGTTGACACGGATCGTCTCGGCTCTTGAAGTAAGGACGTCAACTGCGATCGCAACGATCTCTTTTAGCTGTTCCCTGTCAAATGGTCTGTCCATCCATATCGCATCATAATCGATCTGGAGTTTGAACAGCTCCTCCGTTTCCTGATAGGATACGATAGGATCAGTATACTCTTTAGTGTTAATCTCTGTTGTAATCCCTGGGATTGTCTCTGTTGTAATCTCCTGGGTAATCTCTGTATTTGTCCCATCACCAAAAGAAGGCGCTGTCTTTTCTGGAAGCGGGGCGTCCATACCTTCAAAAGCGTCCGGTGTCTCTTTCAAAGGGGACACCCTCTCCCTTTGAAAAGGGACAGCACCCCTTTCACCTGTACCGGCCTCTCCCACAGCAGCTTCTATGGGGGATAGCCCTTCCTTTGGGGCTTTTCCCTTCTCCCTTTCAGAAGAGGAAGGGCAGTTATGATCATCCTCCGGGTATGTGAGCTGCCGGAGCCTCTGCACATCCAATTCCAGATATAACACGTTATTGACTACCAGACCATTGATGTTCACGGTACGGAATACCCGCTTTACCACCCCCAGCTTCTCTAAAAAGATAATGGCATTCGCAGCTTCTCTTTTTGAGGTCCCAAACTGCACACTGATCTGCTGATAGCTTCTCTGCAACAGATCCGCTTTGAACTTTTTCTTTACAGCGACCACCTGCCCGGTAGTTTCATCCCGCAGCTCTGCAGGCTTATACCAGTAAACGATGTCGGCCAGAATAATGATCGCTGTAAGGTTTGGCTTTCCGCTTTCTCTTACGATTGTACGGTACCACGTTTGAGGGATCACATTCCCGGAAATGGCCAGCTTCGCATTTTCATCTACGATCGCATTTCCTGTGCTGTATATATTTCCATCCATAATGATTACCTTCCTTTCCTGAAACTGCTCTCTCCGTCAGCATAATCCATATCTTTCCATTCTTCACCAGCTCTCCCGGCTGCCGCAATGAGGCAGTACAGAAAAAGCATGAACAAGCCAAATACACCAATAATTGTCACTTTAATCATCGCTTCATCCTCCAAAAATGAGACAGCGGCTGACAATTTCGTGCCAGATGCCGGTCTGTATTCCTGTTTGTCAAAAGTTTTTCACACTCTCGACCACACAGTTTACCACGTATCTAGACCTCCTCCCCCGGCCGTTGGAACAGGTCGATAAAGTGATGATCCGTTCTGTATTCTCCGGATCGATCCCCGTATCATAATACCGTTTCTCTGTGGTCATGGCTATCCATTCCTCCCACTCATCAGGGGTATCAAATGCTGTAAGATAGGTGTCCGTGGAATCCAGGATGTCATAGGTGCTGTAAACCGCTGCTTCAATCTCCTGCTCCGGCTGGTAAATATAGATTTTCTTATGCTTCTTCCAGAAATCTTTCTTCTCAAAAGAATGGAGCGAACCGAACATCTGCTTATCCCGCATGTTGTGCCCGTAAATGACCGTGTGCATATCCGAGAAATCCCCGGCTGTCTCCGGCTGTACAAAAACAGCCCCTAAAATGCTGTTCCTGCCTTCTGCGTCGTGATGCAGGTAGTAACTGCGGGTTGGGCATTTCACTATGGGGTAATCCACCTTTGTCCCCGGGATCTCAATCCATGCGATGATATCTTTGTTCTTCTTCCGCAGCTTTTTCCAGTTGATCTTCCTCCTGCCCTCTTCATTCCTGCCAGCTACTTCCTTTTGCAGCCTCTCTGTCCGGATGCGGTTTCTGGCATACGGCAGATATTCCTTTACCGACAGGGAGGAAAAGAACAGGATCCCCAGAACCAGCCCCGCCGTCACCATAACATTCAAAACTCTTTTCACTCTGTTTTCATACATACCTTCTCTCCTCTTCTTCAGTTTTTATCATTCCCTCCCCAGCTTCCCGCACCTTATCCAACAGTTCTCCGATACATCATTTTGCTCCTGTTACCGCTTTGCTCAGCCTATAATATCTGCTCCTGATGCATCATTTCCCCCTGATGGAGCCAACCATCCGGATATGGCTGTCCACAGGCTCTTATCTTCTTTTTCGGCCGGTAATCGGCTGGTAACTGAAAAGGGGTGGGGTGTGGGGAGGGGAAAACAAAAAAGTATCCGTATAAGGGCGCACTGCTCCCCTGGCGGAAAATTCTTTCCTAGCGTTCCCTGTCTTTGCTCCGCTCCCGTTTGCGGTACAGCTCTAAGGCCTTAATGATCGTATCCTCCATCTGTTTCGCGGGCGTCCCCGGCGAAAAATACTTGCTGATACGCGCTTTGGGCATTCGGAACTGTTCTTTCTGGTTTCCTTTCTCTTCTGCTAAGATTGAAAAAATATCGTCTTTATTCAGCCTCCCTTCCTCGGAAAATTTACGGAGCTTGATCGCCTGGGCGTGGCTCGGCGTGCAGTCTTCTAACTGCATGGTGTCTAAAAGGATCTCCTGCTGGTCCTTTGGCAGGTAGGATAATTCCACAGCCGGGCGCATGGCTATCCGGTTTTCATCAACCATGTCCAGGATTGGGGGGATGAGTTCTGTTAGGCGAATATATCGTTGTATTTGGCTTTTACTTTCCCCTACGGATTCTCCTAATATCTCAACTGAATATCTACTTAACTTCTGCCCCACTGGGTCAGAAGTTAAATCCGTTCTCATTCCCTGTCTTTTCATCGCCTCAAGCTTCATCTTATATGCAAACGCCTTTTCGGACGGCAGGATCTTCTCCCTTTGCAGGTTAGAATCTATCATGATCAGCACCGCTTCGTCATCCGTCAGGTTCCGAACTATACAGGGCATTTCCGGCTTCTCCGCCAGCTCACTCGCCATCTTCCTCCTGTGCCCCGCTACCATCTCATAGCCGCCTCCCGGCTTCTCCCGGACTAAAGCAGGCACTAATACCCCGTACTCCCGGATGCTCTCCGCCATCTCCAGCATACTTTCATCCGCCTTTACCTTAAACGGATGATCCGGGAAATCACTGATCTCCTTAAGGGGTATCTCCCTGACTGATTCCCTCTTTGCTTCCTCCCGCTCCTCCTGCGTACTGAACAGGTCATCTACAGAGGGAAGATTTAGATTGATGCCTTTGTTTTTCGCCATCCTGCACCACCTCCTTCGTAAATGCCGCATACGCTTTCGCCACCGGGCTGTTCTTATCATAGCTGTAGATACTCTCCCCTGCCGCACTGGTCTCCGCCGCTTTTACCCCCACAGGGATCACCGTGTCATACACTTTTATCATCCTGCCATAGTTCTGTTTCAGACTCCCGGCTGTCGCACGCGCAAGGTTTGTCCGCATATCCGCCAGGGTAAGGACCACCCCGTCTATCCTTAATCTCGGATTGATCTGCCGCTGCACCTTATTGATCGTCTTCACCAGCTGGGTCATCCCTTTTAACGGCAGGTAGTGAGCCTGGACGGGGATGATCACGCTGTCTGCCGCCGCCAGTGCATTGATCGTGAGCATACCGAGGCTCGGCATACAGTCGATCAGGATATACCCGTAATCTTTCTTTAGATCGTTCAGATAGGATCTCATGGTGAATTCCCTGCTCATGGCATTGACCAGCGACATTTCCATGCCGGACAGCTCAATGTCCGCCGGGATCAGGTCCACCCCCTCCTTATGGTGAAGGATCCCCTCCCCTGGTTCAAACGGTTCGTCCCGGATGATCTTTTCCATCTGTGTTGACAGGGTGACAGATAAGCTGTCCTGGTCTGTCCAGCCCAAAGATGTGGTCAGATCCCCCTGGGGGTCCGCATCCACGAGTAAGACCTTTTTCCCCTCGTTCGCCAGCCCGATGCCCAGATTGACGGTGGAAGTTGTCTTCCCCGTTCCGCCCTTTTGATTGGCTATGGCCAGCACTTTGCATCCTGACATTGCTTTTCCTCCTCCTAATATATAAGTGTAGGGTTTCAGTACCCAACAGCCAGTTGGGACTTTTCCCTCTCATTGTTTAAGCTGTATAATGATTAGGCATCGGTCTGACAGATTTCTCCTTGGACCATTTAGCGTCCGCAAGAGAGCCAGTCAACCAGCCGTCATGAAGTGCTATACTAAAGTTGTAACGGGAGTGGCTAATGAGATATAATCATAAT
>CANAPP010000094.1 GCA_947363565.1 uncultured Lachnospiraceae bacterium | reverse complement strand
GCATTTAACGACCGTATTGTACCGCATCATATGCCGGACAATATTTGGATCACAGATACGACGTTCCGGGACGGACAGCAGTCCAGAGCACCCTATAGTACAGAACAGATTGTAGCAATTTATGATTACTTTCATAAGCTGGGCGGACCGAAGGGGAAGATCAAGCAGAGCGAATTTTTCCTGTACAGTAAAAAGGACCGGGATGCGGTGTATAAGTGCATGGAGAGGGGATATAAATTTCCGGAGGTGACAAGCTGGATCCGCGCTAGTAAGAAGGATTTTGAATTGGTGAAGGAAATCGGAATGCCGGAGACAGGAATCCTCGTAAGCTGTTCGGATTACCATATTTTTTATAAATTGAAGATGACAAGAAGAGAGTGTATGGAGCATTACTTATCGGTGGTAAGAGAATGCTTAGAGACCGGGGTGAGTCCCAGATGCCATTTGGAGGACATCACAAGGTCTGACATTTACGGCTTTGTAATTCCCTTCTGCCTGGAGCTTATGAACCTGATGGAGGAATACCGGATTCCGGTAAAAATCCGGGTGTGTGATACCATGGGATATGGCGTTAATTATCCGGGTGCAGTGATACCAAGGTCTATTCCGGGCATTATCTATGGAATCCGGGTTCATGCAGGGGTTCCATGTGAACTGATGGAGTTCCACGGACATAATGATTTCTATAAGGCGGTCAGTAATTCCTCGACGGCATGGCTGTATGGGGCCTGCGGCGTGAACTGCTCTTTGTTTGGAATCGGGGAACGCACAGGAAATACGCCGTTGGAAGCGATGGTTTTTGAATATGCGCAGCTGCGGGGAACCTTAGACGGCATGGATACCACAGTGATCACAGAGCTTGCGGAATATTTTGAAAAAGAGATCGGATACCGGGTACCGTCGAGAACTCCGTTTGTAGGAAAGAATTTTAATGTGACCAGAGCAGGAATCCATGCGGACGGCCTCTTGAAAAATGAGGAGATTTATAATATATTTGACACAGAGAAGTTTCTGAACCGGGCCCCTTTAGTAGCAGTGTCCAACACATCCGGCCTTGCGGGGATTGCCCACTGGATCAACACGTATTTCCATCTGCCGGAGGAGAAACAGGTGGATAAGGGCTGTGAACTGACCGCCATGGTGAAGGCATGGGTAGATGGAGAGTATGAAAGCGGGCGTGTGACGGTACTTACGGACGAGGAGCTTCTGAAGGTGATTGATGATGCCTGTGGAAAGCTTGGCATTGCGTTGGTGCAGCAGGAAGTGTAGATAGTTGAGGAAGGCTGTAGAATGCCTCGAATGTATCATAAGCCGGGGAGATAAAAGGCGATGGAAGAATATCAGGACAGGTCTCTGAGAGGAAGGGTTTTTCAGAGAATCAGAGAGGACATCTTAACAGGGGTATATCGAGATGGAGAGGAGCTCCGGGAGATTCCTCTTGGAGAAAAACTCGGGGTCAGCAGAACTCCGGTCAGGGAGGCGCTCAGACAGCTGGAGCTGGAAGGGCTGGTTGCGGTCGTGCCGAATAAGGGGGCTTATGTGACCGCGATCACCCAGAAGGATGTGAGGGATATTTATAAGATCCGTTCTCTTTTAGAGGGCTTATGCGCCAGATGGGCCGCCAGGAATATAACCGAACAGCAGATTGAGGAGCTGGAGGAGACGGTGCTTCTCTCAGAGTTTCATCTGCACCGGGACGGGGCGGGTAGAGCCAGACAGGTATCGGAGCTTGACGGGAGATTCCACCAGGTGCTTTATGAGGCTTCGGACAGCCGGATCCTTGAGCATGTCTTGAAGGATTTCCACAAATATGTTAAGATGGCAAGACAGCTGTCGGTAGGGAGTTCTGACCGGGCGGAGCAGTCCATCGCAGAGCATAAGGAGATCCTGGAAGCGGTCAAATGCAAAGATGAAGACTTGGCGGAGAAGCTGGCAGATAAGCATATCATGAATGTGATGAAAAACCTTCATATAGAAATGTAATGGCTATCGGAGATGCATTGACTTTTCATGCAGAGAAGTATATACTATGTATAAACATATGCGGGAGGTGTTTTTGGTGGTTGCACAGGTGAAAACATGGGGAAATAGTCAGGGCATCAGGCTTCCAAAGGATTTGATGGAATCGCTGGGAATTAAGTTAAATGATTTTTTAAATCTGGAAGTGCAGGGGGATCATATCATATTGACAAAGACATTTAAGCATAAGACTCTGGAGCAGCGGGCAGAGGAATTTGATGGAAAGCTGGGACCGTATGAAGAATTTGAATGGGACAAGCCGGTAGGAAGGGAGCAGTGGTAATATGACAGTTCCTTTTGAACAGGGAGATATCTTGTCGCTGGAAAAGATAAAAAGACCAGTACTGGTGGTCAGCAAGAATTTTTTTAATCAGTCTGAGCAGGCAGTTGTCTGTCCGATTTTGCCGAATTCCGCGGGCGATCCCTTACATATTGAGATTACGACGGAGGAGCTGTGCGGTTTTGTACTGTGTGAGCAGCTGAAGCTGGTGGATCTGCGTTACAGAGGATATAAATTGCTTTCAAGAATCAAATATGCGGATGTTATGAATATTACGGATGCGATACAGTCCATTTTTGACTATTAAAAGGCGGCAAAGAGTTAGAAAGGCTAATCATTTTAGGGTTGATATAATTAGGAATCTTACATTTATATATTAGGAGGAGTAGAAACAATGGCAAAAATTAAGATGGCGGCACCGATTGTTGAGATGGATGGAGACGAGATGACGAGGATTCTCTGGAAGATGATAAAGGATCACCTTCTGGAGCCGTATATTGAACTGAATACGGAGTATTACGATCTGGGACTTGAGCACCGGAATGAGACGGATGACCAGGTAACCATCGATTCCGCCAATGCTACAAAGAAATATAAGGTTGCAGTAAAATGTGCTACGATCACGCCGAATGCTGCCCGCATGACAGAGTATGACCTAAAGGAAATGTGGAAGAGCCCGAACGGCACGATCCGCGCAATTCTGGATGGTACGGTATTCCGCGCTCCGATCGTGGTAAAGGGCATTGAGCCTTATGTGAGAAATTGGAAGAAGCCGATTACCATTGCAAGACATGCCTACGGAGATGTGTACAAGGCTTCCGAGTTAAAGATTCCGGGAGCAGGGAAGGCAGAGCTTGTCTACACCTCGGAGGACGGAAGCGAGACGAGAGAGCTGATCCATGATTTTGAAGGGCCGGGAATCATCCAGGGAATGCACAATATTAATAAATCCATCGAAAGCTTTGCGAGAAGCTGCTTCAATTATGCATTGGATACAAAGCAGGATCTTTGGTTTGCATCTAAGGATACCATTTCCAAGAAATACGACCATACCTTCAAGGATATTTTTCAGGATATCTTTGACGCCGAGTATAAGGAGAAATTTGAGAAAGCAGGTATTGTGTACTTCTATACATTAATCGACGATGCGGTGGCACGGGTGATGAAATCCGAGGGCGGATATATCTGGGCATGCAAGAACTATGACGGCGACGTGATGAGCGATATGGTATCCTCTGCCTTTGGTTCGCTGGCTATGATGACTTCCGTGCTGGTATCGCCGGATGGATATTATGAGTATGAGGCGGCTCATGGAACGGTACAGCGCCACTATTATAAGCATCTGAAGGGCGAGGAGACCTCCACAAACTCTGTGGCAACCATCTTTGCATGGACAGGGGCTCTCAGGAAGCGTGGAGAGCTGGATAACAATCAGGAACTGATGGAATTTGCGGACAGGCTGGAGAAGGCGACCGTGGATACTATTGAGAGTGGAGAGATGACGAAGGATCTGGCGCTGATTACGTCGATTCAGAATCCGACGGTGCTAAACAGTGAAGAGTTTATTAAGGCGGTTGCAAAAAGATTATAGTATGGTTTAGATTAGTAAAGAGCAGTAAACACCAAAGTGTGGTTACCGCTCTTTGTATTCTTTAACGGTAAGGCGTAATATATAGGGGAATCAGTAATGAGTGAAACCAGATGAGGAAATAGAAAATGGCAAAATCATTATTTGAGGAACTGGGCGGCAGATACGAAAGGCAAGGCGACAGAGGGGAAAAGCTCTGTCGCTTTTCTTTCGGGAAGCATCTGATCTATTAGTGATTTTTCATCATCACGCATAATTTGATTGCCGCAAACCGATTTAAGGATTATTTAATAACTTCTATGCTACAATCGAATCACAAAACGAAAGGAGCAGCGGAAATGTATTTACAAATACTGAAAAAAGACTTTAAGCGTAAAAGGGCAATGAATGTGATATTGCTGGTATTTATTATACTCGCGTCGATGTTCATGTCCTCCGGCGTGAGCAACATCATCACCGTGACGACTGCGCTGGACAGCTATTTTGAAATGGCGGACGTGCCCGATTATTTCGCGTTTAGCGAAAACAAATCCTCCGACCAGGATATTTGCGGGACACTTGAAAACGCCTCTGCGATAGACGAGTTCCGTATCGAGGAGTTTGTCTCGATGTCCCAGTCCAATATTACGCGAGTCGGCGAACCGCTTAACGCTTCCAACCTCAGTCAGAAATTAGTATTACAGAGCGACAGAGATAGGGGGATAAATTATTTTCTGGACGACGAAAGTATTCTTAAAAGCGTGCCGAAAGGGGAAATTTACGCTACCCGTTTCATAGAGAAAAACATGGGACTTAAGGTAGGCGACAAAATTACTGTCGAAATAGAGGGCGTAAGCCGCGAATTTACCTTTGCGGGCAGTTTCAGGGACGCTGTCTGCGGCACGGAATTGATGGGCATTAAAAGGTTTATCCTGAACGGCGAGGACTTTGACGAATATATGTCCGATGAGACGATAAAAAATACGTATGGCGGAAAATTCTTATACATACACACCGCCGACCTTGACAGAACCCTGTCCCAGATCGCGGATCTATCCGATGGCTTTACCTTTTCGGGCGATGCAAAGATGCTGGATCAAGCCTATATTTTTGATATGATAATCATGAGTTTTATCCTTGCAATAAGCCTTATTCTCATAATCATATCCTTTGCGGTGCTGCGGTTCACCATAGCCTTTACCATCTCCGAGGAGTTCCGCGAGATAGGCGTTATGAAAGCAATGGGCATACGCAACATAAAAATTCGGGGACTGTACCTTACAAAATACGCCGCTATTTCCATTGTCGGCGCAGCACTTGGCCTGATACTCAGCTACCCGTTTGGGAAAATGCTTATCAATCGTTCCACGGAGTTTATTATAATAGACAGCGGCAGTAACGCTTTTGTCAATATTGGCTGCGCGGTTCTGGTAGCGGCTGTCATTCTCCTGTTCTGTCTCGGCTGCACGGGCAGGGTGAGCAAAATGTCTCCGATCGACGCTGTAAGAAACGGGCAGACAGGGGAACGCTTCCGCAAAAAAAACGTTATGAGCCTTGGAAGATCGCGGCTTGGCGGGGCGGCTTTCCTTGCCGCAAACGATATTGTAAGCAGTCCCAAACGCTACGCTGTCAT
>CANAPP010000093.1 GCA_947363565.1 uncultured Lachnospiraceae bacterium | reverse complement strand
GACAGCCGAAGGTGGTGACGCAGGCGGCTGGATACCGGCCTTTTTTTCTGGCAAACTCCCGGACCCATTCTCTGCATTTTGCCATGAAGAAGTATTGCCTGGCCGGTTCTTCTGCAGGAGGCTTTGCATTTGTATCTATCTTGTCCAAGTTTATTTCATCATACATTTCTCTTGACTTTTCCCTTTCCGTATATCCCTACACAAACTGGTTCTTCCCCTCGTCATACGCATAATCAATCCGTTTCAGCGCATCAATGACCATATCCTTCTCTACATGCCTGTCCTCGCACAGGGCATCCAGGGAAGGATAATAATCACGGAGTTCTGTATTTACGACGCTTAACATCAGCACCGGATCTTTCGGTAAATTTTCCATCCTAAACTTCTCCATTCCTGTTAATATGTGACTTCTCGGTAAACACCATATCCATCCTGCAGTCGCACTCCTGAGCCGGTATCTTCTCCACAAGCTGGATATCAAAGGCAATCCCAAGCCTGACAAGATGTGGGTGTGCCTTAAGGTAGCGGTCATAGAATCCCTTCCCGTATCCGATGCGGTTGCCCTTGGAGTCAAAAGCGATGCCGGGAACGATGACCAGACCGTCCTCCCCCGGAGCCTTTATTCCTTCACCGGAAGGCTCAAGGATCCCGAACGTCCCTTGCACAAGCTCCTTTTCCGACTCTACGAGATAAAACTCCATCTCACCGCCCGACACTCTCGGCAGCCAGATATCTTTGCCGAGCCGCCATGCTTCATCGATGATCAGTTCCGTTCCCACTTCGCCGTCAAAATCCATATAGCAGAACAGGTCTGTCGCCTCCCGAAAAGAGTCACTGGCGATAACCTTCCCTGCGATGATCTCCGTCGCCAACTGCCATTCGTCCGCCCCGATACCGGCGCGGAGCTTTCGTATCTGTTCCCTAATTTCCTGTTTCGTTTCCAAATTTCTCACCTAAATCTGTAATACTTCCGTCAGCCTCCCTGATGGAAATGTTATTAAGCTGCCCTCTTAAGCTGCGTTTGAAGGAATCCACATATTCCTTCCTGAGAATCTGCTGCTCCTTAAGCTCAGCCTCTGTCAGACCTTCCTCTTTTGATTTGTGATACAGTTCGTTTATGCGTGCGATACTATCTTTATCCATATAATTGACCTCTGCTGTGTATATTAAAAAAACTTTTCTTATCTTACACTAAAATGTCCTTAAAGTCCAGCACAATATTTTACCCGCGGTTAACTTGAATAATTCTCGAGGAATCCGTAGAGTTCCTCCTGGGTCCCGATATATTTCCCGTTCACAAGTTCTTTCTGGATTGTCTCCGGAAGGTCCTCGCACAGAATATCCGTATATTCATAGGCGGTTTTCTTATCACTTAAAAAAACCGCCACATAGCCGTTTACGTTTTTCAGATAATAACAGTCCTCTTTCAATGCGTGGCCGTCCGCTGTCACTGCTTCCTCGGCCTGTGCCCGCTCAACTTCCGCTTCCGCCAAAAGCCTGGCTTCCACTTTCTTTCTCGCCGCCCGGTAGCCGTACTGGCCGGCAAATGTGACTGCCAGTGCCAGGATGAATACGATAGAAAGGAACCCGATCCCATATTTGTTTCTCATAATGCCAACTCCTTTTTTTCTAAAGTATTGGCATTTTTCCGCAATTTATTCCGACAGGCAGCAAGCCAGGCCAGAATGCCTTTAAGCACACTTATCCCAAGGTACTGCTTTACCGGAACAGGCGGACTTTCCGGCAGATCTTTGCAAGCAGGGCAC
Source organism: uncultured Lachnospiraceae bacterium (assembly GCA_947363565.1). Classification (GTDB taxonomy): domain Bacteria; phylum Bacillota; class Clostridia; order Lachnospirales; family Lachnospiraceae; genus MD308. Next base: position 4,061 of record CANAPP010000093.1, on the reverse strand, counting down.
CCTTTGGCATCTGAAGCATCTCATCCTCCGTGATGCCGCCTAAGAGCACAAGCCCAGAGCCGTAGACGATGACCGCCACCGGCAGGGCAATCAGTGTAGCGGCCTTTGCCCCGATGATCAGCCTGAACAAAGAATATGTACCAAGTGCAGAAAGTCCCATAAGGGCGGAAGCTAAAAGCGGTATCCCGAAGGTCCGTTTCTGCTCCTGCACATAGCCGATCTTCTGGCGGAGCGCATGGGAATTGAGCATGGAAGCACAGGCCGCAAATACGATCTTACTCACCACGACACCGTAGATCCCCCACTGGAACACCACCATCATCACGAACAGTGACACCATATGTACGGCCAGGGAGATGGAGGCGCTTTTTACCGGGACCATCATATTGTCAAGTCCCTGGTGCACCGCGTTCGTCACCGTGGAAAGACAGTAAAAGATCACAGAAACAGCGCCGATCTGCAGCATCTTCGCCGACACGTCGTTATTCTCCGTAAAGAAGATCAGATCAAGGAGGGGCTTTGCCAATACCATAAGCCCTACGGCGCTCGGGATGGCGATCAGCATGTTGAACCGGACAAACATGGCGATCTTACTGTTGGCCTGCCGCTTATTCCCCGACTTTACCGTAGCCACCAGGCTTGGCACAAGAGACGCCCCAAGGGCATTGGAAAAAGCCAGCGGGACATTGATCAGCGTGTCGTACTTCCCGCTTAAGATGCCAAGAAGCCCCGCGTATTCGCTCTCCGCGTGTCCCTGGGCAGACATGATCTTTCCGAACATGGCGTTGTCGATGACACCGCTTAAGTTATAGACCGTGGAGCTTAACAGCACCGGGGCGATGGTAAATAAAAGAGCGCGGAAAATATGCTCGTTTCTCTCCCGTCTTCTCGTCCGGTCCCGCCGTCGCTGCCGCTTCATCACCCGCTGGTACACGGCAAAAATGAACATCAGAAACAACAGGGCGGAAGCCGCCCCCGCAACCGTCCCGACCGTCCCGCCCATGGCGGCCATGGCCAGGGAAAAGTCCTCGCCCTTTTTTGCCGCGTCAGCCATCTTAAGCAGGAAATAGGCACCGAGGATACTGACCGCCGCATTAACGATCTGTTCCAGCACCTGGGAGATTGCCGTAGGGATCATGGATTTGTTCCCCTGGAAAAATCCGCGGAATACGCCAAGCACGGCGACCACCAGTATACAAGGCGCCAGGACCCGGAGGGCATAGGCGCTAAGTTCCATCGCCATCAGGTGGGTAGCGATAAAATCAGCTCCGAAAAAGATCAAAAGGGCTGCGCTTCCGCCCACCGTAAAGGCAAAGGTAAGGGCGATCTTAAAGACCTTGTGGGCATTCCGGTACTGCCCGGTGGCATTCCTCGCCGAGACAAGCTTCGATACCGCAAGAGGAAGGCTGTAGGAAGTCAGCGTCAGCGCGATGGCATAGACCTGGAAGGCAACGCCGTAATAGCCCATGCCCTTATCGCCCAGAATATTTACAAGCGGAACCCGGTATACTGCACCGATGATCTTGGTGATCACCCCGGCAACGGCAAGGAGCGATCCCTGCATGATAAATGACTTGTCTGAATTTTTCTTAACTTTAGCCATAGTTTAACTCCATCGTCACGTTGTTATCCATCATTTCTCCTCTGGATCTGCGTCATCGTGAAATCCCGAGCTTTTCTAAGATTTCCCGCTGCATCCGCTCCATCATACGACGCTCGTCTTCCTCCATATGATCATACCCGGTAAGATGGAGGATTGAGTGGGCGATCAGAAAGGCAAACTCCCGCCTGACACTGTGGCCGTATTCTTCTGCCTGGGCGAGCACCTTCTCCTTGGAGATCACGATATCACCCAGGATAAGCTCTCCGGTCTCCGGATGAAAGCAGTCGTCCCTCTCCTCAAGGAAATCAAACGCTCCCGCTTCCTCATAATCCACCATGGGAAAGGACAAAACGTCCGTCGCCCGGTCGATCTGGCGGAACTCCTTATTCATCCGGCGGATTTCCTCATCCGTCGTAAGAAGCAGGCTTACTTCCGCCTCGTAAGGGCATCCGGTATGGTCGAGCGCCTCCTGAATGACTTCCTTCGCAAGTGTCTCACATGCAAGGGGAAGGGTTATCTCCCCCTCTTCCTCAAACTGAAGTGTCATGGTCTTCTCCTCTGTTTTTTTCGTCTGCTGCTGTGCGCGCCGCTATGTTTCTGCGCATTACTCTCATACTGTTCATACGCTTTCACGATTTTCTGTACAAGGGGATGGCGCACCACATCCTTGCTGGTCAGGCGGCAGATGCTGATATCTTCGATATTCTTCACCACATTGACCGCCACGTCAAGGCCGGACTGCTGGCCTGGGGCAAGATCTTTCTGGGTCTCGTCGCCGGTGATCACTACCTTGGAGCCGAACCCGATTCGGGTGAGGAACATCTTCATCTGTGCCGGCGTCGTGTTCTGGGCCTCATCTAAGATGATAAATGCATTGTCCAGCGTCCGCCCGCGCATATAGGCAAGGGGCGCCACCTCGATAAGCCCCTTCTCCGAATTCTTAAGGAAGCTCTCCGCCCCCATGATCTGGTAGAGGGCGTCGTACAAGGGCCGCAGATAGGGATCGATCTTGCTCTGCAAGTCTCCCGGCAGGAAGCCGAGCTTTTCTCCCGCCTCGATCGCCGGACGGGTCAGGATGATCCTCCCCACCTCGTTGGCTTTGAAGGCCGTGATCGCCATGGCCATGGCAAGGTACGTCTTGCCCGTCCCGGCAGGGCCTAACCCGAATACGATCATCTGCTTCCTTATGGCGTCCACATATTGTTTCTGCCCCATAGTCTTTGGCTTGATCTGCTTGCCAAGAAGGGTATGGCAGATGATATCCTGATCGATCGTCAGGATATTCTCCTCGCTGTCTTCCATGACAAGCGATAATAGATAATCTACGTTCTGCTCCTGGATGATATTCCCTCTCTTCGATAATTCGGTGAGCTGGGTGAGCACCCTTTTCGCCTTCTCGGCTCTCGCGCCTTCCCCCATGATCTTTAAGCTTTCTCCTCTTGCAACCAACGTCACATGGAGCGTGCGCTCAATCTTTTTCATATAAGCATCGAACTGTCCGAACACGTTGCCCTCGTGTTCTGCCGGAATATCAATGGCCGTCTCCATCATTCCCATCCGCTTCGTCTCCTGTCTCTTTTCCTTCTTCCTCAGGCTTCGGGATTTCCAGAAGCTTCGAGGCTTTCTCTTTTCCGACGGGCATACGGACCGTCAGGCTGCCTTTCGCCTCAGACGTATCCTGCCCTGTGTATATTTTAACATCATTCTCAATAATTTCTACCCCTTTTTTCTCCAAATCTTCGCAGTACCTGACAAATCTCCCGGTCAGGATCCGCTGGATCTCCTCTTTTGCGTAAGGTTTTTCCTGCGGCGTGTAAGGAATTGCCTCCCTCGCCCACCAGTAGACCGGGATGTAGAAATTGTCGAAAAACTTAAGCTGCCCCTGCTCCGCGTACATGGTAAAATGTTCGTAATCATTTTTGATCCCTCCGAAGGAGAACCGGATATTCCCAAGGGTTAAGCTGTACTGCTTCTTGCAGATATCAAAGTTATCCTTTTCGATATAAGTATTGCTGCAGGAATCTTTATACTTAAGCTTCGTCCTCCCGATGATGTCCGCATCGGATACGTGGTACTGGTAGCCGGTGATCTCTCCCGCGTCGTTGTTGACCGGAACCTGGCCGGACACCAGGATATCGCCCTTTTTTACTTTCGCCCCGATCTTCGTCTGCAGCAAGCCGTTGCGGACGATGGCGCTTTCGATGGTGCATTTTTTATCCGCCACGATATCCACCGGACGGGCCGTTTCTTCCCGGTCTTCCCGGGTCTTCCCGCTATCTGCCAGGGCAGCCGGGGAGTCTTCATTTTCCTTCACCTGGATGATCAGGCGGGTTCCCCGGATCGAGGCGGACACCCAGATAATGTCGTCGTACTCCTTGCGGATGTCCTTGACGATCCTCTGGCAGTTGACATCGGATTTTGCCATCCCGTTTTTCACGGACTTTGCCTCCAGAAATTC
>CANAPP010000092.1 GCA_947363565.1 uncultured Lachnospiraceae bacterium | reverse complement strand
ACGCTAACTGCCAAATCCTATATTTGAATCAATGCGTTTTGCTCATCTCTATTAAGTCCTATGCGCTTTATGCGCATAGGACTTATCTCCATAAATAATATGGCGCCTCCATTACTCTATTTTCTTTCTCTGCCGCCAAAGACGCTAAATCCGCCTCTGTCTGGCACAGGCCCATCGTAATCGGGAGAGAAGCGCTCTGCACCCGGTATATGATCCGGCTTTGCTCCTCGCCCCAAGGGGCCAAAGGCTCGTTCACGCATGGACATCAACTGTTCAAATTGTTCATCACCCATACGTTCTCGTGCTTTGTCCATCCAGTCTGCCATTGCGTCCTCGTCCTTGCTTCTGCCTGCTCCCATCTGGAAAGCGGCAATAATCCTGTCTAAATATTCGCCGAATTGTTGCAGTTCTTCCGGTGATAGGCAACCGAGGAACTCCTGATAATTTGTTTCTGGTTCCTGGGCTTCTTTCCCTTTTTCTGTCAAATGCACCACCATGACCCGCCTGTCTTTCTCGGATGGTCTGCGTTCCACATAGCTGTTTTTTTCCAACTTGTTCAACAGCTCATTCAGCGATTGCTGGCGGATGCCCAGCAAATAAGCTAAATCCTTTGTAGCAATTTTTGGCTGGATTTTCAACATGGCAAGGATGCGCCCCTGACCTCTTGTTGAGTCGGCAAATGTCCCGGATTCTGCTTGACTGAACATCTGACGGCGTTTCATGAGCCATTGCAATGTGGACAGCTTCTCATAAATAGCTGTATAAATATCGTCCATATTGTGTCCTCCTCGTTTTATACAGGTACTTGTATATTTCGGTTATTATTATACACGCTCCAAGAAATTTGTCAAGGGTACCTGTATAAATTTTTAGGAATTTGTCTTTCATGCTTGTTGGGGTGCTCCGTTGGCAGACAGCCTCAAACAATGGAAAACTTGGTTAAAGCGTTGCCAGAGAAAGATTAAATTTCGTCCGGTTCCCCGATGTGGCCGTTGCTTTCCTGATCGGCTTTTGGGTATCTGTCTATCCCCACATCCTGATGTTTACTCGCTCCAACAGGTTTCTATAATGCTTTATATGTGTAAGGAATATGAGCCGCAGATTTTTATGGTATTGCTCTTAGCGCTAACAGCAGGATTAAGAAGCTCCGAAATCATCGGAGTAAAATATGGAGATATCGATTTTACTCATCATGAATTATATGTTGAACGGCAGTTGGGAAGAAGCACAACTAATGAAGGAATTGAAGACGGGAAAATGACCACCCAGGAATTGCGCCCTAAAACACGTAACAGTAGCCGGACAGTAGCCCTTGCTGATTTCGTGATAGATGAAATTATCCTGCAACGGCAAAAATATGAAGAGCCCCGTGATAATTTTTCGGATTTTCAGGACTATGGCTTTTTATGCTGTCAGGACAATGGGCTGCCTTATAATCGGAGTTTTGCCCGTAATTCTTATATACGTCTTCTGGAAAAATGCGGCTTTGAACGAATTCCATGGCGGAAACTAAGAAATACTTATGCCACGATCCTGGCGGAATATAATGCCAATATCAAAGCGATTGCCGCAAGCTTTGGGCATTATTCTCCTGATTTTACAAAATCGACATACGTAAATATGGACAAAATCATCTATGATGCTGACAAAGAAATCACGGCTTTTGCCAGGGAGAACCTTCCTGACGAAAAAGAAATTGAAATCATTCTAATAGATAAAGGATATTTGCTTGAAGTTCTTCCTTAAAATGTATATAATATTGAAAATTGGGTTTTAATAAATACCGCTTGTTTTCCCATGGAAATGCCGGATAGTATTGTATAGTGCCGAATAATTATACGCGGTTTTCTCTAGTGGTGCAGAGCAGGGGCTGAAAACATTTTGTGACCAAAGCTCTGTTTTCTGCTTTGAATGTATAAATATTCACGAATATACACTGCAAATCCAGTCCTAAAATACTGGTATTTTCCACGAAACCTGCAGGGAAAACAAATCATGAGAAATTGTAAAATCTATACAAAAACCGAAAGGAAACCTATGAGAAAACTAGCCTTAAATGATGAAATATTACTAAAAATCGAGAAGCCGGCCCGCTACATCGGGAACGAGGTCAACAGCGTCATGAAAGACCTGGAAAAGGTGGATATCCGCTTTGCCATGTGTTTTCCCGACGTCTATGAGATTGGTATGTCCCACCTTGGCATCCAGATCCTTTACGATATGTTCAACCAATGGGAGGATGTGTGGTGCGAGCGGGTCTATTCCCCATGGGTCGATTTGGACCGGATCATGAGGGAGGAGGATATCCCGCTCTTTGCCCTGGAGTCCCAGGATCCGGTGAAGGATTTTGACTTTTTGGGGATTACGCTCCAGTATGAGATGTGCTATACGAATATCTTACAGGTATTGGATCTTTCCGGGATTCCGCTGGAGGCCGCAGAGCGGACCGAAGAAGACCCGGTCGTCATCGGCGGAGGCCCCTGTGCCTATAACCCGGAACCGCTGGCGGAATTTTTTGACCTGTTCTATATCGGGGAGGGCGAGACGGTCTATCGGGAGCTTCTGGACTTGTATAAAAAGAATAAGGCCGATGGTGGTACTAAAAAGAACTACTTCGAGAAAGCGGCGGAAATTGAAGGGATCTACGTCCCGTCGCTCTACGATGTGACCTATAATGAGGACGGGACGCTGGCTGCTTTTGTCCCAAACAACCCTCATGCGCCGAGGACGGTGAAAAAGCAGATGGTGTCTGATCTCACCATGACCTATTATCCGCAAAAGCCTGTAGTCCCTTTCATCAAGGTGACCCAGGACCGGGTGGTGCTTGAGATCCAGCGGGGTTGTATCCGGGGGTGCCGGTTCTGCCAGGCAGGGATGCTCTATCGTCCGACCAGGGAGAGGGATGTGGAAAAGCTAAAAGAATATGCCCGACAGATGCTCAAAAATACAGGGCACGAGGAGATTTCCCTAAGCTCCTTAAGCTCCAGCGATTACAGCCGGCTAAAGGAGCTGGTGGATTTCCTGATCGATGAGTTTAAAGGAAAGGGAATCAATATCTCCCTCCCGTCCCTCAGGATCGACGCATTTTCGCTGGACGTGATGGAGCGGGTGCAGGATATAAGAAAGAGCAGCCTGACCTTTGCGCCGGAGGCCGGCTCCCAGCGCATGCGCAACGTGATCAACAAAGGGCTTACGGAGGAAGAGATCTTGACCGGGGCCGGACAGGCTTTTGCGGGAGGGTGGAATAAGGTAAAGCTTTATTTCATGCTGGGCCTTCCAACGGAGACAGAAGAAGACATGCGGGCGATTCCGGAGCTTGCGGACAAGATTGCCAGGAAGTATTATGAGATTCCGAAAGATCAGCGAAACGGGAAATGCCAGATCACAACCAGCACGTCCTTTTTCATCCCGAAGCCTTTCACCCCGTTCCAGTGGGCGAGGATGTACAGCAACGAGGAGTACATTGCCCGGGCGGCTATCGTAAAGCATGGGTTTAATGACCAGCTTAACCGGAAAAGCTTAAAATACAACTGGCATGATGCGGAGATAACGGTCTTGGAGGGCGTGTTCGCGAGAGGGGACCGCAGGGTAGGGAAACTGCTTTTGGAGGCGTACCGCCTGGGATGCATCTACGATGCGTGGACGGAAGTTTTCGATTATGAGAAATGGCTTGCGGCCTTTGCAAGCACCGGTATCGACCTGGCGTTTTATAATGAAAGGGAGCGCGGGGAAGACGAGCTTTTTCCTTGGGATTTTATCGATACCGGCGTGACAAAAGACTTCTTAAGGCGGGAGTGGGAGCGGGCCATGAATGCCGAGGTGACGCCGAATTGCCGGGAGAAATGCTCCGGGTGCGGCGCGGCGAGATTTGGAGGAGGTGTCTGCCATGAAAGCAAGAATTAAGTTTTGCAAATACGGAAGCCTGCGGTTTATCGGCCACTTGGATGTGATGCGGTATTTCCAGAAGGTGATGCGCCGGGCGGATATCCCCATCGCGTTTACCGGCGGGTACAGTCCCCACATGATCATGTCCTTTGCCCAGCCTCTCGGCGTCGGGGTGACCAGCAGCGGGGAATATCTGGATATCGAGCTGACAAAACCTGTCGCGTCAAAGCAGACGGTGGCTCAGATGAATGCAGTGATGGCGGAAGGGATCGAGGTGGTAAGCTTTGTTAAGATTCCGGAAGAGAAAAAATACAGTGGCATGACCATAACCGCGGCCGCCGATTACCGGGTGACCTTCCTTGCTTCCGGCAGGTCGGCAGAAAAGATATGTCCCGTTCCGGAGGACTTAAAAGAGCAGGTGAAAGCATTTCTCGCCCAGCCGAAGATCAAAGTACTGAAGGCCACAAAGCGCAGCGAGAAGGAAGTAGATATCAGGCCCATGATCTATGCGATGGAGGCCGGGGATGAAGATATCCGGCTGTTTTTGGCGGCGGGCAGTGAGAATAACTTAAAGCCGGATCTTTTGATGGAGGCATTTCTTGGCTTCTGCGGGAAAGAAAAGGAAGCGTATCCGCTGCATTTCCACCGGATGGATGTGTACGCCAGGAATCCGGCAATTCCGGCGGATGCGATGGAACGGAACAAAAAAGGGGTGGGGCTTGTGACTTTGGAAAGCCTTGGAAAGGAGATTACCGGGTGATGGGTAAGAAGGAAATCAAGACGAATGCGATGCGGATCTTAGACAGCCAGAAGATCCCTTATGAATATGAGACTTATACGTGCGATGAATTTACTGACGGCATCCAGGTGGCGGACATGCTCGGGTATGAGCACCGCCTCGTCTATAAGACGCTGGTTACGGCGGGAAAAAGCGGCGGTTATTATGTCTTCGTGATCCCGGTCGAAGCGGAGATCGATTTTAAGAAGGCGGCAAAAGCGGTGGGGGAGAAGTCACTGTCCATGCTGCCCCTGAGGGAGCTTACGAAGGTGACCGGCTATGTCCGGGGCGGCTGTACATCCATTGGCATGAAAAAGCAGTATCCCACGGTAGTGCAGGAGGACGCAAAGGCCCTTTGTGCCATGTATGTCAGCGGCGGGAAGCTCGGGATGCAGATAAAGCTTGCGCCAGAGGATCTTAAGAAGGCAGCGAAGGCAGAATTTGCAGATATAATTATGTGAGGTGATAAAAAGTGGAACACAGACAGGAAAATGTACAGGGCAAAGACAAGCAGACAGAAGATATACAGGTGGAAGATATACAGGTAATGCTCGATGAAGCGCAGGCGGTCGTCTTTGACATCGGCAATGTACTGATCGCCTGGGCCTGGGAGGATTATCTTAAGTCCCTTGATTTTGATGCGGAGACCTATGAGCATGTGGCGAACGCTATGTTCAGAAACGAGGACTGGGACGCCGGCGATTCCGGCCTTGTCACTACAGAACGGTGGCTTGAGCTTTTCATCGAAAATGACCCGGCCTACGAAGAGCAGATCAGGTATACCTTTGAACATTTCGGCGGTGCCATTGTCCCTTACGCGTTTACAAAGCCATGGACGTTAAGCCTTAAGCAGAAAAAGAAAAGAATCTATTTTCTGTCGAATTATTCGGAGGAGATGTACCGGCAGTCCAAGGACCAGCTTGATTTTCTCAGTTTTTTTGACGGCGGCGTATTTTCCTGGGAGGAAAAGTGCATGAAGCCGGACGGCAGGATATATAAAACCCTCATTGACCGCTACCGTCTTACGCCAGAGAAGTGCCTTTTCTTTGACGACCGCATGGAAAATGTGGAGGGTGCACGAAGGGCAGGGATGAAAGCCGTTCTATTTCATACAGATATTCTTGAGTTTCCGCAAAATGTAGTTACAAAATGCCCACATTCTCCTGAAGCAC
>CANAPP010000091.1 GCA_947363565.1 uncultured Lachnospiraceae bacterium | reverse complement strand
GCTCCAGAACATTCCGAATCTGGCACTTAAAAACAAAAATACCGGTATCTCCCATAAATATCCAACTGTCAGCAAAAACACAGCCAAAAGACCTCCAAAACCGGAAAACGCCTCTTTCGGCAGCTCCCCTCCCAATAACGTGCCGAGATAGATGACGGCATTTGAAAGGAACAGCCCCAGCGCTCCGCAGAGGATTTTTGCCGTCCATAACCTTTGAGGCGGAATCGGAAACATGAGCAAATTATGGTATCCCAGCCTTCCGTCCTTCCTGATGCTTAAATAACAGGCAGCAGATAACGTTCCGGAAAGGAACATTGCGTACCACCAGTTCCACACCCCCGCCGAAAAATCACTCTTCCCGCCTCCTGTCAGGAGAAACGCCAGAGCCAGCACAATACAGGGGGAAATCAAAAATATTTTCCCGCCAAACGTATGCCTGTGCTTGAAATGCTCCGCTTTCATAAGCTCCCTCATATCACCTGCCCTCCCCTTTACTCTTCTTTGCCGTCTCCATAAAAAGGGTTTCCAGATCTTCACCGGGATTTACTTTCCCGCTGTATTTCAGAACGCCTTCCAAAAGAATACCGATATGATCGGCAGTCTGCTGTACCTCCGAAAGGATATGGCTTGATAAGAGTACCGTAATCCCTCTTGCCGGAAACCCGCGGAGCAGCCCGCGAAGTTCCAGAATGCCCGCGGGGTCAAGCCCATTGGCAGGCTCATCTAAAATAAGCAGTTTCGGCTCATTCAGCAGCGCCAGCGCAATACCCAGACGCTGTCTCATCCCAAGGGAAAACTGCCCTGCGCGTTTCTTACCCGTATCCGCAAGCCCCACAATATCCAGCACCTCACGGATTCTTTCCTCCTTCACTCCCAGCAGAATTGCTTTGACTTTTAAATTCTCATACGCTGTCAGATTGCCGTAGACAGGCGGCGTCTCGATGAAAGCTCCGATATCCCCCAATACCTCCCGCGTCCAAGGCTGGCCATCAAAAGCAATGGTTCCCGACGACGGTTTCAAGATGCCGGCAATCATTTTCAATACCGTCGATTTCCCCGCGCCGTTCGCGCCTAACAGCCCAAAAACCGTATTCTTTTCAACACATAAAGATACATTGCTGACCGCGCACTGCTTTCTGAAGTTTTTGCACAGATTTGCAGTCTGTAAGATCATATCCATAATATCCATCCTCTCTGAATTGTGATATAAGCAGGATACCGTAAGATTTTAAAGATTCTATCAAGACGCACAAAAAACCTGCGCCACATCACCTAAGATGCTCCCGCAGGTTTTCATCCTCATATTCAAACACACACCGCTCATACGCATTGATCACATGTGTCTCCTGATATTTATCGTACCGCTTATGGTTCCTCCCATAGGATAGATGCACATGCCCGTGGAGGAAAAACCGCGGCTTATACTTTTCAAGCAGCTTAAGGAACACCTTGAACCCCTGGTGGGGAAGGTCTCTCGCATCGTTAAGCTCATAAGCCGGAGCGTGGGTCACGAGGATGTCAAATCCCCTGTGCCTGAAAAGCTTGAACGCAAGCTTTCCCACCCTCCGTTTCATATCCCACTCCGTATACTGATGCTCCCCGCCCCGGTACCTCATGGAGCCGCCAAGCCCCAGGATACGGATTCCGTCATGGACATAGACCGTATCGTCGATGCATATGCATCCTTCCGGCGGTATCTCACTGTATTTTTCATCATGGTTGCCGTGGACGTAGAGGACCGGCGCCGAGGTAAATGTGGCAAGAAAGGACAGATATCTGGGGTCCAAATCGCCGCAGGAGATGATAAGGTCGATTCCCTCCAGCTTTTCCTTCTCAAAATGATCCCACAGATACGCCGACTCCTCGTCCGCAATCGCAAGTATCTTCATATGCCCTTATCCCTTCGCCTTGTCTAACCCCTGCTGCCCCACTACAGGCTTTGTGTGTTCCTTAAGCTCCGTCTCCTTCGGGATGGAGCCTATGACATTCTCCGCCAGCCAATCCATCTCCATGATCGCCTCCGGGGAAAGAGTTCCGTAAGGGTGGTCCTGCACGATTCCCTCCTGGGAGTAGAGGATTCCCGAAAATGGGTTAAATTCCCCCCTGCTGATGGTATTTTTCAAAAGCTCCACCAGACGTTTCGTGCCGATGGGAAGGTTCTGGGAGCAGATAACCCCCACAACATCCGCAGACATCCCCCACCAGTAATTGATTGCTTTCGTGGTGGACGGGTCGTCGTCGTACTTCCATGTACCCTCCATGATGGTGCGGATGAGTTTCTCATAGAAATTCCCCCACTGCCACACCGGCATGGCAAGGCTCCTGGGGTATCCGTCCGCCATCTCAAAAATGCCGAAATACCTGGACGCATCCTCCGGAATGACCATGTCCTTCCCGGAAATGATGGACGCATCACTGTTTTTAAAGTTCCAGAGTGCGTCATTGTCCTTCTTTGCGCTCCAGTCAAGGTAGACTTCCGCCCGGGGATTGATCATCTTCGCCCCCAGCGCAAATGCGTTGATGTTTGCAATGGTCCCGAAAATCGGGTAATCCGCGATGTATGCCAGCTTATCATTCCTCGCCATAGCCCCCGCGATGGCGCCCATAAGGAACTTCGCCTCATGCATCCGGGAATAATAGGTGCGGATATACCGATGGGATGTATTCAGCGAGCAGTTTAAAATCCTCACCTTCGGGTAGGCGATTGCCGCCTTCACGCTTGCCTGGGCAAAAGATGGCGTCGTGGTAAAAATAAGGTTGCACCCTTCCTCAACCGCCTCCTCTAAAATATCCTCAACGGTATCCACCGTCACATTTTCATAGCAGACCGTCGTGACCTCCTTCGGGAATCTCTGCTCAAGCTGGAGCCTCCCCAGCTCGTGGGCATAAGTCCAGGCAGAAGTCATAGGCGATTTCTCGTAGATAAACGCAGCCTTGAGGTTCGGCGCGCTTGACGGCAGCAGCTTATCTAAGATGGTCTTCTCTTTAAAAATAGGGTCCATCTTTAAGTCAATCTCTTCCTCCTCCTGCAAAAGCTCGAACTCCTCCCAGCTCTTCTTCACCAGTTCCTTAAGCTCGCTGGTAGTCATATCCTCCAGATTTTCATAATCATGGACCTTGATAAACGCAAGGAACGCATCCCCCGGCGTACAGTTAAGCTTATCCCCGTCATTTGCATTAAACTCCGTCAGAAACCGGGTGTAGATAGAGCTGAAGGTCAGCTTGTCATCATCGCTCCACACTTCGTCAGTCTCTTTGCCAACCTCCTTTTGCAGCTCGGCAAAAGAACCCTCCTCGGAAAACCAGATGTAATTCACCTTAGAAAGCTCATAGAACTCCATAAACTCATAGTAAATATTATTTTCCTTCTCCCCCGTCCTCTTCGGCACGATACGGGTCACCGTGCCGGGGATGGACACCACGTCAAAATACTTCAGTACGCTGACCCGCTTATTCCCCTCCAGGACATAAAACTGGTTCATGTACTCGTAAGCCTTGATAGGCTCCCGGATGCCCTCTTCCTCATGGCTCTTGCACAGCGTCACCCACTTCTGGGAAAACTCCGTCCCCACCTTTAAGATCGGCATAAAGTTCGCCGCAAAAGCATTGCTCCTGCCTCCCGTCTTTGTTCCCACAATCTGATTCACCGGAATCTGCACAAGCCCCAGCGGAACCTCCGTATAAAGCCCCTTCGGGGGCAGTATCTCATCCAACACCTGCAAGGTAGGGAGCTGCCCCCTCATCATCCGGTGCTGATACTCCCGCTTTCCCATTCTGTACGCTTTGTTATAATCTTCCAACGCCATAATCTATCTCCTTGTCATCCGCGCAAACAGCCGGACTGTTTCCTTAATTCGCCTCATTATACACCATATGACGCTTAGTTCACAATAAAAATAATATCTTTATTTTCCTGCAAAATTATACATATCGCACAAAAATGAGCCGGACAGGCAGGTTAATCCCACAGTGTCATCTGATGCCCGCCCGGCTCCTCCGGGAATTTTGACAGATACTCAAATATCCGGTCATTGCCGCAAAGAATCCCGCCGCTGCGGCACCTGTCCCGGAAAATCCCCATAAGCTCGGCATTCCTCGGGCTTGCCAGCTCATACCGGCTGCCGTAAGCCCGGATATACCGCTCTTTCATCCCCGGGAACAGCCGCTCTAACTGCCGGTAAAAATACTCCCGGCTGCCCTCCCTTAACGTCACCCCCATGCCAAAGCAGATGATTCCCCGGACTTTCGCCTCGGCGCACATCTCAAGGATGCCGGAAATATTCTCCGGCGTATCGTTGATAAAAGGCAAAACCGGGGCAAGCCACACCACCGCGGGAATTCCCGCGTCGCGAAACTCCTTTAACGCCGCAAACCGCTCCGCCGTCGTGCTGACATTCGGCTCCAATTTCCGGCAAAGCCCCTCGTCATAAGTCGTGAGGGTCATCTGCACCACGCACTTTGCCCGCTCATGAATCTTTTGCAAAAGGTCCATATCCCGCAGAATCCGGGCGGATTTCGTCAGCACGGTGACGCCGAAACCGTACCTTTCGATAACCTCCAAAGCCCGCCGCATCTGGCAAAGCTCCTCCTCTAACGGGATATAAGGGTCTGTCATGGCGCCCGTGCCGATCATGCATTTCTTCCACCTGCGCCTTAACGCGTCCTCCAAAAGCTCCGGGGCATTCTCCTTCACCTCGATATCCTCAAACTCATGCTCCATATGATAGCATTTGCTCCTGGAATCGCAGTAAATACACCCGTGCGAGCATCCCCGGTACAGATTCATCCCATTTTTCGCCGACAGTATCCCCTTCGCCTTGACCTTATGCATCCTTTTTCCCTTTCTTCCTTGAAAATGATTCCTGCCTGTGTGTTCGGAAATTCCTTTCCGATACACAGGCGGTTTAAATCCCCCTTTCCCCTGAGCAGGCATTCAAGGGGCGCCCTTAGCGGAGACGAAATCCATCTCTTACGGAGACTAAGGAGTGAAGGCTCTCCTGAACTCCTTAGCCGCAGTTAGAGATTAGTTCGCCGCAGCGTTGCCCCAGCCTGCGTGGGGAAAGGGGGATTTAAGCTGCCGTCCTGTGAACACAATTTCACCCCCGCAGCCAGTAATCATTCCCTCAAGCGCAGAGGGGCGCTGCCCTTACTTCAGCCCTATATAGATATGGACTTCCGTCTCCCCCATACAGTCATCCTGATACTCTTCAAAATCGCACCGGAACGCCCGGTCAAGCTCCATCTGCCAGATTTCCTGCCATGCCGCGGCTACCGCTTTCACCATATCTCCCCGGACGATGAACTTGGCGTACCGCCCCGCCGGAATCCAGCATACCGCAAATTCATCCCCCTCCGGCTCCCGCTCCGCCTCACAGGCCACGACCAGCGTATAGTCCGAGCGCTCATCCCCGGCGTAATCCGTGTAGATGCCCATCGCTTTCGCCCCCTCCTTTTTCGGGATTGCCGCATACACGCCCTCATTGTAAAAACGGTTCCACAGCCCGCCGATTACCGCCCCCGCATCAGGAGAAGTATTATTCGTCCTCCCGGAAACTCCTACCGCAATTTTCTCTTCCAATGTTACAATTTCATAATTCATAAGTCTTACTATCCTTTCTTTCAACCCCAACATCTTTTTACAGCCCTATCATAACAAAAGAACCATGACAACTATATGTCATGATTCTTTTTAATTTGAAAATATCCGTCCGCTCACAATAGCTGCCGCACGCCGCAATCTATCGGTTCGGCTTTCTCTTCAGGCGATTGCGAAACTCGAGTATTCGCTGGGGTCATTGTGCAGCTTGTATATTCCAACACAGACACGCTCCCGCTCCAAGTTTATCGTAGCGGTACATAAGCTGCCAAAATACGGCAGCTAAGTACCGACGATAAACTAA
>CANAPP010000090.1 GCA_947363565.1 uncultured Lachnospiraceae bacterium | reverse complement strand
TTTGCCAGAAAAAAAGGCCGGTATCCAGCCGCCTGCGTCACCACCTTCGGCTGTCAGATGAACGCCAGAGATTCGGAAAAGCTCAGGGGGGTCTTACGGGATATCGGCTACCTTGAAGCTTCAGAGGAGGAGGCTGATCTTGTCATCTACAATACGTGCACGGTCCGGGAGAATGCCAACACAAGAGTATACGGAAGGCTCGGCCAGCTAAAACCCCGGAAGAAAAAGCATCCCCAGATGATGATCGGCCTGTGCGGCTGCATGATGCAGGAGCCTGAGGTGGTAAATAAGCTGAAAAAAAGCTATTCCTTCATCGACCTCGTCTTCGGGACTCACAATATCTACAAATTCGCGGAGCTTTTGGCCACGCGCTATGAAGCCGGGCGGATGGTCATCGACATCTGGGAAGGTACCGATAAGATTGTGGAGGATCTTCCCAACAAGCGGAAATATCCGTTTAAATCCGGTGTGAATATTATGTTCGGCTGCAATAATTTCTGCAGCTACTGTATCGTCCCGTATGTCAGGGGACGGGAGAGGAGCCGGAAGCCGGAAGATATCATCCGGGAGATCCGGCGCCTTGTGGCTGACGGCGTGACGGAAGTGATGCTTCTGGGGCAGAATGTCAATTCCTACGGGAAGACCCTTGAGGAGCCTGTGTCCTTTGCCGGGCTTCTTGAGGAGATTGAAAAGATCGAAGGATTAAAGCGCATCCGCTTTATGACCTCCCACCCGAAGGATCTGTCGGATGAACTTATCGCGGTCATGGGAAGGTCAGAAAAGATCTGCCGGCATCTTCACCTTCCCGTGCAGTCGGGGAGCACGCGCATCTTAGAGAAGATGAACCGCCGCTACACGAAGGAACAGTATCTTTCGCTGGTAAAAAAGCTTAAGTGTGCTGTGCCGGATATTTCCCTGACTACGGATATCATCGTCGGATTCCCCGGAGAGACGGAAGAAGATTTTCTGGAGACGCTTGACGTGGTGCGAAAGGTAAGATATGACAGCGCCTTTACCTTCATCTACTCTAAGCGGACGGGGACACCTGCCGCCGCTATGGAAGACCAGGTACCCGAGGATGTGGTCAGAGACCGTTTTGACCGCCTGTTAAGAGAGGTACAGACTATCGCGGGGGAAGCATGCGCTGCCTGTGAAGGGACGGTAAAGGAAGTCCTGGTGGAATCCGTAAGCGAGCAGGATCCTTCTATGGTCACAGGAAGGCTAAGCAATAACCTGCTTGTGCATTTCCCGGGAAGCCAGGAGATGATCGGCAGCTATGCCAATGTATTCCTTAAGGAGTGCAAAGGCTTCTACTATATCGGCGAATGTAAAGATCAGCCGGCATGATCTATTGCCCGCGGGAATATATACCAACTATATTATCAGCCAAAAACGCTCAGACTATGTGTTAAGAACATAAGTGAGGGCGTTTTTTACATGAAGAGATTAAGTGAGTATTTATTTTTATGGGCGGTCGGCGGAAGCATTTATTATGGTTTTGAGCTGTTATTCCGGGGATTTTCCCACTGGAGCATGTTTGTCCTGGGCGGGATCTGTTTTGTGTTTTTCGCGGTCCAGGGAAGGATGGTCCTGTGGCAGGACCCGCTGTGGCTGCAGCTTGCCCGGTGTATGGTGTTTGTGACTTCCATGGAATTCATCACCGGCATTATCGTGAATAAATGGCTCCTCCTCAACGTGTGGGATTACAGCCGCCTGCCCCTGCAGCTTTTCGGTCAGATCTGTGTGCCGTTTATCATCATCTTTTCCGGGCTTGCCGCTGTGGGAATCATCCTGAGCGGCTATCTGATGCACTGGCTTTACCAGGAGCCAAAGCCCCATTACTATATCCTGTAGAGGAAAGAAAAATTAATTTGTGCCTTTTAAATCCAATTTAAAAATGGTATACTGATTGTACAATTTCAGACAGAAGAGGAGAATTTAGCGTGAGCGAATTAACACCGATGATGCAGCAGTATATGAAGACGAAGGAAGATTATCCTGACTGCGTTCTGTTCTATCGATTAGGTGATTTTTATGAGATGTTCTTCGACGATGCGGTAAAGGTGTCGAAGGAGCTTGAGCTTACCCTGACGGGGAAAAGCTGCGGGCTTCCTGAACGGGCACCCATGTGCGGCGTGCCTTATCATGCGGTGGACGGTTACTTGAACCGCCTGGTGTCCAAAGGCTATAAGGTGGCCATCTGCGAGCAGATGGAAGACCCGGCGACAGCCAAGGGGCTGGTGAAGCGGGATGTGGTCAGGATTGTCACGCCGGGAACTAACCTTGATACCCAGTCACTTGATGAGACGAAGAATAACTATATTATGAGCATCGTATATCTCGCGGACCGGTACGGGCTTTCCGTGGCAGATGTGACAACCGGCGATTATTTTATGACCGAGATCGAAAGCAGTGAAAAATTATTTGACGAGATTTTTAAATTCATGCCCTCAGAGCTTATTTGCAATGAGGCTTTTTATATGAGCGGGCTGGACTTTGACGACCTCAAGGGACGGCTTGGGATCACCATCTATGCGCTGGACGGCTGGTATTTTGACGATGCGCTGTGCAGGCGGTCGCTGATGGAGCATTTTAAAGCCGGCACGTTAAAAGGGCTTGGGATCTCGGACTATGAATGCGGCATCGTTGCGGCGGGAGCGCTGCTTCTCTATCTGAGGGAGACGCAGAAGACTGCGTCCTTGTCCCAGCTTTCCAAGCTTACGGCCTATACGACAGGGGCATTCATGCTCCTTGACAGCTCTACCAGGCGGAATCTGGAGCTGTGCGAGACATTGAGGGAGAAGCAAAAGCGCGGCTCCCTTTTGTGGGTGCTTGATAAGACGAAGACAGCCATGGGGGCGCGCACCCTGCGGAAATACATTGAGCAGCCGCTGATCGGCAAAGCGCCCATCATCCGGCGGCAGAAGGCGGTGGGAGAGCTTAAGGACAACGCCATTGCCAGGGATGAGATCCGGGAATATCTGTCCTCGGTCTACGATCTGGAGCGGCTGGTCAGCAGGATCACCTATCAGACGGCTAATCCGCGGGATATCATTTCCTTCCGGAATTCCCTGGCCATGCTGCCCCACATAAAGTACATATTAGGGGATTTAAAAAGTCCACTGCTGAAAGAACTGTATGACAGCCTCGATACGCTGGAGGATCTCTGGGTGCTGACTGAGCAGGCGGTCAATGACGATCCGCCCCTTGCCATGAAGGAGGGCGGCATCATAAAAGAAGGCTACAATGAAGAGGTGGATAAGCTTCGCCATGCCAAGTCCGACGGCAAGGAATGGCTTGCGAAGCTTGAGCTTAAGGAACGGGAGAATACCGGCATTAAAAATCTGCGGATCAAATACAACAAAGTATTCGGCTACTATCTTGAGGTGACCAATTCCTTCAAGAATATGGTACCGGACTATTATATCCGAAAGCAGACGTTAGCCAATGCCGAGCGCTACATCATCCCGGAGCTTAAAGAGCTTGAGGATACGATCCTTGGGGCGGAGGATAAGCTTTATGCCTTAGAGTACCAGCTTTACTGCGAGGTGCGGGAAAGGATTGCATCGCAGGTCGTCAGGATACAGGATACAGCCAAAGCCGTGGCGCAGCTTGACGCGTTATCTTCCATGGCTCTTGTGGCACAGCAGAATAATTACGTTTGCCCGAAGATGAATGAAAAGGGCGTCATTGACATCAGGGAAGGACGCCACCCGGTAGTGGAAAAGATGATCCCGAATGATCTTTTTATCACCAATGATACGTATCTTGATGATAAGAAGAAGCGGATCTCCATTATCACCGGCCCGAATATGGCGGGGAAATCCACGTATATGCGCCAGACTGCCCTTATCGTCCTGATGGCCCAGATCGGCTCCTTTGTCCCTGCGGTTTCAGCGGATATCGGGATCGTGGACCGGATCTTCACCAGAGTCGGGGCGTCGGACGACTTAGCTTCCGGCCAGAGTACCTTTATGGTAGAGATGACTGAGGTGGCCAATATTTTACGAAACGCCACCAGCAAAAGCCTTCTGATCCTGGATGAGATCGGCCGGGGAACCAGCACCTTCGACGGATTAAGCATCGCCTGGGCGGTGATCGAGCATATCAGCAGCAGTAAGCTTTTAGGGGCAAAGACGCTGTTTGCCACCCACTATCACGAGCTGACCGAGCTGGAGGGCAAGATCGACAATGTGAATAATTACTGCATCGCGGTCAAGGAGAAGGGCGACGATATCATTTTCCTCAGGAAGATCGTGAAGGGCGGGGCGGACAAAAGCTACGGCATCCAGGTGGCACGGCTGGCGGGCGTACCGGAGACGGTGACGAACCGGGCGAAGGAGATCGTGGAGGAGCTGGTCCATGCGGATATCACCACACGGATCAAGGATATCGCGGTCCACGGCACGGCACCGAAGATCAAAACGAAAAAATATGACGAGGTGGACTTAGCGCAGATGTCTTTGTTTGACACGGTAAAGGACGACGATGTGATCGAAGAACTGAAAAGTCTGGATATCAGCAATCTGACGCCCATAGACGCGCTGAACACGCTGTATCAGCTGCAGAATAAATTAAAGAACAGGTGGCAGGGATGAGTAAGATACAAGTACTTGACCAGATTACAATTGATAAAATTGCCGCGGGGGAAGTGATCGAACGCCCGGCTTCCGTGGTAAAGGAGCTGGTGGAGAACGCCATCGATGCCGGGGCGACTTCTGTCACCGTGGACATCAAAGACGGCGGCATATCGCTGATCCGCATCGCGGACAATGGCTGCGGCATCAGGAGGGATGAAGTGCGGTCTGCCTTCTTAAGGCATTCCACCAGTAAGATCCGCTCGGTGGACGACCTCCTTCATATCCGCTCCTTAGGGTTTCGGGGCGAGGCGCTCTCCAGCATCGCGGCGGTAGCCCAGGTGGAGCTTTTGACGAAGACAAGAGAAGATATCTTCGGGACGAGGTACTGTATCGCCGGAGGGAAGGAAGAGAGCCTTGATGACGACAGCTCTCCTGACGGGACGACGTTTTTGATCCGCCAGCTCTTTTACAATGTCCCGGCGCGCCGGAAATTTTTAAAGACCGCTATGACAGAGGCCGGCCATGTGGGGGACTTAATGACCCGGATCGCGCTGTCGCATCCGGAGGTTTCGTTTCACTTTATCAACAACGGACAGTCAAAGTTACATACTTCCGGCAACGGTCAATTGAGGGATGTGATCTACCATATCTACGGCAGGGAGATCGCAGGAAATCTTCTGGCTGCGGATTATGAAAAGAACGGCATCCGCATCACCGGATTTTTGGGAGCGCCGATCATCTCCAGGGGAAACCGCAATTTTGAAAATTATTATATCAACAACCGCTATATTAAGAACAATATGGTCTGCAAGGCCATTGAGGATGCCTATAAAGATTTTACGATGCAGCATAAGTTTCCCTTTGTGGTACTGCATATCGGGATCAACGGAGAAAAGGTAGATGTCAATGTCCATCCCTCCAAGCTAGAGATCCGGTTCAGCAACCAGCAGGAAGTCTATAATGCGATCTATGAGGCAGTGGAGGCCGGACTCCATGAGAAGGAGCTGATCCCGCAGATCACCGTGGATGTGCCGGAGGCGAAGGAAGCAGGGGGCAAGGCTTTGGCGCGGACAGAGGCGGGCAGCAGAAGTGCAGCAGATACCGCGCCAAAGTTACCTGCCGCCAAGAAGGAAGAGACGCCGAAGCAGGCGGTTCCTCCCAAGGAGGAGCGGGATCTGGATTACTTCATGGAGGAGATGAAAAAGAGGGTCAGATCCTACCATGAACAGAATTCTTCCGCGGAAGTTGCGGGAAAGAGCAGCCTGTATAAGCCGGAGCGCCAGGCAGACCGGATCCGGGAGACAGTGATTCCCTATGGTACGGACCATGCGGATAAGCTGCAGTCGCAGCAACTCGGGCAGAAACGGCCGCAGTCAGGGCAGCCGCAGCGTACGCAGACTGCGACGGTACAGTTGCAGCCGGGGCAGCCGCAGCCAGAGCAGCCCGTTCCCAAACAGCTTGACCTTTTTGAAGAGAAATTCCTCGACCGCAAGGTACAGGCGGAGTACAAATTGATCGGGCAGGTATTTGACACTTATTGGCTTGTGGAGTATCATGATAATCTGTATATTATTGACCAGCACGCAGCACATGAGAGAGTGTTATATGAAAAGACCCTTGCGGGGATGAAGACGAGAGAGTTCACTTCCCAGATGATCTCTCCGCCCATTGTGCTGAACCTTACCATGCAGGAGCAGGAAGTTTTCAGCCGTCATATGGAACGCTTTACAAGGATCGGATTTGAATTCGAGGAATTCGGGCCGGAGGCGTACGC
>CANAPP010000089.1 GCA_947363565.1 uncultured Lachnospiraceae bacterium | reverse complement strand
ACAGCCACCATAAGGCTTGCAAATCTTCTTTCTATGGTATCGGGGGAAGAATCCGAATCGGTATAGCTTAGCAACCGGAGTTATGATATACTTACACGCAGAAAGCATTTCATCAGTTCCGATTGCCCCTACGCAACGAAGTTGCGTTTGCGAAAGGAGAACAGATTATGGCAAAAGGTTCTGTAAGGAAAAAAGGAAAGAAATGGTACTACCGCTTCTATGTGGAGGACGCAAGCGGCAACTTGGTACAGAAAGAGTTTACGGGAACGGAAAGCAAGAGCGAAACGGAAAAGCTGTTAAGGCAGGCAATGGAGGATTACGAGGAAAAGAAATTCATTGCAAAAGCTGACAACATCACACTTGGAGAGCTGCTCGATATTTGGGCGGAGGAAGAATTAAAGGTCGGCACACTCAGCAACGGTACTGTGGAAAATTATCTCGGTGCGATACGGTGCATTAAGAAACACCCTGTTGCTGACCGCAGGTTAAAAACCGTAACAGCGGAGCATTTGCAGACATTCCTTGACCTGCTTACTTTCGGAGGGACTTATCCTGACGGAAAAGTGAAGAAAGGATTAAGCAAAGACTATATCCACTCTTTCTCGGCGGTTTTACAGCAGTCATTCCGTTTTGCAGTATTCCCAAAGCAACTGATTACGTTCAATCCCATGCAGTACATCAAGCTGAAACGCAAAGCAGAGGAAGTGGATTTGTTTTCAGAGGAAGATATGGGACAGACAGGCACACAGCCAATTTCCCATGATGATTATGAGAAACTTATCGCTTATCTTAAAAAGAAAAATGTTTCTGCGGTTCTGCCGATACAGATAGCCTACTATGCAGGTCTTAGGATTGGGGAGATATGTGGGCTGACTTGGCAGGACATCAATCTTGAAGAACAGTATTTAACGGTAAAACGGAGTGTCCGCTATGACGGTGCAAAGCACAAAACGATTATCGGACCGACAAAGCGTAAGAAAGTACGGACGGTTGATTTTGGAGACACGCTTACCGCCATACTGAAAAAAGCAAGGAAAGAACAGCTTAAAAATCAGATGCAGTACGGGGAACTGTACCACCGCAACTACTACAAGGAAGTACAGGATAAAAACAGAGTTTACTATGAGTATTACAGCTTGGAGAACACGCAGGAAATTCCGGCGGATTACAACGAAATCTCATTTGTATGTTTAAGACTGGACGGCTGCCTTGAAACGCCGAGTACATTGAGTATCGTCTGCCGGACGCTCGCAAAGAAACTGGACGGATTTGAAGGCTTTCACTTCCACCAGCTCCGCCATACTTATACAAGCAATCTGCTGTCAAACGGCGCAGCACCAAAAGACGTGCAGGAACTTTTGGGACATTCTGACGTGAGTACCACCATGAATGTGTATGCCCATGCCACAAGGGAGGCAAAACGGACTTCCGTAAGGCTCTTGGATAAAGTGGCAGGCAACGATTAGATACATTCAGAAAAACTTTCCCTTGTAAGTTGCCCATAAGGGCAAAAACAAGGGAAAATACATAGCAATTCACTGTATGAGGCTTGAAAAGCCTTGAAAAATAAGGAAAGTTCAAGAAATTTATCTGCAAATCCCGATTTGTTCAATTCTATAAACTGGAACTTATAGGTTACTATTGACTTACTACTGGCTTTCCATCTTTGTCAAGCAATGGAGTAAATCCTGCCGCATTTCCATTTCTATGAAAAACATAGTTTACACCAGTTTGTGTATCAACCCAAATTTCAACCACATCAATCTTTCCCTGCTGATAAATCTTTTTAAAACGCTCCATAATTATTCCTCCTTAAACTGGAATTTATCTCTCATCTTTCTTTGCTAAAGAAGCAATCGCAAGACATGCTAGCCCTATTCCCAGCATCGCCATTCCAGAATCAACTTCTAACTCTTTCAATATGGACAAAACTACAACTCCGACACCCATAGCAAGTGCTACTGCTTTCATTATCATATGAATCATCGGCGTAAAATCTTTCTTTTTTTCATTTTGTGACTCTGCCTTACACTGCATCAGTTCATCCACACTGATATCAAAGACTTCTGCCAGTTTTGGCAAAGTACTTACATCAGGACAAGCAAGATCTCTTTCCCATTTTGAAACAGCTTTATCTGTTACACCCATTTTTTCAGCAAGTTCAATCTGTGTCATCCTTTTTTCTTTTCTCAATGATGCAATCATCATTCCAAGCGTTTTTTTACTCATTTATTTTTGCTCTCTTTCTTTTTTTGATGCCTGCATTGTACCGCTTCTTCCCTGATTATACAACCGACCAACAGTTTAATTAGATAAACCTTTGGTTTAGCTGTTTTTTCACGCAGTTTATGACATGCAAACGCCAATTTGTTTATTCGTCTATCATATATTAGCTGTTTAGAAGTTTTGTCAAATCCTCAATAGAAGCGTCCATTTTCACAGAAACCTCTTCCATGGTCATGCCGGAAGCAAGAAAACGCTTTATCACCATTTTCATATCCTCGCCAACCTCAATGATGTGTCCGTCCAAATCGTAAAACCGAATCACCCGCTGGCCCCAGCTATGTTCGATCACTTCTCCCAGATATTCAATATCCGGGTATTCTTTCAACTTGTTCAAAAAACCGTCAAAGTCCTGTTCCTCAAAGACGATTTCCGCATTGTTGGATTTCTTTAATACCTTTTCTTTTGGCAGATCTACAAGCCAGTCAAAATCCTGCTGCAATGCCAGGCCGCAGGTAAAAGCAATATTTCTGCCATAATCCTGGAACACCTCTAATCCGAACAAATCCTCATAAAATTTTCTTGAGGCGTTAATGTCGGCCACCGATATAAGCGTACATACATGTTTCATGCAAATACTCCTTTCAAACTGTGGTTTCCCATTTCCACAAAAGGTGATCTATCATTATCTGTAAGTCCAACTGAATTTGTCACTGACCTTCTCGGTTGAACATTTATTATACCATAGAGCAGCCTGTATCTCTACTTTTTTATATCCGGTTTTGTCCAAGATTTGTCCTGTTTTTGTCCAAGATCAGCCCTACGGGTATTTCCCGCAGTTCTTTCCGAAATTGATGCGCAAACCGGATGGCCCTAACCGTGCCTCCTTTTTCCCTCCCGTCATACACAGCGATCACCCGGTCTGAGTGTTCGACCATGTAGCGGTTCCGGTGGGAATAGACGCTGGGGTGGCATTTCTCCTGCATAACAACAACATCCGCGCAAGCCTCCAGCATTTCATAAGTCCGGCCCTTTGCCATCAGGCTGTCCAGGCGCTTTTGATAGGGAATGACAGCAATCAGCTCCAGCGCCGGATTTGTCTTTTTCTTTTCCAACACAATCTCGGCAAAATACTGGTCCACGCCGTCAGCAAAACCGCTCATAAAGCGGGTAAACCCGTCCGCAACCGCTGAATCAATTTCACGCCGCAGGGCTGCCTTTACATGGTTAATCTCTTTCTGTGGTAAATCTCTGTGCCCGGTGACACAACAAGTCTTTCCTTCCATTTCTATTCCTCCATCCGATAGGCGTTATTCTTCACTTTCCATATTATAATAGATTTAATTTAGCAGGTCAACGAAAATACCCCTTTTCCCTTTGCGAATAACACAAGGGCATGAGGTACAATCTATTACAGAATGGGAGGTGAAAGCGATGTATGAAGATTTTGTCCCGGAACGGCTGGCAAAGTTGCGGACACAGAAAGGTGTATCTGCGCGCGATATGTCCTTATCGTTAGGACAGGCAAACAACTACATCAACAACATTGAAAACAAAAAGTCACTTCCCGCCATGCAGTCCTTCTTCTATATCTGCGAATATTTAGGCGTAACACCGCAGGAATTCTTTGATGAGGGGAACACCTGCCCCGAAGCCTTGCGGGAATTTATCGCAGAGGCGAAACAGCTCGATACCAAATCCATGCAGTATATCCTCGGTATTATGAAAGAACTCAATAGCAGAAAGTAAGCGGTCACGGTGCTGGCCGCTTTATTTGTAAATTTTTTTCGTACCCCCTTGCATAAATCCCTCAAAGTGGATATACTATAAGTAAGAAAGTAAGAAATTCCTACTTTCAAACTCAAAGTAAAGGAGATGATCGTATGCTGGCCGAATTGCGTCAAAAAGCCCAGGTCACAATTCCAAAGGAAATCATCGTTAAACTCGGTCTGTCCGAAGGCGATAAACTGGACATCTTCGAGAAGGACGGTTCCATCTGCATCATGCCGGTGGTTGTCTACCCCAAAAAATATTTAAGCGAGCTTAAAGAAGAAATCGGGGATGTAAAAGCAAAAATCGCATCCGGGGAGCAGCCTGTCTTTGACAGCGTGGACGCCCTGTTTGACAAATTGGAGGCGGAATGATGGCGTATGAGTTTACCTTTACGCCCCGTTTCCAAAAGCATTTTAAGGGCCTGACCGCACAGGAGAAGAAGCAGCTTAAAAACAAGCTGGAACTTCTGGCCGAAAATCCTTCCCACCCGTCGCTTCGCACCAAACGCATCCAGGGAACCACGGATCTTTTTGAGTGCAGCGTCAACATGGACATCCGCATTATCTGGTATTATGAAGGCGACAAAATGATTATCCTGGTGGACGTAGGGCATCACGACATATTAAAGCAGTTTTAAGCAGCAGGGCGGTACGCTATGACAGTGTACTGCCTTTTGCTGCCTTTCTTTTATTGTACCCTGCAATCCTCCCAATATGCCCAATCTCACTACCGGCGATCATTCCCGAATTATTCTCTAAAAGTCACTTTTTTATTTTCCTGTACTTCCAAATCCGCCTGTGCCGCGCTGCTCGCCAAGCTCTGAAACAAAATCCGCGATCACAACCGGGGTGATCACAAGCTGGCCCACGCGGGAGCCTTTGGAAAGCTCCTGTGTCTGGTTGCTTACATTACTGATAATGGCATGGATTTCCCCACGGTAACCGGAATCCACTGGCGGCAGCTCACAGACCAGCCCTTTTACCGCCATACTGGTGCGTGGAAACACATAGCCCGCATATCCGTCCGGCACTTCAATCCCAAACCCAAGAGGAACCTTTGCAATCTCGCCCGGCTGCAACGTACAGTCATAGGGCATATATACATCCGCGCCGGCATCGTTCCCATGCGGACGGAAAGGGCGGCGGCTCTCCGGCACGCCAAAGTCAATCAATTTGATTTTCATACTCCGCCTCCTTCCCAAAGTGCCGGATAGTCCGCTTTCAGAAGATCCTCCGGCGTCATATCCGCATTTATTTTTCTGCCGCAGGTCATTTTCCTTTCCAGGCATTTGTCCCGCTGGCAGAACGGTCCTGTAAGGCCGGGGGCAAACAGCGCCGGGCTTAAAGTATAAAGCTCCTGCCAGATTTCCAGGAGCACGATCCGGGTCTCGTCCGTATTGCGCCGGCATACCCGCTGGCCGATGATGTGTTTCCACTGATAGGGCGTGGCGCTGATCATCAGCACATTCCGAAGCCCCTGGGGTGTGGCATAACCCGCCGCGTCATGGCCGATCCCCTCGGCACACAGCTTTTCGTAACAGTCCATGCCTTCGTGACAGCTTTTTAAGTACAGCTCCCGGACCGCAGCCGGGGCGGCCAGAATCTCATAGGGTACGGCAAAATCCGCCTGCCCTGTATAATTGCTGTATTGCAAAGACGCACTCATAAATTTTACCTCGTTCTGGTGTCTGGTGATCTGTGCCAGAAAGCGCCTGCTTGCCCCCACAACAGCAACGGTAATAACAGCGAATTTTTGAACTGTGGGGTGCGGAAGGCCGCTGATTGCCGCCACAGTATTCTCGCTGAACGATTTTTCATAGAGGGCCATCAGATCATCCATTGTAGTGATCCGGTGGCCCCTTTGCGTGAGACGGGCGGCAAAGACCATGTTTTTCTCGGCCTCTGCAACCGCCTGGCAGTTTAATATTTTTACTTCAATCCGGTTGATTGGTATGTCCCTCCTTTACAATGGCTTTCAGTAAGAACAGATAGTTGAGGCTGTCTGTGATCTTTTCATTCCATGTGCTTATATCGTAATCCGCATCACCGTCAAAGCACATGTCATACAGAGAGACGATATGCTTTGCCAGCATCCCGGCAAGGGCACGCTCCGGCGTGGTATGCTGCAAAGCTGCCGCCGCCTTAAAAGCTCCCAGCCGGTCCGTATCGTCTCCGGTGTATTCTTTGGTTTTCCGTTGCAGTGTGCCGGCGCAGAGCCGCACCTGCTCGTCAAAAACAGCATTGACTTCCTTTTGTGTGATATGGCATCCCTCCTTTGAAAAATGGATTGTCCCAGATTTTATGTATTATTCGGGACACTTTAAGCACTCGGCAGATAAATCCAGTCGTGCATCAGGCACACGCTGGGTTCGTCCTCCCTGG
>CANAPP010000088.1 GCA_947363565.1 uncultured Lachnospiraceae bacterium | reverse complement strand
GGAGGTGGCAGATGTGATAATCAAAGCATCAGCAGCTTTACGAAATGACTATACATCTATTTCAAATATGGCAAAAGAGACAAAAGAACCTATTTATATTACAAAAAATGGAGAAGGCGATCTGGTACTTATGAGTATTGATGCCTTTGAAAAAAGAGAACAGATGTTAAAGCTCCGGGAAAAAGTGCTGCAGGCAGAGCAGGAGCGTGTAAGCGGAGCAAAGACCGTGAGTATATCACAGGCAAGAAAGCAATTGGCGGAGAGGATAGATGACATATAAGGTTGAGATCCTTCCCACTGCGTGGGAGGATTTAAAATGTATAGAGGACTGGTATCTTGTGCAGTTTGGTGTGGAGACAGCCTTAAAGGTAAGCAACCATATCCTTGACGCGCTTGAACGCCTGGAAATGTTTCCCGATTCCGGTTCGTTAACGCCGGATGAATGGATGAACAAAAAAGGATATCGTATGGTCATTTGTGAGAAGCATATTGCGATTTACAGGCAGATTGGAAATACAGTGTATGTATATCACATCGCAGATACACAGACAGAATACACAAAGCTGTTTTATTAAAAGCTGTATGGAAATAGTCCACAGATTCCTTTAAAAGGTTTCTCAGTTTATTTTATCTGCGATACGGCAATTCGCACATTGGAACTCTTCCCGTTTTTATGGTATGTTGAGCAGAAATAAATCTACGGGAAGGGTGAAAAGTATGAAGTTATTGTCTGGAAGATATGCTGTTCAGGTTTTGGAACGGATGCCGTACAGGTGCATAAAGACGCAGAAGAAGCGTCAGGCCATCAGACTGCCGCAGAGGAAGATTACCGCTGCGGATGGGATGGAGGTGTCATGGGAGGAATGAAACTGAAGGATTTTACGATCTATGACACTCCCCTGTGGCTCGGCAAGCTGCTGGAGGAGCAGGAGGAAAGATGCCAGAGGGAGCTTAAAAGTGCTTCCAAAGAGTATAATGAGATATTGGAAGAGAGCAGGAAGCTTATGGATAAGTATCCGTTTATCGAGGCGATGGCAGACAATAATGAGCCGCAAGGACCGATGGAATTGGGGGATGAAGAGACAAGAGCGCTCACAAGGTTCATGTATCTGGAGGGCGAAAGGAGGAGCTGGGAAGAAGTTCAGATGTACCTGATGGGATGCCATGATACGCTGGGGATCCTGCAGCTGGTGGGTATGCTATGAAAGGTTCCGGTAAAAAGATATTTTTTGCCGTGATCTCCTGGAGAGATATGGAATGGATTTAACGCAGGGATGGGAAGAACCAGAAAACCCGAAAGAGTTACTGGAATTAATACTGGGATTAATCAGGATAAATAAGATGATTTACATAACCGATTGGTTTTCAAAAACGAAGACCAACCGGTTTTTTTATGCCCGGATATCGCTGTAAATTCTATAAATCCATGGAAATAACTACAGAAATATCCAATTCAAGGGCAGGAAAGGAGTTGAAGAGCATGCCGTATATCGCACCGGATATCGTCCAGGAGGTGAAGCGGATGGACCTACTGACCTACCTTAAGAACTATGAACCCCAGGAGCTTGTACATTTCTCCGGCGGAACCTACACCACCAGGACCCATGACAGCTTAAAGATCTCCAACGGCAGATGGATGTGGTGGAGCCGGGGGATCGGGGGCAGGTCCGCTCTCGATTACCTGATAAAAGTAAGGGGGATTCCATTTGTGGAGGCGGTGGAAATGCTTGCAGGATGTGGTGCCGTCCAGTCGCCGGAGTCAGTGCCTACGCTTAAAATGGAGGAGAAAAAGCTGCTCCTGCCAGCGCCGAACCATTCCCATACGCGGGTCATTTCCTATCTGCGAAGCCGCGGGATCGACCCGGAACTGATCGATTTCTGCCTGGAAACGGGACGGATTTACGAAAGCAGGCACCATCACAATGCTGTGTTTGTAGGGCTGGATGGAGAAGGAAAGCCGCGCTACGGTGCACTCCGGGGGACGGGGACGGACTTCATCGGGGATGCAAGCGGGAGTGATAAGCACTATTCGTTTTCCCTTCCGGCAGAAAAAATGTGCAGGGAGGTCCACCTGTTTGAATCCGCCATCGACCTGTTATCCTTCGCCACGCTGATGAAGCAGGAGGGGAAAGACTGGAGGGAAACGCACCTGTTATCCCTTGACGGGGTCTACCGGCCGTCCAGGGAACCCGGCCGCAGCAAGGTCCCGGCGGCACTGTCACGGTTCCTTAACGAGCACCCGGAGGTACGGCTTGTCGTGCTGCATCTGGACAATGACCGGGCAGGAAGGCTGGCGGCAGAGGCAGTGCAGGCCGCGCTTCAGGGACAAGATAGGCAATATAAGACCATGGATCTGCCGCCGCCGGAGGGGAAAGATTACAACGATCATCTCTGTCTGCGGCTTGGGATCAGGCCGGTACAGCGGGCAAAAAGGGGAAGGGAAAGGGGGGAAGAGAGGTAAAACAGGGGAAGAAAAAGAAGAGTATAACTGGAAAATACGAAAAAACAGCTTGAAACCGCTAAAAATGAGATGTCCAAGCCTTTCCCGAAAGAGGACAAGCTGGCAGAAAAGACGGAACAGATTGGGGAACTGAACAGGCTGTTAGATATGCTGCCCGGGGAAGGCTTCACAGAGGGCAGAAAGTGCTGCAATCGGGCGTATCCAGGAGGGGGATATGGGGTATCAGGAAGATAGAAACAGAGGATATTTAAGCGGGAAATATCGGCAGGAGCGCAGAGGGAAGGAGAAGCTGCGAAGCCTGTACTAGAACAGCAAGCAACGCCTTTGGCTTGCCACACCCTGTCGGGAGCGGCAGTTGACCAGGGGCGCCCCCTGGAACCCCAGGAAATTCCGGCAAGCCCGCGTGCAAAAAAATGTAAAGATGAAAAGACAGAAAGACAAAAGGCAGAAGGACAAAAGACAGAGAAACTAAAGACAAAAAACAGATATGACAAGGAGGAGTAAAGATGCAGACAGAGATCACGCCAGGAGATATGCTACTGGAACAGGAGAAGATGAGGTCCAGGGCAGAACGCTACCGGGAAGGAATAAGAGAAATAGAAGCAATGGAAAAAAGAAAAGGGACGAGGAAAGGAGAGAAAGCTTATGGAAACCGTACGTCAGCTTGCAGAAGAGGTCGCAGGAAAAATTAAAGGATACCTGCCGGACGGATATGGGGACATGGAATATGAGATTGTGGAGATGCCGAAAAACAACGGCGTATACTGGACGGGAGTCAGGTTCAGGAGGGCAGGGGAGACAGATTCGGCAATCATCTATATGGAACCATATCTTAACGGGTATAAGAGGGGGATGTCCTTTGACAAGGTCATGGAGGATATCGCAGAAAAAATAACGGAATGTGCTGAGGTAGGATTTATGGATCTTGTTCTGGCGGCAGGGAAGTTCGAAAACATTAAGGGCTCCCTGGAACTGGCCCTGGTCAATACAAGGGCGAACCGGAAGCAGCTGACGGATATCCCTCATTTTCCGATGGAAGACCTGTCCGTGGCCTGCCGGATCGCTGTCCCCATGAAAGAAGGGCAGGGCAGTATCCAGGTAACGGAGAGCCATCTGAAAAGCTGGGGCATTGGAAAAGAACAGCTCTTCCAGCAGGCACTGGTAAATATGCAGAGGCCAGGGATGTGCACCCTGCAGGGCATGGATGACGTCATGCTTGGACTCACGGGAGAACTGCCGCCCGGGAATCTGCTGGAGGCCGCGGGGGATGCAGCAGGGGGAGCCGTTTCCCATCCGGAATTAAATGATGGCATGATGTTTGT
Source organism: uncultured Lachnospiraceae bacterium (assembly GCA_947363565.1). Classification (GTDB taxonomy): domain Bacteria; phylum Bacillota; class Clostridia; order Lachnospirales; family Lachnospiraceae; genus MD308. The sequence continues at coordinate 3,261 of CANAPP010000088.1, read as the reverse complement.
CCTGACAACAAAGAGTAAAAATTACGGCGCGTCGGCGATGGCCTGCCCGGACGTGATGGGAAAAGTGGACAGATTGTTCCCGGAGGGATTTTATCTCCTGCCCTCGTCCGTCCATGAGTGCCTGGTCATCCGTAAAGATGGGGGCGTAAGTGTAAAGGATCTTGAGCAGATGGTATTTGAGGTCAACCGGACAGCCGTAGAAGAGCACGAAAGGCTGTCAGACCATGTTTACGAGTATGACCGGGAACGGCAGAGTATCCGCCTGGCATCGAAGGGGCTGGAAAAGGAAAGGGGGATGGAGCGGTGAGAAGAAGGAATGTGGCCGTATTATTCCGGCTGACTCCTAAAGAGGCACAGTGTCTTGATGCAAAAGTAAGAAGGAGCGGACTCAGCCGGGAGGCTTATCTCCGGCAGCTGATAAAAGGGGTGGTACCAAGAGATGTGCCGCCACCGGATTATTATTCCATGATGAAGGAGCTTTACCGGATTGGGAACAGCCTGGCCGGGATTGCAGGGAATGCCCATATGATGGATACGGTGGATGTGCACAGATATGACCGGGATATGCAGGAATTCCGGGAGGCCGTAAGGAAGATCACAGCGGCGGTAGTGCTGCCGGAGAGAACAGGGTTGCCAGAAGAGACAGAAATATGGCATCGGGAAGGAGGTACAGGGTAAGATGGCAGTGACATCCATCTGGAGCGTTAAGGGACATCTCGGGAAAGTTGTCCTCTACGCAGAGAACCCGGAAAAAACCCAAAATCCGGATCTTGCAGGAAAGCAGGGAATGACAGAGGAGGGCAGACAGGGCCTTTCCGATGTCATTGCCTATGCGGTCAATGAGGAGAAGACAAAGCGGAGAGGAAACAGGAGAGATAAGAAGGAAACGGGACGGAAGGCTAAAGGAATAGATAACAGGGAAGATGAGGACAAAGCGGAGACAGAGACGGAGATGCCAATATCGGACAGCGAGCTTGCCGATGAAGGGGAGGCGCTTTTGCACCAATACGTGTCGGGTGTCAATTGCTCCCCGGCAGCCGCCCGCATGGAGATGATGGCAGTGAAGAAAAGATTCGGGAAGGAGGACGGGATTGTGGCCTTCCACGGCTACCAGTCCTTTGCCCCGGGGGAATGTACCCCGGCGATGGCCCATGAGATCGGGGTGCGGCTGGCGGAGGAACTCTGGGGGAGTCGCTTTCAGGTGCTGGTGGCGACCCATCTGGATAAAGCCAGTCATCTGCACAATCATTTCGTGGTCAATCCGGTGTCCTTTCTGGATGGACTGCGGTATCACCGCACCAATCAGGATTACCGGGAGATGCGAAAAGCATCGGACCGCCTATGCAGGGAGTACCGGCTGTCCGTCATTGAAAAGAAGAAACCGGGCAGGACAAAGTGCTATGGGGAGTGGAGCGCACAGCAGGAAGGAAAACTGACCCTTATGGGTTTAGTAAGAAAGGATGTGGAGGATGCCATAAGCAGGGCGAGGACAGAGAAACAGTTCTACCAGTTCCTAAAAGAGAAAGATTATTTTATCAAGACCGGGAAGGACATCACGGTGCGCCCGGCAGGAAGGGAGCGGGGTTTAAAACTTGCAAGGAATTTCGGGGAAGGATATACCATAGAGGCGATCCGCCGGCGGATACTCATGCAGGCAGGAGAAAGGAGTGAAAAGAGCGAAAAGAGCGTACGAAATGGAGGAAATGGAAAGAATACGGAGACAGTGCCGCAGGAGCCGCCCGGGGATGTCCGGGTACAGAAAGCGGCGGCAGTAGTTTACCGTGCATTACCCTTGCCGGGTAAAAAGCTGCCAGGGAAGAGGATATATGACGTGAGGATTTACGGAGCCCGCCGCAGGGTAAGGAAACTAACAGGCCTGCGGGGGATGTATTTCCGCTATTGCTACCTGTTAGGGATACTACCGAAGAACGGGAAAAGAAGGTTGCCAGGGCAGGTGCATCACCTGTTCCGGGAGGACCTGGTCAGGCTGGATATCATCGCAAAGGAGACAAGGCTGCTCTGCCATTACCGGATTGATACGGCAGGGCAGCTTTCCTTACTGCAGGAAGATTTAAAGGTGCAGATGAAAGAACTCACGGGCAGAAGAAAGACCCTGCGTTCCCAGAGCCGTAGCATCAGGGATGAGGAAAAGCTGTCTTTGGTAAAAGCAGAGATAAAAGAGCTGACGGAGCAGATCGGGACGGTCAGGAAGGAGATAAAACTCTGCGCAGGGATTGCTGCGCGCTCCGGGAAGATAGAGGAGAGGATGGAGAGAAAGGAAATGATACAGCAGAAAAAAATAAAGGAAAAGGAGGCGGACAGCCATGAACACATCAGGAGATGCCGCTGAACAGATCGTGCGGATGTCACTGGAAACAGGCGAAGCGGCGTTAAAGATCTCCGGCGCAGGGGCGCAGCAGCTTGCGGTGCTTTTATACGCTGTGTTAAAGGAGCTGAAGAAGACAAGGGGAAAGGCGAGGATGGAGACAATGGTGCGCTCCGGGAAGCCGCTGACGGTCTTTTCGGTGAAAAAAGGGGACCTAAAGGAGTTCGTAAGGGAGGCAAAGCGGTATGGGATCCTATACTGTGCCATCCAGAGCCCAAAGGGGAAGAGTGACGGATTGGCAGATATCATGGTAAAGGAAGAGGATGCACCGCGGATCAATCGTATCGTGGAGCGGCTGCGGCTCGCGTCCGTAAAGGTGGAGCCGGAGATCCAGCAAGGCCGGCAGGAAACAGGGAAGGAGACTGGGTCACAGCAGCGGCGGGGATTACAGGAACCGCAGGAACCACAGGAACCGCAGCAGGACTGCCCGGAACAGTACCGGCCCCCTTTTTTGGCAGGGACAGGAAAATCCCATCTGTCCGAGCTTATATCCGGGAGGCAAAGCGCAACCGGGGCGGATACTTCTAAAGCCTGCAGATTTGGCATTTCAGAGAAGTCTTCCGTGAGGGAAGCAATCAAGCAGATGCGGGAGACGGGGAAGAAAGAACCGGATGCTGGAAAGAAAGAGGCTGCGTTGGGATTATCTCAGGTGCAGGAAAGCAGAAAAGAAAAAGGAAGCTCAGGGAGGGCAAAGGAAAGATAAGGAGAAATAGCGTATGAATTACAGAAGAACAAGAGAGAAGAGATAACAATGACACTTGAATGACAGGAGAGATAAGAGAGGATGACACATGGATAACAATAACAGAAAAGAGACAGGGTGGACCTATGTCAATACTTTGGACAAAAAAAGTTGAAAGATTATGCTGTTTTCC
>CANAPP010000087.1 GCA_947363565.1 uncultured Lachnospiraceae bacterium | reverse complement strand
AAGCGGTCAAGACGCTAGCCTCTCACGCTGGAATCAGGGGTTCGATTCCCCTTGGAGTCATTTTGATTCCCTCCCGAAGAGAAATCTTTGAGAGGGATTTTTATATTGTTTTTTTCTTCCTTATGAGCTATAATAAAAAAAGCAAAATTATTAAGTCCGTGACCGTTTCGCAAGGATGCGGCGCAGGCTGAGAAAATTGGAGGAATAAAGATATGATGGTATCAGCAAAAGAGATGCTGCAGAAAGCAGTAGCAGGCCACTACGCAGTAGGACAGTTCAACATTAACAACCTTGAGTGGACAAAGGCTATTCTTCAGGCTGCTGAGGAGTGCAAGTCACCGGTCATCTTAGGTGTATCCGAGGGCGCAGGAAAGTACATGACAGGTTTCAAGACTGTAGAGGCTATGGTAGAGGCTATGGTAGAGGAGATGGGAATCACGGTTCCTGTTGCTACGCATCTTGACCACGGCAGCTATGACGGATGCAAGAAGTGTATCGAGGCAGGATTTACCTCTATCATGTTTGACGGTTCCAAGTATCCGATCGAGGAGAATGTTGCTAAGACAAAAGAGCTGATCGAGATCTGCAGAGAGAAGGGGATGTCCCTTGAGGCAGAGGTTGGAGCGATCGGCGGCGAGGAAGACGGCGTTGTAGGACAGGGCGAGTGCGCTGATCCGAACGAGTGCAAGATGATCGCTGATCTCGGTGTGGACATGCTGGCAGCAGGCATCGGTAATATCCACGGCAAATATCCGGAGAACTGGGCAGGCTTAAGCTTTGAGACTCTGGATGCTATCCAGAAGCTTACCGGAGATATGCCGTTAGTTCTTCACGGCGGTACAGGTATTCCGGATGATATGATCAAGAAGGCGATCGACCTCGGAGTAGCTAAGATCAATGTTAATACAGAGTGTCAGTTAGTATTTGCTGATGCGACACGTAAGTACATTGAGGCTGGCAAGGACTTGGAGGGCAAGGGATTTGACCCGCGTAAGTTACTGAAGCCGGGCGCTGAAGCAATTGTTGAAAAAGTAAAAGAGAAGATGGAATTATTCGGATCAGTAGGAAAGGCGTAAGAAAATATCATTTTTCGCTTGCCTTTTTCGGATGATTGAGTTATACTAACAGGCGTAGTAAGAACAAAGGCGTTCCAATCAAGATTGGAATGCCTTTTTTTCTAATGTACGGTGGGATGCACCAGTATATGAAGTAAAATCGTGATTTAAAGAAAGGAACGTAAGCAATATGAGCGAAGTGATTAATGTAGCAGATATTTTCGGGGAAGACGTGTTTAACGACAGCGTTATGCAGGAGCGTCTGCCGAAAAAGATCTACAGGGATTTGAAGAAGACGATCGAGGAAGGCAAGGAGCTTGACCTGGCAACGGCGGATGTCATCGCCCATGAGATGAAAGAGTGGGCGATCGAGAAGGGCGCTACTCATTATACCCACTGGTTCCAGCCGCTGACAGGCGTTACGGCGGAAAAGCATGATTCATTCATCTCCGCGCCGCTTGAGAGCGGAAAAGTCCTGATGAGCTTTTCCGGGAAAGAGCTGATCAAGGGAGAGCCGGATGCGTCTTCCTTCCCGTCGGGCGGGCTTCGTGCGACCTTTGAGGCGAGAGGGTATACGGCGTGGGACTGCACTTCCCCAGCCTTTGTCCGGCATGATGCGGCGGGCGCCACACTCTGTATCCCTACGGCATTCTGTTCCTATACCGGGGAGGCTCTTGACCAGAAGACGCCGCTTCTTCGCTCCATGGAGGCGATCAATGAGCAGTCGATCCGGCTTCTGCGCCTGTTTGGAAATACGACTTCTAAGAAGGTGGTGCCGTCTGTCGGGCCTGAGCAGGAGTATTTCCTCGTGGACGGGGAAAAGTTCTTCCAGAGAAAGGATCTTATCTACACCGGACGCACCTTATTCGGGGCTATGCCGCCGAAGGGGCAGGAGTTGGACGATCATTACTTTGGGACGATCCGCCAGCGGATCGCCGGATTTATGAAGGATGTGAACATAGAACTCTGGAAGGTGGGCGTGTCAGCCAAGACCCAGCATAATGAGGTCGCACCGGCACAGCATGAGCTGGCGCCGATCTATGCGCAGGCGAATGTCGCCGTGGACCACAACCATCTGGTCATGCAGACATTGAAGCGGGTAGCCTGCCAGCACGGTATGAAGTGCCTGCTCCATGAGAAGCCGTTTGCGGGGGTTAACGGTTCTGGAAAGCATAATAACTGGTCCCTGACGACGGATGATGGAAGGAACCTTTTAGACCCGGGTAAGACACCTCACGAAAATATCCAGTTCCTGCTTGTCCTGACCTGTATCCTGAGAGCGGTCGATAAGCACGCGGACCTTCTCCGTGAGTCTGCGGCAGATCCGGGCAATGACCACAGGCTTGGAGCGAATGAGGCGCCTCCGGCGATCATTTCCATATTCTTAGGAGAGCAGTTGGGCGATGTGATGGAACAGCTTATCGTCACCGGAGAGGCGACGCACAGTATCAAGGGCGGAAGGCTCGATACCGGTGTGCGCACGCTTCCTGACCTGGCGAAAGACGCCACAGACCGTAACCGGACATCCCCATTTGCATTTACCGGCAATAAATTTGAGTTCCGTATGGTCGGCTCGAGGGATTCTGTGGCCGGGCCGAATGTTGTACTTAACACGATCGTCGCAGAGGCGTTCTCAGAGGCTTGTGACGTGCTTGAAGCGGCGGATGACTTCGGCCTTGCCGTACATGACCTGATCAAGAAATACGCGGCAGAGCATCAGCGCATTATCTTTAACGGCAACGGTTATTCTGACGAGTGGGTAAAAGAGGCCGAAAGACGCGGGCTCCCGAATATACGCTCTATGGTCGAGGCCATCCCGGCGCTCACCACAGATAAGGCTATCGCCATGTTTGAGAAATTCAAGGTATTTACGAGGGCAGAGCTTGAGTCTCGCGCAGAGATCAAATACGAGAACTATGCGAAGGCGATCAATATCGAAGCGCGCACCATGATCGACATGGCAAGCAAGCAGTTTATCCCGGCGGTGATCAAGTACACCAAATCCCTCGCCGACACCGTGATCGCGGTGAAGGAAGCAGGGGCGGACGCGTCTGTGCAGGCAGAAGCTCTGGCAGATGTGACAAAGCTTCTTGCGGAGACGAAAAAGGCCAATGTGCGCCTTACCGAGCTGGTTGATGAGGCTGTGGCTATGGAAGAGGGTGAGAAGAGGGCGAGGTTCTACTACTTCGATGTGGTTCCTGCCATGGAGGCGCTGCGCGCACCGGTGGATAAGCTTGAGATGATCGTCGATAAAGAGGCGTGGCCGATGCCATCCTACGGCGACCTGATCTTTGAAGTGTAGACGCTGTGTGAACAGTAACGCCGGACGACCGATTTAATAAAATTTAAGAACCTTGGACTTGGAACACGTATATAAATATGTTATTCTAAGTTCAGGGTTTTTATCTTATACGGGCAGGAGGATGCAGATGACGAAAAGTGAATTTTTAGATAAATTGCAGGAGGCTCTCGGCAACGACCTTAACGGCGCTGCGGTGCGGGAGAATGTAGATTATTACAGCCAGTATATCCGTGGAGAGGTAGACGGCGGAAGAAGCGAGGAAGAGGTGATCGGCGAGCTTGGAGACCCGTGGGTGATCGCGCGGACGATCATCGACGCTGCAGAAGGCGCGCCGGGCGTGGGAGGCTATGCCTATGAGCAGGGAGGACAGGCGTACGGCCAGACCTACGGGCAGGCCGGACAGCAGGGAAGGACAGCCGGGACAAACCGGATAGGGACTTCCGGGAGAGGCTGGTGGAAACTGGTCTTGCTGCTTTTGGGGGTTATCGGCGTCCTGCTTGCCGTCGTTGCGGTCGTCGGAGGGATTATCAGCCTTGTTGCGCCGATACTGGTGCCGGTGCTTATCGTGGCGGTCATCGTCCGGGCATTCGGGCGGAGACGCTAGTATAATATGGAATATGGAAGAAAAGTAAAAGACCGATGGGGGAAGCCATCGGTCTTTTGAGGGGAGTATAAATAATTAATAAGGGGTTGTAAAGAGTTCTCTCTCTACAACAAATAGTATAATATAGGAAGAAACAAAAAGCAAGCGAAAAATTAAAAAAAACTTAATTTCTTGTCTTTTACATAAAAAAATAAAAAATGCACATAATAACTCCGAACCAAAAAGATTAGGAGGAATTTGAAAATGGCTAAAAATTATAATTCATCTAACCAGAACACTACAAATCAGAATGCATCTAACAAGAACGCATCCAACCAGAATTCCAGCAACAAGAATGCATCCAACCAGAATTCTGCAAACAAGAATGCTTCTAACCAGAACGCTTCTGATAAGAATGCATCTAACACAAGCAACAACTACTAGATCAGTTCAGGCCAGACGGGGGATATGCCAGAAAGCATATCCCTCAATTTTTTGTTTGAGGATTGACAAAGTTATACCTTTGCAAGTAAGATGGAGAAGGAATATTTTGAATATCGTGGAGAAACAGATGAGAAAGATGGAATTGATCGCTCCATGCCATTTCGGGCTGGAGGCGGTTTTAAAAAGAGAGATTATCGAGCTTGGCTATGAGATCGCGGAGGTAGCGGACGGGCGGGTCACATTCTACGGGGATGCGGACGCGCTTTGCCGGGCGAATGTGTTCCTTAGGACGGCAGAGAGGATCCTGCTGAAAGTCGGGAGCTTTACCGCAGTCACTTTTGAGGAGCTATTTGAAAAGACAAGGAGATTCCCCTGGGAGGAATATATCCCGAAGAACGGGAGGTTCTGGGTGGCGAAGGCGGCGTCGGTGAAGAGTAAGCTGTTCAGTCCTTCGGATATCCAGTCGGTCATGAAGAAGGCGATGGTCAGGCGTATGCAAGAGAGTTATCATATCGAGTGGTTCCCCGAGGACGGCGCGGCCTATCCGGTCCGGGTGTTCCTGATGAAGGACGTGGTGACAGTGGGGATCGACAGCACCGGCGTGTCCCTTCACAAGCGGGGATACCGGGAGGTGGCGGGCAAAGCGCCGATTACGGAGACTCTGGCGGCTGCGCTTATCATGCTGACACCCTGGAGGAAGGACCGGATACTGGTAGATCCCTTCTGCGGAAGCGGGACATTTCCCATAGAAGCGGCGATGATGGCAGCGAATATAGCGCCGGGGATGAACCGTTCCTTTTTGGCGGAGGAGTGGGACGGCCTGGTGCCGAAGAAGCTGTGGTACGACGTGCTTGATGAGGCAAATGATATCGTGGACGATGACATTTCCGCAGATATACAAGGGTATGACGCGGACGGTTCGGTACTTAAGATAGCCAGAAGGAATGCCGAGGAAGCAGGCGTCGGGAAGCTGATCCACTTCCAGGAGCGTTCTGTGGCGGAGCTGAGCCATCCGAAGAAGTACGGCTTTATCATCACCAATCCGCCCTACGGGGAGCGTCTGGAGGATAAAAAAGACTTGCCAGAGCTTTACCGGACTTTCGGCGAGAGATTTAAGGGGCTTGACGCGTGGTCGGCATATATGATCACCTCCTACGAGGAGGCGGAGAAGTATTTCGGGCGGAAAGCGGATAAGAACCGTAAGATTTATAACGGGATGCTTAAGACATATTATTACCAGTTTTTGGGGCCGAAGCCGCCGAAGAGGACAAAAGGAGTGTAAGTTTATATGGAAAAGATAATATTTGCAACGGGAAATGAACATAAGATGGTGGAGATCCGGATGATTCTTGACGGGCTGGGGATGGAGATACTCTCCCAGAAGGAAGCCGGGATCGCGGCGGATATCGTGGAGGACGGGCAGACCTTTGAGGAGAATGCGCTGATCAAGGCGAAAGGGATCGCCAGGATAGCCGCAAAGGACCCGCGGTATAAGGACACCATCGTCCTTGCCGATGATTCGGGGCTTGAGATCGATTATCTCGGCAAGGAGCCGGGGATCTACTCCGCGCGCTATCTGGGGGAGGATACGTCCTATGATATCAAGAACCAGGCGCTCTTAGACCGGCTTGAGGGCGTGCCGGATGATGAGCGGACGGCCAGGTTCGTTTGCGCCATCGCAGCGGCATTTCCCGACGGGACGAGCGAAGTAGTCAGGGGCACGATGGAGGGCGCCATCGGCCACGAGATCGCGGGAGAGAATGGCTTTGGCTATGACCCCATATTCTTTCTGCCAGAATACGGATGCACCAGCGCCGAGATTTCCCCGGAGAAGAAAAATGAGCTGAGCCATCGGGGCGAGGGACTTAGGAAGATGAGAGTAATTATTGAAAGAAAAAATATGCAGCGGTGAGGAAGATGAAGATACTGATTGTAAGCGATACACACAAATCGCATCGTAATCTGGAAAAAGTACTGGAACGGACGGATAATATTGATATGCTGATACATCTCGGCGACACTGAGGGCGGTGAAGATTATATGCGGGCGCTCATCGACTGCCCGTCGCATATTATCAGCGGGAATAATGATTTTTTCTCGGATCTTCCGAGAGAGGAAGAATTTGATGTACAGGGAAAGCATATATTCATCACCCACGGCCACGCTTATTATGTCGTGATGAATGAAGACTACCTGAAGAAGGAGGCGAGGGCCAGAGGGGCGGATATCGTGATGTACGGCCATACCCACAGGCCGTCGTATTCTGAGGAAGACGGGCTGATCACACTGAACCCCGGGAGCATCGCCTATCCCCGCCAGAGTGGGCGCAGAGCCACTTATATGATTATGGAAATCGACGAAAATGGAACCGTGGATGTACAGCTAATGTACGTGTAGTACAAATCAAAAAAATAGTAGAAAAAAATGAAAAATAATGTTGACAAGCTGAGAACCATCATATATAATATGTCTTGTGTCACGGGGATTAAGTTAAAGACAATATAATAACGGGGTGTGGCTCAGCTTGGCTAGAGCGCCTGGTTTGGGACCAGGAGGTCGCAGGTTCGAATCCTGTCACCCCGATAGACGATTCATGCGGGTGTAGTTCAATGGTAGAACACTAGCCTTCCAAGCTAGATACGTGGGTTCGATTCCCATCACCCGCTTTCTTAAAGCCTGTAAGATAAGGGTTTAAGGGTGCTAGTTCTAAGGAGCTAAGTCTTATGAGTCTGTAGCTCAGCTGGATAGAGCAACGGCCTTCTAAGCCGTAGGTCGAGGGTTCGAATCCCCCCAGGCTCGTTAGAACCACTACAATTTAATAGTGAAATACTTGCCGGATTGATTTGATCTGGCGGGTAGATAATATGGTGGGTATGGTGCAGTTGGTTAGCGCGCCAGATTGTGGTTCTGGATATCAAGGGTTCGAGTCCCTTTACCCACCTTTCTTTTTTTGTCCGGGATTATCCCGGCGTGATGATGGGCTATCGCCAAGCGGTAAGGCACAGGACTTTGACTCCTGCATTCGTTGGTT
>CANAPP010000086.1 GCA_947363565.1 uncultured Lachnospiraceae bacterium | reverse complement strand
CGTAGCGGTACATAAGCTGCCAAAATACGGCAGCTAAGTACCGACGATAAACTAAGGTCTGCTTATGGAATATACAAACTGCACAATTAGGCACTGGCAAACTTAAATTTCGCAATCGTCTGAAAGTTAAAAGATAAGGAAGGAGAGAGAAAGATGGAAATCAAAGCTGTTTTAAACGCGCAGGAGATTACTAAGCTGGCAAAGAAACGTTTTCAGGAGGAAAGAAGTCTTGACCACCTGGAGGGGTGGTTTCTGGCGAAAGAAATCCAGAGGGAGTGCGATGAGAAGTTTAAGGGGGAGAAGGACTGTATCCGTATTGCCAGGACGCAGGTGGAGGTTATGAAGAATATTCCGCTGCATATCGGAGATTACCATGTGTTTGCCGGAACCCAGGATGATTCTTTTGCCCGTTCATATGCGCTGATTAATCCTGCGTTTACGGTGGATTCTTTCAGCGGCTACTGTGACCCGGTGGCGGTGTTCGGCGATATTGAGCCCATCGGGGATATCACGCAGGAGCGGATTGATGCGTTAAAGGAATACAATAACCAGACCCCTTATGCAGATGCCCTCAGAAAAGCGTATGACATCGCGGGAGACAGCACCAGTGAGGCTATCTTTTTTATCGAGCAGGTAACGGGGCATCTGATTCCGGATGTGAGGGGGCTTTTGGCTCACGGAACGAAGGGGATCAAAGAAGAGATAAGCAGGAATCAGGCGAAGTGCGGGGATGACAGAAAAGATTATTTTGAGGCTATGAAGATATCCCTTGATGCGCTGGAAGTGCTGGCGGACAGGTACGCGGCGCTGGCGGAGGAAAAGGAGCGGACATCCGGCGGGAAGGACAGGGAGCGTTACCGGCTTATGAAGGATACCCTTAAAAAAGTTCCGGGAGAGGGCGCGGAGAATCTTTTCGAGGCAATCCAGGCGTTTATCCTGATCTGGCAGACCATGTGCTTAGAGCAGACGCCGAATCCATTTGCTTTCTCGGTGGGAAATGCAGACCGCATCTTCGAGCCTTACCGGGCAAAGACGAATATGAGCAGGGAAGTGTCGGCGTCGCTTTTCAAGCATCTCCTTGTGTTCTTCAATGTGGCGGACCGCAGTTGGGCGATTTCCCAGAACTTGATTGTGGGAGGGAAGTCAAATGACGGGAAAGACCTTACGAACTTGAGCTCCTATGCGCTTTTGGACGCGTACTATGACATGAATCTTCCCCAGCCGATTCTGTCGGTGAAGTTACATAAAGATACGCCGAAGGAGCTTTATGAGAGCCTCGGGAGATTCTTTTTTACGCCGGGCTGCCTTACCCCGTCGCTGTTTAATGACGACAGCCTGTTTCCGATTTTAGAGGCGCATGGAGTGGAACATGAGGATTTGCAGGACTATTCGGTGGCGGGCTGCCAGGAACCCCTCATTATGGGAAAGGACAATGGCAATACCACCAATAGCTGGTCAATCTGGGGAAAATCCTGGAGCTTTGCGTAAACGGCGGGGTTTCTGCGGTTACCGGGAAGAGGCTTGGGAAGACGGACGAGGAGAACGGCTGCAAGAGCAAGTTAGAAGTCCTTCGGAATATCCGGGAGATTTTTTATAAAAATGTTGACGAGTATGCAGATAAGATGGCTGCGTCGGCAAATGCGGCCTCGGAGGCGGTGGGTCTCCTTCAGGTTCCGTTCCTGTCGGTGATGATGGGCGGCGCAGAATCCGGGATTGATACCCGGGATACGAAAAAGCAGGGAACAAAATATAATGGGAGCGGCTGCCTGATCCATGGGCTTTCCGTGGTTGCGGATTCCTTTATCGCCATTGATGCGCTCCTTAAGGAAAGGCCGGAAGACGCAGACCGTTTAGTGGAGGCGCTGCGGACGAATTTTGAAAATGACCCGGAGATGCACCAGTACCTTCTCAGTTGTAAGAAATATGGAAATAATATCGAAACCGTAGACCTGGAGGCAAAAGAAATTGCAAACAGGGTCAGCGATATTGTATCATCTAAGAAGAATTATCTGGGCAATCCGTTCCGGAGTGATTTTTCCACGCCGTCCACCCATCTTCTGTACGGCTACTGGGTGGGAGCGACGCCGGACGGAAGGAAATCTAGGGATATGCTGGGGTACGGTGTAGACCCGCTGTACGGGGAGGCACATTCCGGGCTTGGATTTAGGGTGCTTTCCGGGATGCATCTGCCTTATGAGAAGATGAACGGGGGTTATGCGTCTCATTTCGGCATCAATCCGGGGTATTTTAAGGCGGATACCTTTGAAGGGAAAGGCATAGAATTCCGGGATAAGATTATCAATCCGCTGTTTTATAATCCGTCAAATGATACCCGCAGGGCATTCCATAATTCATGCGCCTGCGGCGCGGGCGGACATAGTCCGTCGAGGAACAGGATTCAGCCATTTTATCTGTATGTGAATGTGACGACGCCGGATATGCTCAGAAAAGTGCTGGCGAATCCGAAAAAATATGCGCCAGGCGGGGTGTATATCATGAGGATTCACGGGACGTTTGTAAATTTTCTGGATCTGTCGCCGGCGATACAGGAAGATATCATCACGCGGCTGGATATGGAGTCTACAAGTATTGAGTGTTAGGGGTGTGAGGGAGGACGACCGGACCTCCTTATATCCTTCGCTCCGAGGCTACGCTTAACCTCCGCTCCGGATACAAGGAGGTCCGGCCTGTGTACACCGTACATGCGGAACACTGCAATACTTTTGGGGTGAGCGAGGGTGGCGGGTGCCGTAGTGTTTTGGAGGTACGGAAGGTAGGTTTGTTGTGGTGGGTATGGATTGAGGTTGGACATGGAGAGGGGGAGAGAGTATGGGTGCGGGAATGTCGGAGCTTAGGTATCTGGAGCTTAAGAATAGGATTTGTTATCAGATTTATATGGGGGTGTATCGGGATGGGGAGAGGATTCCTTCGGAGAGGCAGTTGGCGGTGGATTATGATGTGAGCCGGATTACGGTGAGGAAGGCGCTTGAGCTTTTGGAGGAGGAGAACCTGATTGCCCGGGAGGTTGGCAGCGGTACCCATGTGACGTACCGGAACTGGGGGAACGATACGGCGCTTGATATGGCGGCGCTTGTGGCTCCGTCGAAAAATCCTTTCTTTGCGGAGTTTATCACGAAGTTTCAGAAGACGGCGTGGGAGCATGACACGTTGCTTTTGTATGTGGAGGTTCCGGAGAAGACGGGGCTTGAGGACTGCCTGTACCGGCTTTACAGCAAGAATATTAAAAATGCGGTCGTCTGGCCGGATGACAAGCAGGTGGATGCGGAAAAATTATTAAGGCTCCGCAGTATCGGGATGAATCTTGTGTTTTTTGATACGGACGGCGCGTTCCCCTATGCGGACTGCGTGTATCTGGACAATGAAGACGCGGTGAGGACGCTGGTCCGGGGGCAGAAAAAGGAGTACGGCAGTTATCTGGACATCGGATGGGATAAGCTTTCTGTCAGCAATGTGAGGAAAAGGGAAGAGGCATTCCGGAAGTTCTGTCCGGGCGGCGAGGTAATCAGAGTTTCGTGGAGGCGTGACAGAAGTGTGGGTGAGCCGGATATTCGGCGCATCGAGGAGGCTGTCCGGAAGATGGGAGAGGGTCTTATCGTATGCAATGACCGGGAACTGGGGCAGCGCACGGCAAGGCTCCTTAGGGAAACGGGCATGTCAGCGGCGGCATCTCTGGCGGTTGTGGATGATTTTGAAGGAGCGGAAAACTATCCGGTCTCGGTATACAGGCAGGATTTAAAAAAGGATGCCGAGTGTATCTACAGGCAGCTTAAGGAACAGGCGGAAAAAGGAAAGGAATGGAGAGCGAAAAAAAGAACGATGAAAGGGATTTATGAGGTTTTCAGGGAAGGAGAAGATTGATATGGAATGTTTTGTGGGAATTGATATCGGCACGTCCAGCGTCCGTGCGGTGGCGGTTGACACGGCAGGGCGGACGCTGGCGGCAGGTCAGTGTGAGTATGACATTTTGAAACCGGAGCTTAATCAGGCGGAGCAGGATATGGAGATGATGTGGGACGCTACAGTCCGGGCAATCCGGCAGATGCTTGAAAAGGAACCGGCGCTTAGAGAAGGGATTAAGGGCATCGGGTATTCTGGGCAGATGCACGGGCTTGTCATGCTGGATAGAAAAGGGCAGCCAATCCGCAATGCGATTATCTGGGCAGACCAGCGCTCGGCGGAGGAGATTGCGCGCATCTATGAGGCGGTGCCGAGGGAGGAATTCGGCGCCGTGTACTGCAACCGCTTAAGTACAGGCTTTGCGCTGCCGTCTCTGATGTGGGTGAGGGAGCACGAGCCGGAAAATTACGAAAAGATTGATAAGATCATGTGTCCGAAGGACTATATCCGGTACCGGATGTGCGGCGCACTGGGAACGGATTCTTCGGATGCAAGCTCTACCGGCATGTGGGATATGAAAAAACGGACGTGGGCTTATGAGATACTTAAAAAACTGGGTATACCATTTTCATTTCTGCCGGAAAGCCATGAGGCTTACGAGAGGGCAGGGGAAGTGACTGCCGGATGTGCAGCCCTCACAGGGCTTAAGGAGGGAACAGTGATTGCATACGGCGGAGGAGATTCCCTGATGATGGAGCTTGGAAACGGAATGATTAAAAATGGTTTCGTGGCATCTACCATTGGCACGGCATGTCATCTTACCGGTGCTCTTGACGCGCCCCTTTACGACCCGGAACTCCGGACCAATACCTGGTGCCATGCAAATGAGCATCTCTGGAGCATCATGGGGGCGCACCTAAGCGGCGGGGTGGCTCTTAAGTGGCTGAAAAATAATATTCTCGGCATGGGAACTTTTGACGAGATGAACGAGTACGCCGCGAAGGTTCCGGCGGGCAGCGAAGGGCTTTTATTTCTCCCTTACCTGAACGGCGAGAGGACTCCTCACAACGACCCGGAGGCAAAAGCGGTGTATGTGGGAATGACTTTAAAGCATGAAAAGGCGCACATGATCCGCAGCACGATGGAAGGAATCGTATACAGCATGAAAGAGTCCATGGCAATCTTAGAGTCGCTGGGAATCAAAGCCGACCGGGTGATTGCGTCCGGCGGAGGGGCGAAGAGCCCGTTGTTTCGCCAGATTCAGGCGGATATGTACAACTGCCCGGTCTATACTAACAGGGAGAAGGAGCAGGCGTCGCTGGGGGCGGCGATAACGGCAGCGGCAGGATGCGGGTATTTTAAGAGCTATGAAGAGGCGTGTGAAAGCATGGTGAGGCTGAATGAAGAGATTACCGAGCCGAATCCGGAGCATGTAAAGATTTATGATGAAGAGTTTTTGCGTTTCCGGGAGATTTATAAGGCGAACAAAAGGATATTTTGATAAAAATACGGATAAAATCCAGACATACATTGACAATCGGCGTTAAACGTGTTAAAAATGTACTATATGAATAACAGAAGACATGATAGAGGCGCGGATTTCATGATTACTTGAGAGCGACAGCCGGGGGGCTGCTCTTAGGGAAAGGGGAAACCGCCGAAGGGATTATCTCCCCAAGGGTAATCTCTGGGACGCAGGCAGAATATGTTGCGGACTGTCACAGCAGTGGAGCGCTATCGGTTCAGTGTATCTATGATATTTTTGAAATGGATTGTTGTATGCTATGCCATGAGCGCGCCCGGAAAGCGTTGTTCATGGCATTTTTATATTTTACCTTTAGAAAGGAACGTAAGACAATGAGAGAAAAGAAAAAAGTGTTGTGGGGTACAGCCGCACTTCTTGGAATCCTTATGATGAGCAGCATGACCGTATTTGCGGCGGACGAGGCGGCAGAATATGTGCCGAAGATGTATGCGTCCTTCTGGTCGCTGATTCCCCCGGTGGTGGCAATCGTGCTCGCGCTGATCACGAAGGAAGTGTACAGTTCCCTGTTTGTGGGAATTTTAATCGGAGGGGTATTCTACTCTGGGTTTACCTTTGAGAAGACCATCCTCCATGTATTCCAGGACGGTATCATAGGCTCCCTTACGGATGCTTACAATATGGGAATCCTTGTATTCCTTGTTATCCTTGGCATCATGGTATGCATGATGAACAAAGCGGGAGGCTCGGCGGCGTTCGGGCGCTGGGCAAGCGTACATATCAAGAGCCGGGTGGGCGCGCAGCTTGCGACAATCCTTCTTGGTGTGCTGATTTTTATCGACGATTATTTTAACTGCCTGACTGTGGGGAGTGTTATGCGCCCGGTGACGGACAAGCATAATGTGTCCAGGGCAAAGCTTGCTTATCTG
Source organism: uncultured Lachnospiraceae bacterium (assembly GCA_947363565.1). GTDB lineage: Bacteria > Bacillota > Clostridia > Lachnospirales > Lachnospiraceae > MD308. The sequence continues at coordinate 1,161 of CANAPP010000086.1, read as the reverse complement.
ATTGACGCGACGGCGGCTCCGGTGTGCATCATCGCGCCTATATCTTCCTGGGCGGCGGCAGTCACCGGGTTCGTGGAGGGCGAAGACGGATTTTCTATCTTTATCCGTGCGATTCCGTTTAACTACTACGCGCTCCTTACCATCGTCATGATGGTGACCATCGTGCTGTTAAAAATGGATTACGGCTCAATGAAACTGCATGAGACTAATGCGCTTGCAGGCGACCTTTACACTACCCCGGACCGTCCTTACGCCAACGCGGAGGAAGAGATAGACGACAGCAAGGGCGGTGTCATCGACCTGATCTTCCCGGTAGTCGTACTGATCATCTGCTGTGTTATCGGCATGATCTATACCGGCGGGTTCTTTAGCGGAACAGGCTTTGTGGAGGCATTTTCCGGAAGTGATGCGTCTGTAGGGCTGATGCTTGGCAGTTTCTTTGCGTTCGTGATAACAATTGTATTCTACGCGGTGCGGAAGGTGCTGAAATTCGGAGAGTCCATGGCTTGTATCCCGGAGGGATTTAAGGCGATGGTTCCGGCAATTTTGATCCTTACGTTTGCGTGGACACTGAAAGCTATGACAGACAGCCTTGGCGCGAAGGAGTATGTGGCAGGAGTTGTGGAAAACGCCACAGGGCTTTTGAGCCTTCTTCCGGCAATCATCTTCCTTGTAGCGTGTTTCCTTGCATTTGCCACCGGAACATCCTGGGGAACTTTCGGTATCCTGATTCCTATTGTAGTTGCGGTATTCGTCGGGAAAAATGAGACGATGATGATCATCTCTATCTCCGCATGTATGGCAGGAGCAGTGTGCGGCGACCATTGTTCGCCCATATCGGATACGACGATTATGGCGTCTGCGGGCGCGCAGTGCAATCATGTTAATCATGTGACGACGCAGTTGCCTTACGCGGTTACAGTGGCGGTTGTGTCCTGCGTGACTTACCTGGTTGCAGGAATCCTGCAGAACTTTATGGCGGGTGCGCTTGTGGCGGTTATCTCGCTTGTGGTGGGAATCGTGCTGATGATTGGAACCTTGCTTGTGATGCGGGCGCTGACGGCGAATAAAAATTAGAGAAAACAGATACGAGAGAAAGTATAGAGAAGGGGCTGTTGCAAAAGTAGGTGAATAATCTACCGGAGCAACGGCTCCATTTTT
>CANAPP010000085.1 GCA_947363565.1 uncultured Lachnospiraceae bacterium | reverse complement strand
TGGCTCAGTTTGGTTAGAGCGCACGGCTGGGGGCCGTGAGGTCGCAGGTTCGAATCCTGTTACCCCGATTCAGTAAGAGACGCGCTTCCCTGGCAGGGAGACGCGTCTCTTTTTGGATGGTATATTGTGTTTTAGAAGAATCAATGATACAATGGATGCTAAGGGACAGAGTATTTTCTGATTCCGAGAGAGGGGTAAAGTTTATGAAGAAGAGAGCAGTTGTCGCGTTAGGGCACCGGGCACTTGGAACGAACCTTCCGAAGCAGATGGAGGCGACGAGGAAGACTTCCAGGGTTATTGCCGATCTGATCGAGGATGGGTATCAGGTGGCGATCACTCACAGCAACGCCCCGCAGGTGGGCATGATCCATACGGCGATGAATGAATTCGGAAAAGTACATGAGGATTACACGGCTGCGCCGATGTCGGTCTGCTCGGCCATGAGCCAGGGATATATCGGCTACGACCTGCAGAATGCGATCCGTGAAGAGCTGTTGAACCGGGGCATTTACCGGACGGTAAGCACGATCCTCACACAGGTGATCGTAGACCCGTACGATGAGGCATTTTACACACCGACGAAGATCCTCGGGCGTTATATGAATGTGGAAGAGGCGGGCGAGGAGCGTAAAAAGGGTAATTATGTGGTGGAAGAGCCGGGGAAGGGATACCGCCGGATAGTATCTGCGCCGAACCCGGTCAGTATTGTTGAGATTGACGCTGTCCGGGCGCTTCTTGACGCGGATCAGATCGTTATCGCCTGCGGAGGAGGAGGGATCCCTGTCCTGCAGCAGGACCATCACCTGAAGGGCGCCAGCGCGGTGATCGAGAAGGATCTGATCGCGGGAAAGATGGCTGAGGAGATCGATGCGGACGAGCTGATCATCCTGACCAGTGTCGAGAAAGTAAAGATTAATCTGGGACGCCCGGAAGAGGAAGCGCTTGGCGAGATATCCGTTGAGGAAGCGAAGAAATATATGGAAGAGGGGCATTTTGGTGAGTATAATATGCTGCCGAAGCTGAGTGCCTCGGTAGAGTTTATCAGGAAGAGAAAAGGGCGCCGGGCGGTGATCACGTCCTTCGAGTGCCTGAAGGATGCGCTTAAGGGCAGGAACGGCACCTGGGTAAGAGAGTAGGGCCGATACTGGCGTAGGCTGTGCTGGATGCCGGATATGGAACGTTTGCTGGGTGTGCAGCATTTGTTGGTATGCGCCGGGCATCGCCGGCTTAAAATCCGGGCGGATGACGTATATTTTTAACTGAAGCAGGGAATCCTAAGAAAAAAGGTAAGGAGGAACCCTGATGAAAGCAAAAGTGAATGAAGGGTGTATTTCCTGCGGCGCCTGTGTTGCAGCGTGCCCGGAGGTGTTCAGATTTAACGACGACGGTATAGCGGAGGCATTTGCCGATGTTGCACCGGAATATGAGAAGCCGGCGACTGAGGCGAGAGACAGTTGTCCCGTGTCGGTCATAGATATTGAAGAATAGCAAAAGATACAGATTCGCATATACTATACTAATAGTGTATGCGGATTTTTCTGTACCGGTGAAATACGCATCGGAAGCTTTCGGAGGATGTGCCTGTGAGGCTTTGTGAATTAGAGGATAAAGAAGTGATCAATACCTGTGACTGCAAGAAGCTTGGCTACATCACAGATTTGATCATCGATGAGTGCAAAGGATGCATCGAGGCGGTCGTCGTCCCGCGGACGGGGAAGTTCTGCGGATTCTTTGGGGACGGGGCGGAGTACATCATCCCCTTCCACTGCATCAAGCGGATAGGACCGGATATTGTTCTTGTAGAAATCTGTGATGAAAAGTAGGCCTAAATGTTTGACTTCTCATTTGCCAGAAGATATACTATATACTATATCGAAATTGAAAGGATTATAGTTAAGATGAAATGTCCATACTGCAGTAACCCGGATACAAGAGTTGTTGATTCCAGGCCGGCGGAGGACGGAGCGTCCATCAGACGCCGCCGTTCCTGCGACCTGTGCGGAAAACGTTTTACGACTTATGAAAAGGTGGAGACGATCCCCCTTATTATTATCAAAAAAGACAATACCCGCGAGCAGTACAGCCGCATGAAGCTTGAGAATGGAGTGATCCGGGCGTGTTATAAAAGACCTGTCTCGGCGGAAAAGATTGAGCAGATGGTTGACCGGATCGAGACAAGTATTTTCAGCCTGGAGGAAAAGGAGATACCGAGCAGTGTGATCGGCGAGATGGTGATGGACGGTCTTAAGGATCTGGACGAGGTCGCCTATGTCCGTTTTGCGTCTGTGTACAGGGAGTTTAAAGATGTGAATACATTTATGGATGAACTTAAGAAGATCCTTGACCGGTAAGTTTATATAGATTGGGTGATAATAGTATATGAGAACATACAAATTGACGATTTCTTATGATGGAAGCAGATATCAGGGGTGGCAGCGGCAGGCGACGACGGATAATACGATCCAGTTTGTGCTGGAGTACAGTATTGGTAAGTTGGTCGGCTATCGTGTGGAGGTGGATGGCTCCGGGAGGACGGACGCGGGAGTCCATGCGCGGGGGCAGGTCGCCAGCGTAAGGCTGTCGAAGCTCTATGATGAGGATGAGCTGAGGGAGGCGCTGAACCGGTATCTCCCGGAAGATATCCGGATCGTGGATGTGGAGCTTGTAAGGAACGGCTTTCATGCCCGCAAGAGCGCCAGAGGCAAGAAGTATGAGTATTATATCGACTGCCGGGAGAAGCCGGATGTATTCTCACGCAGATACTGTTATCATTATCCGGAGAAGCTGGATATTGAGGCTATGCGCTCTGCGGTGCCATATCTGGTGGGCGTGAAGAATTTTATCAGCTTTACTGATGATGCGGACTGCAAGGATCCTGTCCGGAAGATTATGAATATTAAGATTGTCAGCAACGGGGAGAAGGTGCGGATCACGTATTACGGGACAGGCTTTCTCTATCACATGGTAAGGATCCTTACCGGGACGCTCCTTGAGATTGGGACAGGAAAACGCGAGGCATCCAAGCTTCCGGTGGTGATCGCGGCGGAAGACAGGAGCCTCGCGGGATTTCTCGCTCCGGCGAGAGGATTGTTCTTAAGGAAGGTCTATTATTAGGAGCGCATTTATCTCCATATGTAAAGCGTATTGTTCGTCTGAAGAAGCTCACGGCAGCTCTTCTTCACCTGGACGATCGCTTTTTTCGTGCCCTTTTTGCAATATATGGTATTGCCGCTTACGGTTACATAGCCGAGCTTCGACAGGCATTTCGTCTCGCTGCCGTTGAAGTAAGCTTTGAAATGGATGCCGTTGCGGTTGCCGTACACCGTATTGCCTGAGATCGTCAGCTTCGAGGAAGCCATGCCCTTTGGCGCGTTTCCGAAGATCGCTACGTGGATGCCGATAGTGTAGGACGAATTGCCGTCGGTTCTTGTGGCATTGGTCACGATGGTATTATCGCTGATCTCGCCGCCGACGGTGTTAAAATATGCCAGCGCCTCAGAGGTCGTGCCGGTGAGGGTATTCCCCTTGATGACTACATTCTTGTGGAACTTATCGCGCCACTTTCCGTTTTCTGAATCTGTCCAGTTCACGCCTACGGCGCGGGCGCCGGTGACGGTGTTGTTCAGGATATAGACGTTCTTGCAGGTCTGGCCTTTAGCGTATTTGCTGCCGAACTCGGCAATCTTTGGCGCGGTCTTTTTTGTGGCAAGGTCGATCTGGATCTGCTCTTCTAAGCATTTCGCCGGATTAGAGCCGATAGCGGCGACAGTGCAGTTTTTTATGGTCACATTCCTGCAAGCGATGATCTCTATCGCGTGTCCTCTGTAGTTGGCGTTGCAGTCGACGCCGTCCATTACCAGATTTTTGACAAAGGAGAAAGCGAACAGGCTGCCGGTCCTCCCTTCTTTATCGACGCTGCGCCATGTCCCGCCGATGATGGAAAGATTCTTAAGCTTTTTGTCGGGTGCGGCGAAGATGACGTTGCTGTTTTTCTTGCCGATGACGGTAGCACCTTTGGCGATGATGGTCGTGTTGTTCCCGGGCTTTAGTACGCCGTTAAGCTTTACTGTGGAGCCTTTGGGGATGACAACCGTCTTTTCCTTGTTGCCTGACATCAGCCGGTTTAAGTTCTTATCGTTCGTACTGGGATTTTCCGACGGAACCAGGACCATGTGCCCGGATTTGTTATATTTGGCAATGGTCTTGCCGTTATATTTTACCGTCTTTGCCGCTGCCTGCACCTGTGCGGTATGGAAAATGAGGAATAATCCGCAGATGATGATCACGGAGAAAAACGAAGCAGGCCGCAGAATTCTTTTGAGTCTTCTTTTCATGTCCATAGTTACCCCTTTTTAATATTTTTTTAACATTTTTATTCTATCATAGATAATCAGGATTTGACAGATAAATATTCTGTTAGATATAATGTTTTTGGGTTGTGTCTGCAGAAAGTGCAGATCAACCGGAAGCCTTAAGTGTAAAAGGGTATAAAGCCTTAAGGGAAAATATATTGACGGAGAAGGGGTTGAGACAATGAGAAGTTCAAGGAGCAGAAATCTTATGGTCACAGTACTGGTCCTGTCGCTGGCGGTCATGCCGGTGGGACAGGCAAAAGCTGCGCCGGAATCTGAGGTGTCAGAGATTGAGGCAGCAGCGGCCAGTGCTCCGGCAACGCCGAATGCGGCGGCTGAGAGCGGAAGCATCGCGGATTCCGATATCGCCGTGACGAATGAGATGATCGTCGTCTATGACGACGCGGGAGTTACGGAGGCAAAATCGGAGAAGATCAAGGCGCAGGCCGAGGAAGCATTAAGCGGCATAGACGCGGAGGTTACCGATGAGGTGGCGGAGCCGAATGAGCAGCAGGGAACGGTTGTGGTTGCGGAGATTCCGGAGGATGTGAAGATCGAAGAAGCGATCGCGCAGATTGAGGCGGACGATAATGTAAGCTTTGCGCAGCCGAACTTTGTCTACAGTGCGCTTGAGGATGTACAGCCGCTTGAAGATATGCGGGAGAATACCGGGATAGAGGAGCAAAATGCGGACGGGCTTTCTGATGACGGAATCGAGGAGCAGAGCCGGACCAATGATGCGCTGTATAACAGCCAGGTAGATGTGTATGGCTCGCAGTATCTCAATTATCTTTCGGCTTCCCGGGTGTATGAGGCATGGGACAGCGTGCAGACGGATAAGAGCGTCACTGTGGCGGTGCTTGACAGCGGATGCCGGCTGGACCATGAAGATCTGCAGAATAATATTTTAAAAAATTATGCTTATGATTCTTATTATAACCGGCCGCTGACAGCCGGGACGGTGCCCAACGGCGGAGATGCCACGGGACATGGCACCCATGTGTGCGGTCTGATCGCGGCGGAAGCGGATAACGGAATCGGGATCGCCGGAACATCGTATAATGCCAGTATCATTCCGGTCAAGATTTTCGATAATTTCGGCGGTGGTGCGACGACGGCCACATTTATGAAGGGAATCGAGTACTGCCGGCAGCTCATCGAGAGCGGGAAGGTGGATAATCTTCGGATCATGAATATGAGCGTGGGTTATTATTCCAACGGCAGTAAGGGAAGTGTGGACCGTCTGCTTGAGAATATGATCGGGATCATGGCGGATTACTATGATGTTCTGTGTGTGTGCTCCGGAGGAAACGGCGACAACAGAAGTACGCCTTATGTAGCCCCGATGTACCCGTCGGATTTTGAGGACTGCCTGTCGGTCACGGCGCTTGATGCGGAGAATTATAACTGCCGGTGGTCGGATTACAATGCGGCAAAAGATATCAGCGCACCGGGCGAAGCGATCGTATCTACGTATTTCAGTTCGAAGAATTCCTACGCGCACTTGAACGGAACGTCCATGGCGGCGCCGATCGTATCGGGGATCTGTGCGCTTTTATTTGCGGAGAATCCTTCACTGACAGTGGACGAGGTTGTGGAGGCTGTTGAGGTTACCGCCAATTCTGATATCGTAAAATACAGGAATGAAAGCACGGATGCGGATCGGAAAGCGGAAAGCGGGAGCCACGGCGCCATTGATGCAAAGGCGGCCCTGGATTACGTGTCGGACAGGAGTACGGCCAGCGGAGATGCCAGCATCGAGTACGCTCAGATCACCGGCGTTGACGCCTCATATGAATATACCGGCGGCAAGATAAGGCCGGTTCCGACAGTCAGGATATCCGGTGTCAAATTAAAGAAAAATTCAGATTATACCGTAACCTACAGCAACAACACCAGTGTCAGCACGTCGTCTTCAAAAGCGATGGTGATCATCGAGGGCATCGGCGGCTATCATGGGACGGTGGTGAAGACCTTTACGATCACGCCGAGGGACATTTCCAAATGCGCGGTAACACTTTCGGGGACGAAATTTGCCTATACAGGAAGCGTGGTCAATCCTGCAGTGACGGTCTGTGTCAGCAGCGAAAATTCCATGAGGCTTAAAAAAGATATCGATTATACCGTGACATATGCCAGAAATGTAGAGCCCGGCACAGCGACGGTGACGGTCAAGGCCACAGGAGGAAGCTATAAGGGAAGCGTTGTGAAAAATTATACGATAACGAAGGCGGATATCGCTTCGCTGGCAGCATCCGTATCCCCGTCCTCCTACACCTACAATAAAAAGGCAAGAAAGCCGAAAGTCACGGTAAGAAACGGTCAGGTGACGCTGGCAAAAGGTAAGGATTATACGGTTTCCTATGCAAATAATGTCAAAGCGGGCCGGGCGGTAGTAAAGATTACCGGAAAGGGCAGCCACTACACCGGGACGGTGACAAAAAACTTCAACATCAATCCGAAGGGAACGAGCCTTTCAAAGCTTGGGAAAAAGTCCAAAGGATTCATAGCCAGATGGAAGAAGCAGGCGAATCAGACGACGGGCTACCAAATCCAGTATTCGGTGAACAAGGATTTTGGCAAAGCAAAGACGAAGACGGTGAACAAGACAAAATCAACAGAAGCGTCTATTTCCGGCTTGAAAAAAGGAACGGTATATTATGTCCGCATCCGCACGTACAAGAAATCTGGCGGTAAGAAATGCTGTTCTGCGTGGTCCAAGGTAAAGAAGGTAAAAACAAAATAGGAAAAACCGGACGTAAGACAAAGCTCCTTAACATATATTTAGAGTAACGGTATATTATGCTCTGGAGTTATGTTTATGAAAGAAGACGCAAAAAGAAGATGGACGAAATATGTAGTTGTGACACTGACCCTTGCCATAGCCCTTGCCGGCTCGTTCAAATATGTAGCAGGCTTCGCGTCAGTGTCCAGCAATGTAAACGGGAGGGAACTTCCGATTTACTGTGTGGAAACAGAGGAAAAGAAGGTGGCGCTGTCTTTTGATGCAGCGTGGGCGGCGTGGAGAATGCGGGGAAAATAAGAAAGGAGAAAAGCGCCGTACCTTGTTAGAATGGTATTTGATTATACAAAGAGTTTAAACCGATTGTATGTGATAAATGATAAACAGCCCTGCTCTGAGTGAAAGGGTATATGGAGATGACGGCCTGACAATTTGGGGAGGACAGTCATATGCAGCTTGCTGATAGGAGATTGTGGAAAATTACAGCTATCTCGTATGTCTGGACTGCGGGAAGAAGATTCCGGTATTTGGCGAGAGCCACATTGACGAGGTGGCAGGGGAGTTTGGAGTCCCGGTGCTTGGGAAGATGCTGGTGGATGTGAGGCTCGCCGAAGCGGTGGAGAATGAAAAGTTTGCGGAAGTCATCAATGAGTATCTGGCGGCGGCAGTGAATAAAATATAAGAGATTCCTAGAGCGAGTTTGAAAAAGGCTTTTGAGGGTAGTCGATACCAGCAGAAGCCTTTTTAATGTCTTGAGCAATTCATAGATAAAAACTATAAAAGACGGCGTATATCGAATAAAACGATTTGCAAAAACATATACAGGAAAGTATACTTGTGATGGGAGAAATCAATTCTATAAAAGTGCTGAGATTATATAATGTAATTCCCTTTTTGGAACGGAAACTTCTGATTTACGCACCCCAATAATAGAAACAAAGGAGTAGAACAAATGAAAGTTAAAAAAATTGTATTATTGCTTACATTGAGTTTGTGTTTAACTGCATGTGGAACGGCGGATAACAAGGAAGATAGCCAAAACCAGGAGAAAACCAGCCAGTCAAAAGAGGAGGAATCGGTGGAGGAGCAATCAGCGGATATGGAACAGCGCCAGGTATTTGTTTCACCTGAATGGGTGAAGAGCGTAGTTGACGGCGAATATGATGAAGGGCAAAAATATTTGGTTATTAATGTTGACTGGAATGGAAATGATGCATATATGGAGGGACATGTTCCAGGAGCCGTTTATATGACTTCAAATGAAGTTGAGTATACAGATTGGGAACCGTGGCCGCAGGGAGATAAATTGGACGATCTGACAGGGGAGAAATTTGACCCAGATGAATTGTATAACTTAAGGGCTGCAGATGAGCTTGAATCCTTTATGAAAAAATTTGGGATTGATAAGGACACAATGCTGATTCTCTATGGAACCTCATCCAATGATTCAAGTGTTGGTCGCGTTGCTTTTGCATGTTTATACGCAGGAGTCGAAAATGTTAAAATTATGGACGGCGGTATAGCAAATTGGAAAGACAGCGGGTATCCAATGGAAACAGACGAGAACCTTCCTGCTTCAGGAGATGATTCTTATAGTTTTGGCACAACAATACCTGCACATCCAGAATATGTGCTTTCTCTGGAGGATACCAAGAATAAATTGAAAACGGATTCTAATTTCAGGCTTGTAAGTATTCGTTCGAAGGAAGAGTTCCAGGGAGAAAAATCAGGATATGAATATATAGACTTGGCTGGAGAACCTAAAGGAGCTGTATGGGGGAGAAACATCGGAGATTACGGAAATGAAGATGGCACTATTGTTACGATTGAAACGGTAAAAGAATTTTTAAGTGAGGCAAATACAACGCCAGATAATGAAATTTCATTTTATTGCGGTACCGGCTGGAGAGCAACGATTCCTTTTTTGATATGTTATCAGGAAGGGATAGAAGATATTACACTTTTTGACGGAGGATGGTACCACTGGTCAAGACAGAATCCCGATGAATTTCCGGTTCAGAAAATCTCTCCGGAAGAAGCGGCAAAACTATATAGTAAATAAATTAAAGTAGTTTGAAAAAGATACAAAAAGTAATTCAATCTTATTGGAGGAAATCAAGGCCACCGGCTTAGCCGGTGGTTTTTTGTGATATAGGAAACGTTGTTCACTATATCACAAAACCCTCCGGGAGAATGCGCGCTCGCGCGAAGAAGTATATCGCAAAGGCGCACACTTTTTTATATGATAAGGTATACCCATCCGGGCATGGCGTAATACATATCCCTGGCAGGACGAGCGGACTAACGTCCGATAAGGCATATGTTCCTGATGTTGTTTAAATCTACGATTAAGGCATATGATTTTGTTTTTTCTCCAGAAAAGCTGTCTCTTGGGCAGTATAGGAAGCTTTTACAGATGGATAATTTTGAGCAGTATATATTTATTTAAAATACATAGCTGTCGTTTTTGCGGCAGTTATTTCTATTTACATAACCATTCCGGTATCATCCGGGATGGTTATTTTTTATATTTTCCAAAGAGAGCCTGCTAATAAAAAGTCAAGTGTTTTTTTGAAAAAATAGAAAGAAAT
>CANAPP010000084.1 GCA_947363565.1 uncultured Lachnospiraceae bacterium | reverse complement strand
TGTACTTTGGAGTAGACATATCCATTTTTTCATTGTATTTTGCGGAAACTCAAGAGTATATAATATCAGGCATTTATCGCCAAATCGATATAAGTATGAAATTGTCAAGGTTCAAATCATCTATCTATCATCCAAATATAAGGTATTTGTCATGCTTTATATTATATAATCAGCAATACTCACCCGGTTCCTGCCGCTACAGGTAGCATTCCGGCTCATTCAATATGATATCCGTAATCCCCTGCTTTTCTAAAGCCACCAAATCCAACTTTGTCCCCGTAGGTTTCTCCGGATAGAGATGTCCTCCCATCCATGCCCGCACGGAATAGTCTTTTAACTCTTCCCTCGGCAAGTCCATCGCCCTCCAAAATGGATGAAGGGCATCCGCACCCACTCCTCTTAACTTGTACAGGCAGTCGGACACCTTCGAGTCCAGCATCCCCAACTCCGCATCCGGCTCCAGCCTCCGCATCTTCACCAAAGACTTTGCAGAGAACGAAGAATACAAAACCTGTCTCTCCAATCCTCTCCGCCGGATTAATTCCACAATCTTTTCTTCCATACCGTCATAGGAATACACACCGTTCTTTAATTCTATATTCAGCCTTAATCCGGCCCTTAAATCCGGCTCCAGCAAATCCAGCACTTCTGTAATCGTAGGAATCTGCTGGCTTTTAGACTCACCCGCATAGATATGGAGCCTTCGGATTTCCGAAAGCGTGTAATTCCTTACAAAGCCAATCCCTTCTGTCGTCCTGTCCACTCTCTCATCATGGATGACCACCATCTCCCCATCCTTTGTCAACTGGATGTCCAGCTCAATCCCTGTTAAGCCTTTTACTGCCGCCGCTTTTTCAAATGCAAGCAGCGTATTCTCAGGATACCGCTGGCTGCATCCTCTGTGTGCCCATAGTTTCACTCTATCGCCCTTCCTGTCTGAGGAATCTTTCCATAATATCCGCCATTGCGATGGAATCTCCCCTCGTCAGTTTAAAATCACTGTTGTTTCTTCCATTTATCATATTTACGAAATCTTTAATCTCATATCGAAGCCCGTCTTTTAAGAACCGCTCTGAATATTTGTCAACCCTGGACGGGTCTTCATAATGCACTTCGAAATATGTTGTCTTCCACCAGGGCGCTTCCGCCACGATATATCCTTCCGTTCCGGCTATCAAAAGCCTTCCCTCTGATTTCACCCCAAGCCCGCAAGTTGCCGTCGCGATTCCGCGCGGAAAGACAAATGATGCTTTAGTGAAGATATCCAGCCCGTCACCGTTATGTACCGCATCAAATCGGACGTCTTCATATTTATGACCAAAAAGCTTTATAATCGGCAGCATACAGTAACTGCCAAGCTCCGTAAAACTGCCGCCATATTTTTTATCCGTAAGCTCCCGGTTCGATACGCTCTCAAGCTTGGTAAAACATGCGTCCACATACCGTACGCTCCCGATGACTCCGCTGCCCGCAATCCCTAAAAGCTTTTCGAACCCAGGGCAATATGCTGTCTTTATCCCTTCCATGAGGATAAGCCCCCGCTCCTTCGCATACGCGAATAGTTCTTCTGCTCCCGCCTTCTCAAGAGCAATCGGTTTCTCGCACAGCACATGTTTTCCCCTCTCAAGCGCCGCCTTCACATATCCATAATGGGTCTCATGGGGCGATGCCACATACACGGCATCTACATCCTGATAAAAGGCTTCTGCATTACTGTACGCCTCTATCTCCCACTTCTCCGCAAAGTTTTCAGCGCTTTCCCTGTGCGGATTATATACGGCCTGCGTACTCACACCGCTCACAAGTTTCGCTTCCGGCACAAAACGGTTGGCAATCCTGCCGGTTCCGACAACACCGATGCGCTGAATGTGCTGCCTTTGCTCTCTGAGCATCGTGCTGGAAATGTTCTTTGTCCTCTCCAGGTAGACTACCTCGCAGTAATCGCTGATATAGTCAAAGACACCCACCCAGTCAGAACCCACCGTAAAGATATCGATATGGTACTTCTGAATGTCACTAATCTTCTGTCCCAATGTCTCTTCAATGATAATTTCATCCACAAATCCGGTTTTTCTCACATTTTCCATACGGACAGGAAGAGAATCTACGACGTTGAGCTTTCCTCTCTCCATATCGTATTTTTCTGTCGTCACGCCAACAATCAGATAGTCGCCCAGTGCCTTCGCCCTCTCAAGCAGCCGGTAATGCCCCTCATGGAAAAGGTCGAAAGTTCCATATGTAATTACCTTTGTCATTATTTCTTCCCTTTCACAAACTCATATACACTCCTACCGCATGTTCCATTCGTATTGGCATTTATCTTTGCAAATGCTTTTAACTGCCTCTCTTTATCAAACAGATTCCCGGTTATATTATCATCAAGCAGGTCTTTCAGGGAGTTGAATGCACTTTCTTTTAGACAGTACTGCATCCACTCAGATTCCTCCGCAAACCCCGGTTCCTGTTTTATCAAATCATCATAGTCATATGTGATCGGAACTTCCTTATACTCTTTCGTATCAATGTTGACATCAAAAAGCTTTCGCCCCGGCGTATCCCATATCATGCAGTCCGCATTTCCCCTCCGCGAAAACGGAATCAGAAGGCCGCCCTGGCTCCATGACATGAAATATTCGTTCTTTCCAGCACTTTCCAATTGCATCGGTGGTTCCCACTTTTTCATTTCCCCGGTTTCTCTGTCAAGGGAAAGATACATATTTCCCCAATATGGAGAGAGTACAATATTTTCTCTGCCATCTTGCTTAGAAATCACGATATTTCCAAAGGGCCTTTCATTGCATTCGATTCCCTGGGGCAGCCTGACAGAACGGAAATCCAGCGGAAAGTCTCCATATTCCTTTACTTCCCCCGTCTTTGGATTCCAGTGTGTTATCACCATCCCGTTCAGCGGCAGAAGCCATAAGCTTTCTCCGTCAGGCACTATGGTCAGCGTTCCCAGATTGCTGACCGAATGGCTGCTCATAATCTTTCCTTCCATCGTGTCAACGTCTACGAACAGGAACTGATTGTCCTCCGGAGAACCAAAAACAAGCTCATTCCCATACTGAATCATGCCGCCTCTGCGCCATTCTCCTCCTATGTTCCTCACCCAAAACTGCTGTATGCCGTTTATATATCCGATTTTTTCTGTTTTCATATCATACCGGATAAGCTGTGAATTCCGGAACGGAAACAGGAAAAGATACCTTTCATTATACCAAAAGCCTGAAAATGCCCCGCTTTGCCCAAACTTTACCTTCAGCTCAATTCTCTTTATCTTCTTATCCTTAATGATCAATAAATGATGGGCATTTCCCGGAATTACATATATTTTATCTTTAATCTCAACTGCATAGGTATAATAACCGCCCCCGGAATAGCCGACCCCAAGATCCATGTAAAACTTATACCGGAAATCATCATTTTCGGAAAACCACAGCTGATTATCCCTGACCTGATATCTGGCTCTTCCCCGGATATCAATAGACGGGCAGGTAATTTTCTCCCCCCGCCAGTCTTCCTCGCCGGGAAGGGTATGGATATTATTATTCAGGATAAACAGCGGTTTCCCCGCCACCCCAAACAACGATGTGACGCTTGTCCCGGAATCCCCTATATAAACGTCACAGAGCGCTATGGTATCTTCAATATCGGGAGTCAGATCCAGGATGCCAAGGTCTTCTTCTATAAACCTTCTCTTCAAATTGTCATACAACGGCTTGTACTCTTTCCGCATAGAGTCAAAGGTGGACTCAAGCAGCGGGTGCGGTCTCCAGAGAAGGCATGCGTCCTCCCGCCCCTGGAATGTATCAAATACATACTCCATCTTTTTCAGGAAAGCTTCTGTATTTCCCAGCATTCCGTTTATGCTTGTATTGTAAAAATACACCTTTTTCCCCGCCATCTTCTCACGCCATTCTTCCGGCGGCTCCGAAGGATTCTGGCATTTATGTATGACGCTGTCAAACTTTGGAGAACCCAGCGGGAGAAACTTTTCATCCGGAATCCCCGGGTCGAAAAACTTTCTGTACTTCTCCGACTGTATCACAATATAATCCGCATTCATATATGCCGGACACAGCGCCTGTCCTTCGCTCATGCCGCCTGTCGTAGAATAATAAGGTACATATACTAAGCAATCTGTAAACTTTTTCAGATTTTCCGAATAGAAAAACGGATGTACGCTTGTAACATAATTCATATTATCATAAGGATTATGTATGAATATCATATCCGGGCGGTGCGCGTCGAAATCAAACTCCTCATACTTTATTATCGACACATACTCGGGATAACTTGCGCCTTCATAGTGCATTTCTTTAAAACTTCCGTCAGGATTCCTGTCATAATATGGAATCGGAATTACATAAGCGTCACAATCCGGATCTGCATCCGCCACTTTCCAGACGCTCTCTAAAGAATCCCACATAGATGCTTTATAGGGCAAAAATACTGCTTCCGTTCTATATTTTATATCTTTCCTGACACTATTCTCTGCCTTGACAATTGACTTATTTAATAGCTTATATATTTTGTTGGGATTTACACCAGGATTTTGTGATACCTCTTCATAAACTTGAAATACAAGCTCACAATATTCTTCCAGATAAAGCACAGTTATAAAGCCTTCGCCCTCGGATACCTCTATCATATTACCCAATTCAATCGCTTGCTGCTGGCATTGCGTCAAAGCATCCATAACCGATTGCTGCAGATTATGTTCGAGACTTTTTTTCATCTCTTTATGCGTTTCTGCTATTGCCTTTAGTAATTCCTCTACTTTTTTTTTCTGAGCCTTTCTCATGTTTATATCCCTTCTACCGCAATATATTAATTAATTCACCATATGGTTTTCTACACAAAAAATAGGCTCCATAAATATGGCTGCCATATTTATCCAGTCGAACGAACCAGGCTATCTCTCTTTAATACAAAACAAGTATAATTCATCCCACCAGATATGTCAAGATTATACCCTAACGTCAAGGAACTCTGCCCTTCCATGTATACTTGCAGCAGACTCCGCTGGGAAAAATATACAGTCTCCTTTAAAATAAGGTAACTGTTCCTTATCTCCATAAAAAATGGTTCCACAACCGCCGATGCAAAGCAATATTCTGAAGGAAGCGCTATCTGCCCGGTATTCTGCCAACTCCCGGCAGCGTTCCGTATTGATCAGTATCCTTTGTACTTCAAAATGCCTGCATCTGCATATAAGCTCCGAGGCATACCCAGGTTTATACCTCAAAACACGCATTGGCTGTTTGGGTTCCTCGTTCCCACTTAAATCTGCCACATCTATTGCTTTATCTATATGCATCTCTCTCTTTTTTCCGCCTTTTCCTGTACGGTTGTAATCATACAGGCGATAAGTCAGATTGGAATTCTCTTGTATCTCCGCAACAAGCAGTCCCGCCCCGATTGCATGAACCATTCCTGCCGGAATATAGTATACATCATCCTTTTTAACCGGTATACGCAATAAATGTTTTTCTATTGTACCATGCTCAATACTGTTTTTCAGCCTCTCCTTATCAATCGAATGGTGAAAGCCGTACAAAAGCGAAGCATCTTTAACTGCATCAAGTACATACCACATTTCGTTCTTTCCACGCTGCCCGTTTTCATGTACAGCCGCATACGTATCATCTGGATGCACCTGTATGGACAGGCTCTTTTTCGCATCAATTAATTTAATCAATATCGGCAAGTCCCCTGCAACTTCTGAATTTGCTCCCAAATAAAATGGATTTGCTGCCAGCACATCTGTCAGCAGCTCCCCTTCATGCCTTCCACTTGCCACCCTGCTGATACCGTCTGGATGAGTAGAACATTCCCATGTTTCCGCCAAAAGCTCCACATCGATATCTTTTGCAAAATCATCATTTAATCTCGTGCCGCCCCACAAGTAATCTTTTGCCGCTGGTTTTAAAAGGAACGGTTTATTAGTCAAACGGATATTTCTGTTTGTCATCTACACTAATCTCCTTACCAAGCTGTACTTCGATAAGCTTAAGCTCTGTGTCCGCGATAATCGTATGACGGCACCCCGCCTGCATGGCAATCACATCTCCCACCGTCACGTTCTGCTCCATGCCATCTACGGTCGTGCGGCCTTTTCCTTTAACAATCGTCCACACTTCATCACGGTTTCTGTGACTGTGGTAGTTCATGCGGTGTCCGGGATTCAATGTCACCTTGATGGTCATGCTCTCGTTTTCTACATCAAGAACCCGAAAACTCCCCCATGACTTCTCTGCAAACATTATCTGTTGGCTAATTTCATCAACATAAGGCTTGATATAACTGGACTGTTTCTTATCAGATACAAGAATTCCCTCCGGAGACGCGGATACAATTACGTCCTCAAGCCCCATAGTTAATATCGGCATATTAAGCTCATTAATAACATGTACATTCTGGCAAGTATTACCTATGACCGCATTGCCCACACTATTTTCTTCCATTGCTTCGGTCAGAGTATTCCATGTTCCAAGATCTTTCCATTTTCCGTCAAAGCGCATCACCTGAACTTTCTTCTCATTTTCCACTACAGCATAGTCAAAACTGATTTTAGCAAGTTCATCATACTTATTAAAAAGACCCGGGTAATCTTCAAAGTCAATAAGCTCATGCGCTTTTTCCAGCATATACTTTAATTTACACGCAAACACTCCACCATTCCAAAGCGCTCCCTGGGCAATATATTCCTTTGCAGTTTTCTCATCAGGCTTTTCCTTGAAAGATAAAACCATACTGATGTTGTCTGCTTTTTCCGGAATGATATAACCGTATTTTTCGCTTGGATAAGTTGGATCAATCCCCATAAGCACAAGATTGGCTTCTCCTGATTCTGCCTGTTGGCCTAACTCATCTATGCATTTGAAATAATCATCCCCTACATACGGATCTACAGGACATATTACAACGGATTCCTCCTCCGGTATGCCCATCACATCATGAAGATAGGCTGCCGCAAGTGAAATGGCCGGGAATGTATCACGTCTGCACGGTTCTACAGAAATCCCCACATTTTCTCCAAGCTGATTACGGATTGCCGACACCTGAGCCTTCGACGTAGCAATTGTTACATTCGCATCCGGATCTGCCTGCTTTATCTGGCGGTATACCCTCTGCAGCATAGATTCATAACCACCATCCTCTGTTTTAAATATCTTAATAAACTGCTTTGAACGAATGTCATTAGAAAGCGGCCATAAACGTTTTCCAGAGCCGCCCGATAATAAAACAATATTCATACCTGCCTCCTACCTCTCTGCTCTTACTGGGTGATTTAAAAAGTCTTCATAACTAAAGCGGATTCCCTCCTCAAGCTCCGTCCGATATCTCCACCCCAGATTACTGGCCTTGCTGATGTCTAAAAGCTTCCTCGGAGTACCGTTTGGCTTACTTGTATCCCACAAAATCTGTCCCTCAAACCCCACTGTCTTTGCCACAAGCTCTGCCAGCTTTTTAACCGTAATCTCTTTTCCTGTCCCTGCATTCACTGTTTCATTACCGCTGTAGTTATTCATCAGAAATACACACAAATCTGCAAGGTCATCTACATAAAGAAATTCCCGCAGCGGGCTGCCATCCCCCCAACAAGTAACCGAAGAATATCCTGCCTCTTTTGCCTCATGGAACCTTCTGATCATAGCAGGAAGTACATGGGAATGTGTGGGATGGTAATTGTCGTTCGGCCCGTAAAGATTGGTTGGCATAACAGATATATAATCTGTACCATACTGCCTGTTCAGAAATTCACAATATTTCAGCCCGCTTATCTTAGCCAGTGCATATGCTTCATTTGTTTTTTCCAGTTCAGAAGTCAAAAGACAGCTCTCCGCCATAGGCTGCGGCGCCATCCTTGGGTAGATACATGAGCTTCCTAAAAACTCTAACTTCCTGCAGCCATTTTTCCACGCAGAATGAATGACATTCATCTCAAGCATCATATTAACGTACAAAAAATCTGCGAGCGCACTGTTATTTGCCTCAATGCCTCCTACTTTAGCAGCCGCAAGAAAAACATACTCTGGCTTTTCATCTTTAAAGAACTCTTCCACCTCGTCCTGCCTGCAAAGATCAAGCTCTGCATGAGTACGGGTAACAATGTTGCCGTACCCCAGCCTCTTAAGTTCCCTTACAATTGCAGAACCAACCATTCCGCAGTGGCCTGCCACATATATTTTCGCATTCTTTTCCATCATTCTTTTACTGCCCCCCTTTCTATCCTAATGATACTACGGATTATTCTACACTTTTGACTCGCGCACCATATCATGTTCTACCATAAGCCTAACCAGTTCCTCAAAGCTAGTCTTCGTTGGGTTCCACCCCAGCTTTTCTTTAGCCTTATTGGGATCACCCAAAAGATTTACCACATCCGTAGGACGGTAAAACTCAGGACACACTTCAACAAATATTCTGCCGCTTTTCTTGTCTATACCCTTTTCGTCTATGCCATTTCCAATAAATTCGAGCTCTATACCAGCATAATGAAACGCCAGCTCACAGAATTCACGGACTGAATGCTGTTCCCCTGTAGCAATGACAAAATCCTCCGGCTTATCATTTTGTAGGATGAGCCACATACACTCCACATAATCTCTTGCATAACCCCAGTCACGAAGTGAATCCAGATTTCCAAGGTACAGTTTATCCTGTTTCCCCAGACTGATACGGGCAGCTGCCAGTGTAATCTTCCTTGTCACAAATGTTTCGCCCCGCCGCTCTGACTCATGATTGAATAAAATCCCCGAACAGCAAAACATATGATATGCTTCCCGGTACTCTTTTATTATCCAAAACCCATATTGCTTTGCGACCGCATAAGGACTGAAAGGGTGAAACGGAGTATTCTCATTCTGCGGCACTTCTTCTACCTTCCCAAAAAGCTCCGAAGTAGATGCCTGATAAATCCGGCAGCTATCACTCAGGCCGCACAAACGGACAGCCTCCAAGATACGAAGTACTCCTATCCCATCAACATCTGCCGTAAACTCCGGAACATCAAAGCTTACCTGAACATGGCTTTGAGCAGCGAGATTATAAATTTCATCCGGACGCACGGTCCCGATAACAGACATTATACTCATAGAATCTCCCATATCCCCAAAATGCAGATGAAAATCCGGCATTCCCTGAATATGCGAAATTCTTTCATGATAATCCACTGAGCTGCGTCTGAGCATTCCATGCACCTCATATCCCTTTTCCAATAAAAACTCTGCCAGATAGGAACCGTCTTGTCCTGTAACTCCCGTAATTAAAGCTTTTTTCATTCTGTAATCTCCCCTAACCAATATAACAATAGAATAAAATATCTTACTAACAAAAATATTTTAACATGTGTACATGTTCAATTAACATTCACAATATTGACATTTTCTTGCACAATATTGGTATTTATGTTATGATGAAATCCAAGTTTATGAAAGGGGAACTGACAAACAAAATGATTAAAGATAATACTCCACTTTTTCATGGAGACATTATAGAAGGCAGACGAATCCTTTATACTGCATCCTCCTTTGCAAAAGTAAGCCTTATTTATCTTCAGGAGATTGGTTATTTAAAAGCGAGGAAACCTCATGTAAGCAGCCGTACTCATTTGCCCTCCTACCTATTCTTTATCGTCCTTTCTGGTTCCGGAACACTCAATTACCAAGATAAAAATTACAACTTGGCTGTGGGGGACTGCGTGTTTATCGACTGCACAAGACCTTATTCACACACTACATCCGACAATCTTTGGCAAATAGCGTGGATACATTTTAACGGCCCTACCATGCCAAGCATTTACGCAAAATATGAAGAACGCGGTGGACTTCCTGTGTTTTGCCCCAAACATAAAGAAAGTACTGATATGTTTTATACCGCCCTGGAAAATATATACGAAACAGCAGACTCCTCCGACTATATAAGAGATATGAAAATCAATGACGGACTGGCCAAAATCCTTTCCCTCATTATGGCAGAAAGTTGGCAGCCAGACATGCAGCGAAAGGATACCAAAAAGCAAAATATCATCCAGATAAAAAACTATTTAGACGAACACTTTATGGAATCTATACCTCTCAGCACCCTTGCAGAAATGATTTATATTAACAAATTTTATCTGGTCAAAACCTTTAAACAGCAATTCGGTCTTACCATCAGCCAATATATACAGCAAAAACGAATTACCCGTGCCAAGCACCTGCTTCGCTTTACAAACAACTCTATAGAATCTATCGGTGCAGAATGCGGCATGGAACAGCCGCACTATTTTTCCCGCACTTTTAAGAAGATAGAGGGCATAAGTCCCAGCCAATACCGTGATATGTGGCAGACGAAGAAATAATGAACATTTCTAATTCTTCTGTAATTCCATGACTTTGCCCTCGGCAATCTCATGTTCCGTGTACCTTCCAAAGCCGCCTTACGATTACGCTTATCATATAACTATCGAATGTTTTCCAAAATCTTAATTCACCTCCTACAAATCCACTTCATTTTCTCTTAAAAATACCATAATTTAGCACAATTGTTTGATAATAAGAACATAAGCAACAAAAATC
>CANAPP010000083.1 GCA_947363565.1 uncultured Lachnospiraceae bacterium | reverse complement strand
GCCAAAAATGTAGAAAAGCCCGGCTTTTTCCGCGACTTTGTCTACAGTCTGAGAAGAAATAAGAATCACTTCTTATTTCTTCTTTTTGTCTTTACTGTCCTCATTTGTGTTACATTCGTCGATAAGCTTCTGCATTAGAAGCTTTTTTACATAGATATCAAAGCTTAAGCTGCAGATAAATGCGAATAGCTGCAGGTAATCCCGGTCTTCTTCGGGAGCATCGGCGAAGCATTCGCCGGCATCCTTAAGGGATCTGGCGATATCCTTGGTGACTACGCTGATCCTGGATTTCTCAAGCTCGAGGACCTCATTGTAGATGAAGGTCATATCCATGCCGTTATCGTCCTTGAAATATTTATCCGTGATGGGTGAAAGCAGCGTTTCGATATCTTTAATTGACAGAATATTTTTAAAATAATAGATGAAGATCATCACCAGCACATGCTCTTTGGAATACTTCTTCTTCACCGGCGGGGGAAGGAGGTTATTCTTCGCATAGTTGTTGATCATCGTCTTGGTCAGCACCTTGTCGTCTTCATAGCGCTTGCTGGAGCGCAGATGCTCCTCCATGAAGGTAGTGACCTGGTCCATATAAAGGTCAATATTGGGAATATCTCCCGGTTCCACGTAATTAATCTGTGAAATATCCGAAAGTATGCTTCTTAGCATATCCTTTGTATCTGTAATCATATTATCATCACCTCAGTGTAATCATTATATAGTATTCAAAACTAGATGACAACAGTAAAAATAAAGAAAATATTAAATATCCGGCATGGTGATTGACATTTCCGGGTCAGGTGCTAAAATATAGTTCATGACCGAACAGTTTTATAATGAACGATTCGGAAGTGAACATATTTTAAGAAAGAGGTGTGAAGATTGGGATGAAAAAATCCGTAGGGTCGGAGATCCACATGCTGAACCATATGATAAAAAGAAATCTGATCTGTCACGTCAATGCGACGTCAATTGATGAGATTACGCTGATGCACGGCTGGATCATGCGGTACCTGTATGAGAACAGGGATCACGATATTTTTCAGAAGGACATTGAAAAGACATTTTCCATCGGAAGGTCGACGGTGACGAACATCATCCAGATCCTGGAAAAGAAGGGCTATGTGAGGAGAGAATTCGTGGAGCATGATGCGAGGCTTAAGAAAGTGACGCTGTCGGAAAAGGGCGTGCAAAACCATGAGAAGATGGAAGAGCTGATCGCAAAGCTTGACGCGGTGATTGAGGAGGGCTTGAGCAAAGAGGAGCTGGAGCTTTTTTTCCATGTGGCAGAAAAGATCCGGGAGAATCTGATAAAACAGAAGCTTGAATGTAAAAAAGGAGGGATAGCGTGCTTAGAACACTGTTAAAAGAAGTTAAAGAGTACAAACGGGCGTCTGTCGCGACCCCCATCTTTATGATCTTTGAGGTGGCCATGGAGATGGTGATCCCGTTCCTCATGGCGTCCATCATTGACGACGGCGTGAATGCGGGCGATATGACCCATATCTACAAGGTAGGCGCGGTGATGATCGCAGCGGCGCTTTTAGGGCTTTTCGCAGGGCTTCTCGGCGGGCGGTATGGCGCGAAGGCATCCGCCGGATTTGCGAAGAACTTAAGGGAGGCGATGTTTAACAACATCCAGACCTACTCCTTTGCCAATATTGACAAATTCAGCACGGCGGGGTTAGTGACCCGTCTGACGACCGATGTGACCAACATCCAGATGGCGTATCAGATGACCCTCAGGATGTTCATGCGGGCGCCGGCGAGCTTACTTTGCGCCATGGCCATTGCATTTACCATCAACGCAAGGCTTGCCAGCATCTATCTTGCGGCGGTGGCAATCTTAGGCGTGCTGCTCTTTTTCATCATCCGCCATGCCACGAAGTATTTCATGATGGCATTTCCAAAGTACGACGAGCTTAACGCTTCCGTCCAGGAGAATGTATCGGCCATCCGCGTGGTAAAGGCGTATGTGCGGGAAGATCATGAGACAGATAAGTTCAGGCGGGCGAGCCAGAATATCTATGATATCTTTGTGAAGGCGGAGAAGAATGTCATCGTCAATGCGCCGCTGATGCAGACTACGGTATATACCTGTATCCTGCTGATCAGCTGGCTGGGGGCAAAGATGATCGTGTCCGCGGAGCTTACGACAGGCCAGATGATGAGTCTTCTTGCATACTGCATGAACATCCTGATGAGCCTGATGATGCTGTCCATGGTATTTGTCATGATCTCCATGAGTACGGCCAGTGTCAGGCGTATCGCAGAGGTTCTTGACGAGACCAGCACACTGGAGAATCCAGACCATCCGGTGATGGAGGTAGCGGACGGCAGCGTCGAGTTTTGCCATGTGGATTTTGCCTACCATAAGGACAGTGCGGAGCCGGTACTGAAGGATATCAGCCTGAAAGTGAAGTCCGGCGAGACGATCGGGGTCATCGGCGGTACAGGAAGCGCCAAGACGAGCCTGATCAATCTGATCAGCCGTCTCTATGACGTGACGGAGGGCGAGGTAAAGGTCGGCGGCCTTAACGTGAAGGATTACGATATGGAGGTGCTCAGAAACCAGGTATCGGTAGTCCTGCAGAACAATGTGCTGTTCTCGGGAACGATCCTTGAGAACCTGCGGTGGGGCGATAAGGATGCCACGGACGAGGAGTGCAAGGCGGCGTGCCGTCTGGCCTGCGCCGATGAATTTATCCGGAAATTCCCGGAAGGGTACAACACCCATATCGAGCAGGGCGGAAGCAACGTATCCGGCGGGCAGAAGCAGCGGCTTTGTATCGCGCGGGCACTCCTAAAGAAGCCGAAGGTACTGATCCTTGATGACAGCACCAGCGCGGTTGACACGGCGACAGATGCAAGGATCCGCCGGGCGTTCAGGGAGGAGATCCCGGATACGACCAAATTTATCATCGCCCAGAGGATTACAAGCGTTAAAGACGCAGACCGCATCATCGTCATGGAAGAGGGCCGCGTAGACGGGTTCGGCACCCACGAGGAGCTTCTTGAACATAATGAGATCTACCGCGAAGTCTATGAATCGCAGACTAAGGGCGGCGGAGATTTTGATGAAAAGGCAGGTGAGTAGGATGGCAGAGAGAAAAGAAAATCAGATGCCGGGAGGCAGGATGCACAGGGGAAGGATGCGCGGCATGAAGCCGACGGTGAAAAACCCGGGACAGATCATCAAACGACTGATGGGCTATGTATTCAAAAGATACGGTTTCTGGTATACCGTAGTGATCATCCTGATCTTTGTGGGCGTCCTGGCTAATGTACAGGGAACCATGTTCATGAAGAACCTGATCGACGAGTATATCACACCCTTCCTCTTGACGGATAATCCGGACTTTGCGCCGTTAGCCCGCGCCATCGGGAGAGTGGCGGTATTTTACGCGGTGGGCGTAATATCGGTCTATGCTTATAACCGGATCATGGTCAATATCACCCAGGGAACCCAGAGGGAGTTAAGAAATGAGCTGTTTGCCCATATGCAGAAGCTCCCGGTGAAATATTTTGACACCCACGCCCACGGGGACATCATGTCGATCTATACTAACGATATCGATACCCTGCGCCAGATGATCAGCCAGAGTATCCCTCAGATCGTCAACAGCGGCGTGACCATCATCAGTGTGTTTGTCAGTATGCTGATCTTAAATATCCCGCTGACCGCGGTGACGCTTCTTATGGTGGGCATCATGCTGTTCTGCACGAAGCAGGCTACCGGCCAGAGCGGGAAATATTTTATCGAGCAGCAGACCAATATCGGGGCGTTAAACGGTCATATCGAGGAGATGATGAACGGTCAGAAGGTGGTGAAGGTGTTCTGCCACGAGGAGGAGAGCAAGGAGAAGTTCAAGGAGTTAAATGACCGGCTTTTCGTCAGCGCGGATAAAGCCAACACCTTCGCGAATTTTTTAGGCCCCATCAATGCGCAGCTCGGCAACGTGAGCTATGTCGTCTGCGCTATCGTCGGCGGGGTGCTTGCACTTAACGGTATCGGCGGATTTACCCTGGGAGGGCTTGCCAGCTTCCTTACCTTTAACAAGAGCTTCAGCATGCCTATCAATCAGATCAGCCAGCAGCTTAACGCGGTCATCATGGCCATGGCGGGCGCAGACCGTATCTTTAATCTCCTTGACGAGGAGACGGAGATTGACAACGGCTATGTGACGTTAGTGAATGTCAGGGAAGAGGGCGGAAAGCTTTTCGAGAGCGATACGCGGACCGGGCGCTGGGCGTGGAAGCATGTCCATCAGGCGGATAAGAGCGTGGATTATGTGGAGGTTAAGGGCGATGTCGTATTCGACGGGGTAGACTTCGGTTACCATGACGACAAGATCGTACTCCACGAGGTAAAGCTTTTTGCCGAGCCGGGGCAGAAGATTGCCTTCGTCGGTTCCACAGGAGCGGGCAAGACGACGATCACCAATCTCATCAACCGGTTTTACGATATCCAGGACGGAAAGATCCGCTACGACGGCATCAATGTAAATAAGATCAAGAAGGCGGATCTCAGGCGTTCCCTCGGCATCGTCCTTCAGGATACCCATCTTTTTACCGGGACAGTGAGGGAGAATATCCGGTTCGGGAAGCTTGACGCGACGGACGCAGAGGTCGTGGCGGCGGCGAAGCTTGCCAACGCGGACGGATTCATCCGGCGTCTTCCTGACGGGTATGATACGATGCTGACCGGGGACGGGGCGAATTTAAGCCAGGGACAGAGGCAGCTCCTTGCCATCGCCAGGGCTGCGGTCGCAGACCCGCCGGTGCTGATCTTAGATGAGGCAACAAGCTCTATCGACACAAGGACTGAGCGGATCGTGCAGGACGGCATGGATAAGCTGATGAACGGCAGGACCACATTTGTCATTGCCCACAGGCTCTCTACCGTGCGTAATTCCGACTGTATCATGGTATTGGAGCAGGGCAGGATCATCGAACGGGGAACCCACGACCAGCTCATCGAAGAAAAAGGAAAATATTATCAGCTTTATACCGGAAATTCCATCAGTGCGTAAGGGTTAAACAACTAAGCCGGCGGGGGACAGATAAAAATCCCCTGCCGACTTTTAATTTACAACTGAAACCGGACATGGTAAAATAGAGGTATTAAAAATGGATGAAAGGACAAAAATACTTTGGGGATTTACGACACATTGAATGATAAACAGCAGGAAGCGGTGTATTACACGGATGGGCCGCTTCTTATCCTTGCAGGGGCAGGCTCGGGAAAGACGAGGGTGTTAACCCACCGGATTGCCTATCTGATCGGGGAGAAAGGGATAAATCCGTGGAATATCCTTGCCATTACATTTACGAACAAGGCAGCGGGCGAGATGCGTGAGCGGGTGGATAAGCTTGTAGGCTTTGGCTCAGAGAGCGTGTGGGTCAGCACCTTCCACTCCATGTGTGTGCGCATATTAAGGCGGCATATCGGGCTGCTTGGATTTGATACGAACTTTACCATCTACGACGCGGACGATCAGAAGACGCTGATGCGGGATGTCTGTAAGCTTCTTCAAGTCGATACGAAGCAGCTTAAGGAGAGGACGCTTCTTGGAGCCATCTCCCGGGCGAAAAATGAACTTATCTCGGCCGAAGACTTTCTCAGGCAGGCAGGCGGGGATTATCTGGAGAAGAAGACGGCACAAGTTTATGCAGAGTATGAACGGCAGCTTCGGGCGAATAATGCCCTGGATTTTGACGACCTGCTCATCAAGACCGTGCAGCTATTCTACACCCAGGAAGATGTGCTGTCCTCTTATCAGAACCGGTTCCGCTATATCATGGTGGATGAGTACCAGGATACGAACACGGTGCAGTTTGAGCTGGTAAGGCTTCTGGCATCAGGGTACCGCAACCTGTGCGTCGTGGGGGATGACGACCAGTCCATCTATAAGTTCCGCGGGGCGGATATTAAAAATATCCTGAATTTTGAAGAGTTTTTCCCGGATGCCAAAGTCGTCAAGCTGGAGCAGAATTACCGCTCCACGGGCAATATCCTGGATGCGGCCAACGGGGTGATTCGCAACAATAACGGGCGGAAGGAAAAGTCGCTCTGGACGGATAACGGGGAAGGCAGTAAGATAAGCTTCCGCCAGTTCGATACTGCTTTTGATGAGGCGGAATATATTGTTTCTGAGATAAAGAAGTATGTAAACAACGGAGATTGTACATATAATAGTAATGCAATCCTTTACCGTACCAACGCCCAGTCGCGTATATTCGAGGAGAAGATGGTGACGGCCAGTATCCCATATAAGATCGTGGGCGGCGTTAATTTTTATGCCAGACGGGAGATCAAGGACCTCCTTGCCTATCTGAAGACAGTGGATAACGGAAAGGATGATCTGGCAGTCCGGCGGATCGTGAATGTGCCGAGGAGAGGGATCGGGCTTACGAGCATCAACCGGGTCCAGAGTTACGCAGCTTCCCGGGAGATCGGGTTTTATGAGGCGCTTAAGGGAGCGGACTTGATTCCGGATATCGGGCGCGGGGTGGCGAAGCTTGAGTCGTTCGTGGCGCTGATCGAGCACTTTAAGGCAGATGCCGGGGATATGGGGCTTCTGGCGCTGATGGATGAGATCATCGAGGAGACAGGCTATATGGAAAGCCTCGAGGCGGAGGATTCGGAGGACGCTGAGGCAAGGATTGAGAACATCGATGAGCTCCGCAGTAAGATTGCAGCTTATGAAGAGGATTGCAGGGACCGGGACGAGCCGGTCACCCTAAGCGGGTTTTTGGAGGAGGTTGCTCTCGTGGCAGACATTGACAGCCTGGATGAGCACTCGGACTACGTCGTGCTCATGACGCTTCACAGTGCCAAGGGGCTTGAATTTCCGCGGGTGTATCTTGCGGGTATGGAGGAAGGGATATTCCCGGGCTACCTGTCGGCAACGTCGGATGATCCGGATGACCTGGAGGAGGAGCGGCGGCTTTGTTATGTAGGTATCACAAGGGCAGAGAAGAACCTTACCCTCACCTGCGCGAAGAAGCGGATGGTACGCGGCGAGACGCAGTATAACCGGATGTCCCGTTTCCTTAAAGAGATACCTGTATCGCTTCTTGACACCGGTGAAGCCTTTAAGAAAGAGCCGGTGAAGTCCAGGGTCCAGGCCGACGTTGAGTCGGCGAAGCAGGCGGCCTACCGGCAGGCAAAGCAGGCATTCAAGGCGCAGGCATTTACCGCCATGAAGCCTCCGAAAAAGTTCGGGAAGCCGGGGGAAGGAAGCCTCGGGTACGGCACTGGGGACCGGGTGCGCCATGTCAAGTTCGGAGAGGGGACCGTTAAGGCAGTGATTGAGGGCGGCCGTGACTTTGAGGTTACGGTAGATTTTGACAAAGCAGGGACAAAAAAGATGTTTGCCGGGTTTGCAAAACTTGAAAAGCTTTAGAAATTAAAGAACAGAACGGAAGGGGTGCAAGGATGAGAGAGGGTAATGGACATAATATGCATCTGGAGATAGCTATGGGCTTAAGCCAGGACTATGTGATCGTCTATTTGGTGGATTACAACAGCGGCAGCTTTGTGAATTTCCGCATGAGTGACGAGAGAAAGGCCATATTTGAGGAGTATCTCAGAGGCGATGATTTTGAGAGGGCGTTGCGCGCTTATGTGGATGCGGTTGTGTATGAGCCGGATAAGGAGATAGTGCTTCGCATGACGAATTATTCGTGTGTCAGGAAGAAGCTTTTAAGCCAGCCGTTTTATTCCGTGAATTACCGGATCTATCGGGAGGGAAGACTTCAGTATTTCCAGATCAGGATTGCGCGTATCGGCGAATCGGGCGATGCGGACAGAGTAGTTGTGGGCTTTCGGCGGGTGGATGAAGATACGGGAAATGACCTGATCAAAAAGAATGAGATTGAAGAGGCGTACGAGATTATCTCAGGCCTTAGCAGCGACTATAATTTTATCTCTCTGTTCAACCCCAACGACGGGAAGATGAGTATCTACAAGGCGGACTCCTCGACGGAGATCAAGACGACGTTAGCCCGGCATGAATACTATCAGGATGCCGTGGCCGCGTATACCGAATATGTCTCCGAGGAGGACAAGGAGCGGTGGAGTAAATCTACCCTTCTTGAAAATATCCGTAAGGAGCTTGCAGATAAGCAGTGCTACGACATCAATATCCGGAATAATGTCAAGGGAGAAAAGAACTATATCCAGTTTCGGTTTGCCAAGGTGAAGGACGAGCAGTACGGAAGCCGGGTGGTCATCGCTAAGAGGATCATCACGGATATTATTGAAAATGAGATGAAGCAGCAGCGGATCCTGGAAGACGCCCTGGCCCGGGCGGAGCATGCCAGCCGGGCAAAGAGCACATTTCTTTCTAATATGTCCCATGACATCCGCACGCCGATGAACGCGATCATCGGGTTTACTTCACTGGCCAGCGCACATCTGGACAATAAGGAGCGGGTGCGGGATTATCTGTCAAAGATCATGTCGTCCAGCAACCATCTTCTGTCATTGATCAATGATGTGCTGGAGATGAGCCGGATTGAGAGCGGGAAGCTTCATCTGAATGAGACAGAGTGCAACCTGTCTGAGGTGATGCACGAACTCCGCAATATCCTGCAGGTGGACGTGCGGGAGAAGAAGCTTGAGTTCTTTATCGATACAGTGGGTGTCTATGATGAGAATATCATCTGTGACCGACTGCGGCTTAACCAGATTCTTTTAAACCTGGTGGGGAATTCCATCAAATTTACAAAGCCGGGCGGGCGAATCAGCGTGCGTATTTTAGAAAAAGAAGGAGGCACAAAGGAGAGGACGCTCTATGAGATAAGGGTCAAGGACAGCGGAATCGGTATGAGCGAAGAGTTTGTCAAGCGTATTTTCGAGCCGTTTGAGCGGGAGAAGAATACGACGGTAAGCGGGATCCAGGGAACCGGGCTTGGCATGCCCATCACGAAGAATATCGTGGAAGCCATGGGCGGCACGATCGAAGTGTACAGCAAGCAGAATGAAGGTTCCGAGTTCATCGTCACCGTACCGTTCAAGCTGTCCGAGAATGCGGACAGGGATATTATGATCGAGGAATTAAAAGGGGTCCATGCCCTCGTGGTGGATGACGATTTTAATACTTGTGACAGTGTGACGCAGATGCTGATGGAGATTGGGATGCGTGCGGAGTGGACGTTAAACGGGAAAGAGGCCCTGCTCAGGACAAAGCAGGCGATCCGGCGCCACGATGAGTATAAGGTGTATATTATCGACTGGCTCATGCCGGATATGAGCGGCGTTGAGGTGGCAAGAAAGATCCGCAGCGAGATCGGGGACAGCGTGCCCATCATTGTACTGACGGCTTACGACTGGGCAGATATTGAGGAAGAGGCGAGAGAGGCAGGGATCAACGCATTCTGCAGCAAGCCGTTGTTTATCTCCGAGTTTATCCGGTGCCTTGTCCAGGTGCTTAATCTGGAGCGGGAGGAGAAAAAGGCTGTCGGCAAGGATGAAGATATTGACATGGAGGGAAGGATCCTTCTGGTGGAAGACAATGAACTGAACAGGGAGATCGCCTCGGAGATTCTTAAGGAGGCTGGATTCCAGATTGATGAGGCGGATGACGGGAAAAAGGCTGTGGAGATGCTTGCGGCTTCAGCGCCAGGTTATTATCGGCTCGTATTGATGGATATACAGATGCCTGTTATGGATGGTTATGAGGCGACAAGGGCGATCAGAAGGTTAGAGAACAAAGAACTTTCTGAGATACCGATCGTTGCCATGACTGCCAATGCTTTCGACGAGGACAGAAAAAAGGCTTTTGAGTGCGGGATGAATTCCCATATCGCGAAGCCGGTGGATGTGGAAATACTTTTTGATACGCTGAGGAAGATTTTATAATATGGGCCAGAGCGGAAAATGAAAGCCGGAGCCTGCCAGGGTTACCTGACAAGCTCCGGATATTTTTCTTTATTTTTCCGTTTGCACTCGTACATGATCTCATCCGCTTCATGGAGGATATCATCGAGCGTGGCATTTTTTTCCCTGCCGGTGATCTGGACGATACCGTAGCTGAAGCTGCACTGGTAATCGCTGTACCGTTCCGATTGGAATCGTTTTAAGATCTCATGCATCTTTCTCTCCATCAGCTCTCCGATACATCCGGTGAGGACAAGGCAGAATTCATCGCCGCCGATGCGGGCAAATGTATCGCCATTGCGGAAGCTGCTGCGGATCACCTCCACAAAATTCTGGATATAGATATCGCCCTCGAGGTGCCCGAATTTGTCATTGACATATTTAAGGCCGTCAAGATCCAGGTAGCAGAGCGTCGCTTCCCGTCGTTCATTCAGGACGCTCTCCATGTATTCTTTGAAAAACAGCCGGTTCCTGATACCGGTTCCCGGATCGTGGTAGGCTTTGCTGGTCAGATTATGGGCCGTACGCTTTTCATCGGTAATATCTACGATAACATGCACTAAAGACTGGTGTTCCTTCCACGCGATAGGGAAAGAGGTGATGCGGTAGTAGGTATCGTTCTCGTCGCCGTCGCCGCTGCTGATCTCACGCACGCTGTACTGCTCTGTCGCCTCCCAGTTAAGCAAGTCGGACTTGAAGGAAAGCTTGTGCCTGCATGTGTCGCAAAAGTTCTTGTCCATAGCGGCACCGCGCTTTTCCTTGTTGCAGTAGAGTACGTCCTTAGTGTCCTGGTCAACGACGATCAGCCACTCGTTCCGCTTGCTGAGCATCTCTACAAGGAGTTCATTGTAACTCTCGATCATCTCAGCGTGCCGCTGTATCTTAAGTGCTTCTTCTGACCGACAGGTCAGGCGATCAAAGGCGGCGCGCAGGCGGTTAAGCCCGTCCCCAAGTTCGCGGCAGGGTTCATCCAGTGCAGCGGTATCCAGATCTTTCGTACAGGAATTGCACAAAATACCATTAACATATTCAAGTAATAGTTCGCAATTTTTATCATTCATCGTAATCTTGGCACCTCACAATCTTTCTTCTATTCTAACACACCTCGAAATTAGATACAATAAAAACAATAGGGTGAAAATACCGTTAAATGGCAAAAAAATATTGACGTGGGCCGAAAATGTGATATAATCTTATGTAGTGCAAAAATATACCCGAACAGTCGTATAATGCACAATATAGGGCTGGAGGGGAGGTTAGGTGTGAGACTATGTCAAATGTAATCGTTAAAGAAAACGAGACGTTAGATAG
>CANAPP010000082.1 GCA_947363565.1 uncultured Lachnospiraceae bacterium | reverse complement strand
AAGTCCCAACTGGCTGTTGGGTACTGAAACCCTACACTTATATATTAGGAGGAGACATTGCAGCGGTCAGGATCCGGAACACCGTGGCGAAGCCGCCGGTCTGGGTGAACGGAAATCCTGTCTCCGGTAAAGACAGCCCGGGACTTCACGGCTACGGGCTGAAGAGTGTAAGAAGGGTTATCAGTAAGCATGGCGGATGCTTTGACTGCCGGATGGATGCCGGGGAGTTCTGGGTGGATATCAGTATATTTGGTATGGATGGATAGGTCTTTGTGTACTTGGGCCTGGTAAGGAGGAAGAAAACGGATGAATAATATTACTTTTGGCGGAATGGGAAGCTCCCGGTATCTTAAGCGGGATGCGGCGAAGGATAAGTCGCCTACGCCCCTGAGGGACCGCTGCCTGTTTTCCGAGCTGGCAAATTACCAGAGCGACAGGCAGGCGAAGGTGCACCCGGGGATTCTGGCAAATGCCTGGACGGAGAACGGCCAGGAGCTTCACTTGGATTATGATGAAAGCACTTCGCCGGAGGATCCTGTCATCCGGGCATGGGGGGTAGACTCTAAGGGAGAAGAATTTGAGCGGCTCATCCATGTGAACGGCGTGGATCCCCGTAACGCGTCTCCTGCAGAGATGCGGGCGCTGGAGGCGCATCTTAAAAAGCAGGGGGACAGCGTGATCGCGTCCTCAGGCATGCGCGAGTGGCGAGTGGGCGAAGCCATGTGGGGGTTCGATGTGAATGAAAAGCTCGACTTTATCCAGTTTTTGAACGAGGGAGCGCAGATGGGGCTGGAACCTGAGCGGGCGTCGAAGACCCGGATGGATGCGGAGCGGTTTTTGTTCTATTTTTTGCAGAACCAGGGAGGAGAAGGGCAGGAGTGAGCGAAGGAAGAGCAGAACCATGAGTAAGCGAAAAAGGGGCAGGGGCCGGATTCAGCAGGCAAAAAAGGGCCGGAGCCGGGCATAGCTTAGCAAGAGATGAGGAGGGATGGAAAAATGAATGTACCTGGCAATTTTAGTTTTGATGTATTGCGGGGGTTCCAGAGCAACCCGAAGGGGGCGGGAGTAAGGAAAGGATTGGCGTTTGCGGACGGCCTGGACAGCCGGCTTAAAGGAAACGGCAGTACCCGCAGTATATATGGCGGAGGAGAAAAAGGCAGCAAGGGCGCAGAAAGCAGCGTGCTTGCGGAGGAGATTCTGAGAAAATTCCCGGGGCTTACCAAAGAGGAGCTTGATCGGCTGATCAGGGATTATGATGTCAGGACTATGGATGCAGAACAATTGTCTGCGCTGGCCGGGGAACTGATGGAGGACGGGGTGATCCCGGCGTGTTCGGATGAACATGGGCTGCGCCAGATAGCCGTGATCCCGGAAGCGCTCTACGGCGTATTCCTGGATGGAGATGCTTCGCAGCTCGGGGGCTTTGTGCGGGAGGTTTCGGGAGCGTCTGGCATAATGGGTTTGTCTGCGGGCGGACAGGATTTCGGGATCCCGGAGTACGGGCCTGAGAGGCTTCGGTATGAAGCGAAGCTTTTGGAGCAGACCTTTAAGCGCTTTGAGCAGTATTATACGGACGATGAGCGCAGACGCTGCGTGGAGCTGGCAAACAGCATGGCGGGATTTTCAGAGCTTGTGGAACTTTTGGCGGCGTATAAGGAAGATACAGCCAAAAAGGCAGGGACTGACGGCTTAATGAAGATTGAAACGGCGGGAAGTGGGAAAGATATGACCAAGACAGCGGTGATCAACGGACTGCGTGTGTACCTTTTAGACCGGGAGGTTATGGAAGCCCACGGGTATAAGGTGGAACTCAGCTATTTTGCAAAGACGGCAGAGAACTGGAGGGAAGGGGAGAGAAAAGACACCCTTACGGCAGAGGAGTTAGACGCCCTGAAGCAGAAGTATGATTCCAATACGATGACGAGAAAAGAATGTATAGATCTTTTCGGAGAGCTGGTGGAAGCCGGGATTCTGACCGTTTCGGAGGCAAAAAGCATTTACCATGGCGGTATCCCTACGGAGCTGAACCTGAATGGATCGCTCCAGAAATGCACGCCGGAAATGGAAGCTGCCCGCGCAAGATGGCAAAGGATAAGCGGAGGACTTGAGGCTTCCGATGATCTTTCCTGGAAGATGGACTATGATTACTTTGATGCCTGGTATGACCTGGTCAGGGTAACGGCTGCCGCAGATGATCCGGATAAGGCATTTATCCATTATAAAAAGTTTATGGGGATCATGGAAGAACTGCGGGGCTCATCAGGGAACAGAAAAATTACTACATCTTAGCAGGAGGAATTATCATGAACGATATCGCATTAAATTGCCTGACAAACTTTAAGTATCCGCAAAGACTGACGCAGAATACAGATCAAGATACAGTCCGAAATACAACACAGTATGCAGCGCAATATGCAGAAAGCCTGTCTCTGGTCAACAGATGTGTTTATTCAAACAATAACCTGAACGGGAGACATGTTCATGTGTACGGCGGATGCCTGTTCAGCGGAGGAGGTGGGAATGGGCAGGAGATACATATGAAATATGATGAAAGTTCGACAGAGGAAGACCCGGTGATCAGAGCTTGGGGAATTGATTCAAAGGGGAACGGGTACGAACGTCTGATTCATGTGAATGATGTAGATCCGCAGAATGCAACGCCGGTAGAGATGAAAGCGCTGGAAGAGCATCTGTTTGCAATAAAAGATGAAGTGATCGCATCGGCTGGCAGACGGAGCCTCATGGCGAATATTATGTGTTCGCTAAGTGGATTCGATGTAAATGAAAAGCTGAACTTTGTACAGTATATGAATGAAGGTGCGGCAATTACGTTGGATAAAAGTAAAGCAATGCGTTCCCGGCTTGATGCAGAGCGTTATCTGTTTTATTTCCGTGAGCAGCAAGCCAAGTGAGCGTGTTTGCATGCACATCTGGCGATTGCCGTGAGTGTTAAAAACCCCACTGCAGCATAAGCAGGAATGAATAAGCAGAGACAGAAGATATGAGTTGAAATATCCGGAAAAAATTTATATAATAAAACCATAATTGTTCTTTGAGCGAAAGCATCTAAGTCGTGCAGGATATGATGCCGAGCCGGGACGGCCATTGTATTGCGTGCAAGGCTTTGTCCCCGGGGTTCTGATGGAAACAGACGGGCCTTCCTTATTGAAAAAAAGAACATGAAGTGGTCGTATTGCGCTTGATGGGCAGTAAGAGGACTTTGTGTCTTTTTGCTGCTTTTTTTGCGGGAAGGAGATTTTTGGAATATGCGGGTGCATGGGAGGAAAGCTTTATGATACAGGCGGAGGGGCTGATCCTTGCCGGTGGGATGAGCCGCAGGATGGGCGGCGTCCACAAAGGAAGCCTTACCTGCAACGGGGAGTCATTCACTGAGATCCTGGTGCGGGAGCTTAAGCAGGAAGTAGAGACGGTATGGCTGTCCGTCGGGCGTAAGGCACAAGGCGGCGGCTGCCGTGCCGTGCAGGAGATGAAGGATGCTGCCAAGGGACGTTGCGCGGTATATGAGAGGGAGAACAGGGTAAGCGGCTGCCGCACCGTGCAGGATATCTACGCCGGCTGTGGGCCGATTGGCGGGCTGCATGCGGGGCTTACGGTGTGCGGGAGTGAGTTCCTGCTTGTGGCTGCCTGCGATATGCCGCTTCTTAAGGCAAAGCTGTTTTCTTTCCTGTATGAAGAGCTGCGCCAGAGAGGGCAAAAGCGGTATGACGGTGCCGTGTCGGTGACGGGGGAGGGAATACATCCGTTGGCCGCCGTTTACCGGAAAAGTGCGGCAGGGATTTTTAAGGAGCAGATAGAAGCGGGAAATTATCGCCTGAGGGACGCTCTCGGGCGGCTTGATATTTTGTATATCGATGTGGCGGGGGAAGCGTATTTCGCGCGGATGCTTCAAAACATCAATACCCCGCAGGATTACGCGTCGGTAAAATGCGGTGGATGACCGGGGAGAAAGGAGCGTAAGGATGGGCAGGTTATTGCTGGAGCAGGCGCAAAAGCTCTTGCTTGAACGGGTACATAAGATAGAAGAGACGGAAGCTGTCCCTCTCTGGGATGCGGTGGGAAGGATCCTTTCAGAGGATATCTTTGCGGGACACGACCAGCCGCCCTTTGCGCGGTCGCCCCTTGACGGCTATGCGGTCAGAAGCGCAGATATCCGGGAGGCGGGGGTTAAGCGCCCGGTGAGGCTGTCGGTCATCGCTGAAGTGGATGCGGGATATGTCAGTGAAAGATGTGTAGTGAGAGGAACCGCTGTCCGGATCATGACCGGGGCGCCCATACCGGAGGGCGCAGACTGCATCGTCGGCCAGGAGGATACGGACTATGGCGAGGATACGGTGGAAATCTATGCGCCTGTCGGGCCGTATGAAAACTACTGCTTCGCGGGGGAGGATTACCGGAAAGGGACAAAGCTGATGGAAAAAGACACCCTTCTTGGAGCAACGAAGATCGGGGTGCTGGCAAGCCTTGGAAGGGAGACGGTGAGGGTGTACCGGAAAGTAAGGGCAGCGGTCCTGACGACTGGAGATGAGACTGTGCTTCCGGGGGAAATGCTGACCGGCGGGAAGATCTATGACTCCAACCTCTATCTGACGGCGGCAAGGCTTAAGGCGTGGGGCGCAGAAGTCATTTGCCGGGAGCATGAAGGGGACGATGCACAGGCTGTCGCGGCGAGGATTGAGCGTTATGTGCAGGAGGCGGACATCATCGTCACGACGGGCGGGGTGTCCGTGGGGAAAAAGGATATCATGCATGAAGTGATGGATATCCTCGGCAGTGAGCGGATATTCTGGAAGGTCGCCGTAAAGCCTGGGATGCCGACGCTCTGCGCGCAGTACCGGGGAAAGCTTCTTATCTGCCTGTCAGGAAATCCTTACGGCGCCGCGGTGAACCTGGAACTTCTGGTGCGGCCGGTATTTGCAAAGCTTTCGGGGCGGGAGGATTTACGGCTCAGAAGGGTTCAGGCGGTGTCGGAGAGCAGCTTTTTAAGAAAGAGCGCGGTGACCAGGTATGTGCGGGCGCGCCTTGCGGACGGCAGAGTGCGGATCCCGGAAGGCTCTAATGCATCGGGCATCTTAAGCTCCATGTGCGGCTGCAACTGCCTGATCGAGATTCCTGCCGGGACGTTAGCGCTTAGGGTGGGAGAGACTGTATGGGCAGTGCTTTTAGAAGGCGGGGAAATGTGGCAGGCATAGGGGACAGGAAGATAGAAGCGTGCGGGGACGAAGATGGATGGGAAGATGAAGAGAAATGGGGAGACGAGGATGGATGCGGGGATGAAGAGTAATGCGGGTACGGAGCAGAAAGAACAGAAGGTTATCGCTGTCTGCGGTGTAAAAAATTCCGGTAAGACCATGCTGCTTTTAAAACTGGTCAGGGCATTTTCTGACCGGGGACTTAAGACAGCGGTCATCAAGCATGACGGACATGATTTTTCCTGCGATATCCCGGGGACGGACAGCTTTAAGCTCAAAGAGGCGGGAGCGTATGGGACGGCCGTTTACTCAAAGGAGCGGGTATTTGTCCACCGGACGGGAACGGGGGAGGGTGCAGAACAGTTGATCGCCATGTTTCCGGAGGCGGATGTGATCTTCCTGGAAGGGCTGAAGGGCAGCGGTTACCCGAAGATCGAGGTAATACGTGAGGGTGTGTCTGAGGAACCGGTGTCTGACCCGGCGGGGAGATTTCTCATCGTGACGGACAGGGAGCCGTCAGCATATGCAGAAGAAACGGCAGGTTTTGACGATATCGGAAAAATCGCAGAGCGGATCATGAAAGCCGCCATCCGTCCGGCAGGAAAACAGGGAAAGGAAAGGATATGGAATGAGACAGATGAAGACAACAGAGGCCGTTGGGCAGGTGCTCTGTCATGACGTGACCCGGATCGTTAAGGGAGTAACGAAGGACGCCGCATTCCGGAAAGGGCATATTATCCGTGAGGAGGATATCCCTGTGCTCCTCAGCATGGGGAAGGATTCGGTCTATATCTGGGAGAAGGACGGGCATATGCTCCACGAAGATGAGGCGGCGCAGATACTTTACGGGCTGTGCGTCGGCGATCATATGCGGCCGTCCGAGGTGAAGGAAGGGAAGATAGAGATCATCGCAGAGTGCGACGGCCTTTTTAAAGTAGACAGAAAACGGCTTGACCGGGTGAACAGCGCGGGGGAGATGATGATTGCGTCAAGGCACGGGGATTTTCCGGTAAAGGCTGGGGATAAGCTGGCGGGGACGCGGATCATCCCGCTGGTGATCGAAAAGGAGAAGCTTGAGGCGGTGAAGAGGGATTGCGCCGGAGCGCCGATTTTTGCCCTTAAGCCCTTCATTAAGAAAAAAGCGGGGATAGTGACCACGGGAAATGAAGTGTACCACGGGCGGATAGCAGATACATTTACCCCGGTCGTCGAAGAGAAACTTACGGAATACGGCGTCAGGATCATCGGCCATGAGGTGAGCGACGACGACCATAAGCGGATCACCGGCTGTATAGAGAAGCTTCTGGGGGAAGGGGCGGACATGATTCTCTGTACCGGGGGCATGAGCGTGGATCCCGACGACCGGACGCCTCTTGCGATAAAAAATACCGGAGCAAAGATCGTGACTTACGGGGCGCCGGTGCTGCCGGGAGCCATGTTTTTGCTGGCATATGTGAAAGGGGACATCCCGGTCATGGGGCTGCCGGGCTGCGTGATGTATGCGAAGCGGACC
This sequence comes from uncultured Lachnospiraceae bacterium, assembly GCA_947363565.1. GTDB lineage: Bacteria > Bacillota > Clostridia > Lachnospirales > Lachnospiraceae > MD308. The sequence goes on along the minus strand of CANAPP010000082.1, from coordinate 5,076 downwards.
ATTTTCGATCTGGTGCTTCCGCGGATACTGGCGGGGGAGCGGCTTACGGCAAAGGATTTCGCTGTACTGGGAGAAGGCGGGCTGTGCCTGTCCTGCCCGGTATGCACATTTCCAAACTGCGGCTTCGGGAAAGGGGGACAGAGATGGGACGGGCGGATATATTGACAGACGGTTACGGCAGGCGGATTGATTATCTGCGGATATCCATCACGGACCGGTGCAATCTAAGGTGCGGCTACTGTATGCCGGAGGATATCCCTCTTGTGCCGGCAGAGGAGATACTTACCTTCGAGGAGATCGAGGCGGTCTGCACGGCGGCCGCAGAGCTTGGGATCCGGAAGTTTAAGATCACCGGCGGGGAGCCGTTAGTCAGGCGGGGGTGTCCAAAGCTTATCGGGCGGTTAAATAAGATCCCCGGGGTGAAGCAGGTGACCCTCACGACGAACGGGATACTACTGGGGAAATATCTGGACGAACTTGTTTTTCATGGTTTAAGGTCGGTGAATGTAAGCCTTGATACGTTAAAGCCAGAGGTCTACCGGGAGATCACCGGCTCTGATGGGCTTTCTTTAGTTCTTGAAAATATAGGCAGAGCCGTAGATGCAGGGCTTCAGGTAAAGATAAACAGTGTCCTGCAAAAGAAGGTTAATGACGGAGAGTGGGAGGCGCTTTTGGGACTGGCTAAGGATCAAAAGATTGATGTACGTTTTATTGAGATGATGCCCATCGGTTACGGGAAAAAATGCGAGGCGGTAAAGGGAAGCGGGCTACAGGCAAAGCTTCGGGAGAAGTATCCGCTGATGGAGCGGGAGACGCAAGCGCGCGGCAACGGCCCGGCGGTCTATTACCGGATCCCGGGATTTTCAGGGAGCGTTGGATTTATCAGCGCAGTCCACGGGCAGTTCTGCGATTCCTGCAACCGTATCCGCATGACGGCAAAAGGGGAGTTAAAGCCCTGCCTTAGCTATGGCGACAGTGTGGATATACGGGCGGCAGGCGTGACTGCGGACAGGATAAAAGAAGCGATAAAAGAGGCTGTCAGGAGGAAGCCCGGCGGGCATTGTTTTGCTCACAGAGATGGGATTACCGAAGACAGGCAGATGGTTCAGATAGGAGGATAAAAGCTATGGGGCGGACAGAAGGTCCTAAGGAGAGAGAGAAAGGCAGCGGCCGGGTGATTGCCGTATGTACGAGTGAGAAGAAAGGAACCGGTAAGACGAAAGTCTCTGGCGCAGTGCTTAAGGAGGGCTGGGGGATCGAGGGAGACGCCCATGCGGGGCACTGGCACCGCCAGGTGAGTCTCCTTGCCGCAGAGCAGATCGAAGCTTTCCGGGAAAGAGGCGCGAAGGTGGATTACGGGGCATTTGGGGAAAATGTCGTCACGGAGGGTATTTCCCTTAGTAATCTGCCTGTGGGGACGAGAATTAAGATTGGGCATGCGGTGCTTGAGCTGACCCAGATCGGGAAGGAATGCCACAGCCGCTGTGCCATCCAGCAGGCGGTGGGCGACTGTATCATGCCGCGGGAAGGCGTGTTTGCGAAAGTGGTGGCGGGCGGAGAGATCTGTCCGGGCGATCGGATAGCGTGTATGCCTGTCGAGGAGACGCGCCCCTTTACCGCTGCGGTGATCACCCTCAGCGACAAAGGCTATAAGGGTGAGCGGGAGGATAAGAGCGGCCCGCTGATCTGCCGGATGCTCACCGAAGCAGGCTACGAGATAACGGAAGCGCTGCTTCTGCCCGACGGGGAGGAGAAGCTTAAGAAAGAGCTAAGACGGCTTGCGGATATGCGCCAGGTAAATGTGATCTTCACGACGGGCGGTACAGGTTTTTCCGAGAGGGACGTAACCCCCGAGGCTACGGCGGAGGTCTGTGATCGGATGGCTATGGGCATCGCCGATGCTATCCGTGTACATTCTCTGTCGATCACAGACCGGGCCATGTTGAGTCGTGCCGTGTCGGGAATCCGGAAAAAGACGCTGATCGTAAATTTACCGGGAAGCCCGAAAGCAGTGCGGGAAGGGCTTTCATATATCCTGCCGTCTTTAGGTCACGGGCTTTCGATCCTGAGAGGGACCGCCGGGGAATGTGCCGCCTTAGAAGACGGGGCGGTGAGAGGATGAAAGGCGGGAAGATGAGAAAACGGCCGGTGTTTTTCCGTTTCATCTGGATCATGCTCATCATACTGACGCTGCTGCTTCCCGCAGCGGGATGCACGGCGGGCGGAGGCAGGAAAGAACGGGCGAAAGGCACTTTTGCTGAGAAGGAAGATGGCGGGGGAGAGAAAGAAGCTGCGCCGGAGACAGAGATACAGGTGTTTATCGCGGCAAGCCTTTATTCGTCCATGTCAGGGCTTGCGGACAGATACGAAGCGGAGCATCCGGAGGTGAAGGTCATCTACAATGCAGACAGCTCAGGGACACTGATGACGCAGATAAAGGAAGGCTATGAGTGCGACATTTTCTTTTCGGCGGCGAAAAAGCAGATGGACGAGCTTATGGCGGAGGGGCTTATCCGGGAAGGAACCTGCGCTAACGTGGTCAATAACCGGCTGGTCGTCGTGGCGAGAAAGGACGGCGGGACGAAGGTGACGGGGCTTTTGACGCTAAACAGGGCAGAGAGCATCGCGCTGGCAGGCGGCAGTGTCCCGGCAGGCCGGTATACCCGGCAGGCGCTGATGAATCTGGGGATATTAAAGGAGACGGAGGATGCGGCGGATATTACCGCCAGGGAAGTGTCCGAAGCCTTAGGCGGCGTACAGATCAGCGAGCAGGACAATGTAAGCAAGGTGCTGGCGGCGGTTGTTGAAGGTTCCTGTGAGGTCGGGACCGTCTATTACTCAGATACCTGCGGGTACGAAGATGAGCTTGAAGTTCTGGAGAATGTGGGGCGTGATCTGACGGGACAGATCATCTATCCTGCGGCAAGGGTAGTCAATGAGGAAGCGGACAAAGCACAGGATGATGCCGCCGATGATTTCCTCAGATACATACTTTCAGATGAAGCGAAGAAAGTATTTGCATCCCATTATTTTGAAACGGAAATAGAGTAAATAGATATAGAGTAAATAGATATGGAGTAAAGGAAGATGTTGGCTGATCGATTAATTCATCTGGACTTAAGTCCGCTGTTCATCTCGCTGAAGACCGGGATCGCAGCTACGGTCGTCTGCTTTTTCGCGGGAATCCTTGCCGCGGGAAAGGTGACGGGGATGCCGCCGAAAAAGCGGGCGCTGGCAGACGGCTTTTTTACCCTGCCGCTGGTGCTGCCGCCTACGGTGGCGGGCTTTTTCCTGCTGCTTATCTTCAGCAGGCGGCGGCCCTTCGGGATATTTCTTTATGAGGAACTGAACATCAAGGTAGTGCAGACGTGGCTCGGATGTGTGATCGCAGCCACGGTCATCGCATTTCCCCTGATGTATCGGAATGCCCGCGCCGCCTTTGAGCAGGTGGACAAAAATCTCATCTATGCGGGGAGGACCCTTGGCATGACGGAGCGGGAGATCTTTCTTAAGGTGCTTCTTCCTTCGGCAAAGCCTGGCATCGTCTCGGGGACGGTGCTCACCTTTGCCAGGGCGCTCGGGGAATACGGTGCCACTTCTATGCTGGCAGGGAATATCCCGGGAAAGACCGGGACGGTCTCCCAGAAGATTGCGATGGTGATGCAGGACGGCGATTATGTGACGGCAGGCATCTGGGTGGCGGCAGTGCTCATGATCGCCTTTTTTGCCCTCTTCCTTATGAACCTTGCGGCAGGTAAGGGGAGGCGGCAGGGGAAGCGGAGAGACGGAGGAATCAGCGGGGAAAGCAGTGGGGAAAACGGCGCAAGATGATCAGGCGGCATGGCGATATAGCCGGAGTGCCCGGCAGAAGATGATAAAGGCAGAGGTGACCGGATGGCAGTATATGTAGAGATAAAAAAAGAAATGGAAGGCTTTTTCCTTGAGCTTTGCTTTCAGAGTGATGCCAGGCGCATCGGCATCCTCGGGGCATCCGGCTGCGGGAAGAGCATGACGCTAAAGGCCATAGCCGGGATCGAGACGCCTGACGCGGGCAGGATACAGATTGGGGAAAGGCTTCTCTATGATTCTGCAAAGGGGATAGACATCAGGCCCCAGAAGAGAAACGCAGGGTACCTGTTCCAGAATTATGCCCTGTTCCCCACGATGACCGTGGAGCAGAATATCGGGGCGGGCCTTCGGATGAAGGGGGAGGAAAAGCGAAGGCGTGTGGGGCATATGATAGAAAAGTTCAGGCTTTCCGGGCTTGAAGGGCGGTATCCCGCGCAGCTTTCCGGCGGACAGCAGCAGAGGACGGCGCTTGCAAGGATCATGGCCTGCGAGCCGGAGGTGCTTTTGCTGGATGAGCCGTTCTCGGCCCTTGATACGTTTCTCAGAGACAGGCTTGAGCAGGAGCTTTTAGCTATGTTAAAAGACTACGGGGGGACAGTCATCATGGTTTCCCATAACCGGGACGAGATCTACCGGTTCAGCGAAGATCTGCTTGTCATGGAGGCGGGGCGCGTATCGCGGTTCGGCAGATGCAGGGACATCTTCGCGGATCCGGGGAGGAAGGCGGCGGCAGGCCTTACGGGCTGCAAGAATTTTTCCCGGGTAAGGCGGATTGACAGGCATCATCTGGAGGCAGAGGATTTCGGGATCATCCTCCATACGGACAGGGAGGTGCCGGAGAACGCGGCGTATATCGGGTACCGCGCCCACGAGTTTGTCCCGGTATGGGGAGCGCGGGAGGAAAACTGCATAAAGGTCCAGGTAGAAAGCGCGGCGGAACTCCCTTTTGAAAAGAAGTATTACCTCCTCCCTGAAAAAGATACGGCGCGGGAGCAGGGGAGCGGGTGCATCTGCTGGTTTGTACAGAAGGATAAGTGGCCAGAGATGGAAAAAAGAGGCCTGCCGGATTATCTTAAGTTTGCAGAGGCGCATATTCTGTTTTTAGAAGAGTGAAAGGGTTAAGACGGTGTTTTCTGACATTGACACAAGTTCCCTGTCTTGTTAAAATAATAGTATGATGCTGGGGTCAAAAGCCCAACTACCGAACCTTGAAAATTTAATATTTTA
>CANAPP010000081.1 GCA_947363565.1 uncultured Lachnospiraceae bacterium | reverse complement strand
TGCAGGCGGGCACATACCACACCGAGCCGCCTATTCACTTCAAGGTTTACGAGCCAAAGGAAAGAGAGATACAGTCCCTGCGGTTCAGAAACAAGGTGTTCCAACGCTCACTCTGCGACAATTCACTCGTCCCCGGTCTGATGGCGACATTCATCTACGACAATGGTGCAAGCCTGCCCCAGAGGGGTGTGGACTTCTCCATGAACAGGCTGAAAGCACACCTGCAGAAATACTACCGGGAATACGGACTGGACGGTTACATAGAGCAGTTCGACATCCGGCACTACTTCGACAGCATCAACCACGAAGCTGCGATGAAGCAGGTGCGTAAGCGTTTCAAGGATGAGCGGATCATTAAATACACCGAGGAGGCAATCGCAATCTTCGGAGATGTGGGTCTGGGATTAGGAAGCCAGGTGTCACAGATACTGGCACTTGCCACACTGAACGAATTAGACCACTTCATCAAAGAAGAACTGCATATCAAATATTATGGCAGGTATATGGACGACTTCTACCTTATCCACCCGGACAAGGAATACCTCAGATACTGCAGGCAGAGAATAGGGGAAAAGCTGACTGAAATCGGACTGGAACTGAACCAGAAGAAAACGCAGCTATTCCCAATCAGAAACGGTATCAAGTTTTTAGGATTCCACTTCAAGATGATCGAAACAGGAAAGGTTTACATGAAGATCAACCGGAAATCAGTGACAAGGCAACGGAGAAAACTCCGCAGGATGAAAGGTCTGCTAGAGGAGGGCAGGATTTCATTCGAGGACGTCCATATGCAGTATATCTCCTGGAGGGCACACGCACTCCGTGGAAACTCCAGACAGTTAATCAAACGCATGGACCGGTACTTCAATGAATTATTCATAGACGACTGGCTCAGGCAACCATTAGAACCATAGGAGGTGCAGGCAGAATGAAGCACGAAAAAATGCTCATGCAGCAGTATGTCCGACTGAAAGAGGAAAACAAGGCACTCCGGCAGGAGAACGAAAAGCTGCATGAAACGCAGGAAGTCCTCGAAGCGGCCATCATTGAGAATTACGAGGAAACCGTCAACAATTCAGATGCAATCATGGAACTTTATGAAACCATGGCATAATTCAAGCACAAGGAGGATGCAGACATGAAGGTAACAGCAATCGCAAAAATCTACTGGAAGCAGATCAAGGCAGGCAGCAAGACCTATGCGGCAGTCATCGGGGCTGACAAGAAAGAGCAGGTCAAGGAACTGGCAGGGCAGGAGGTGTACGATGGAACAATCACACCAGAGGAATACGAAGGATACATCGGAGAACCGTATACGGGGGAACTCCCTTCGGAAGCAGAGGAGGTAATGCCGGATGAAGCAGGAGAGCAGCCGGAGCAGGAAGGGGAAGCGGAAGCGGAAACCCCTGCAGAATAATTTCCAATGCACGCATTCGCATGGAAGCAGGTACTGCTATAAATATGCAAAGGAATGTGATTCCGTATGCATGGACAGCAGCACCTGCTTCCACTGCGTGAACAACCACATTCCGATGCACCAGTATCCATGCAGCAGGTGTGCCGGATTAGAAAGGAACGAAGATTAATGGGCGATTTTTTTATGCAGACATACACTGTCGCTCTCCCGATTATTTTAACTGCACTCATGGGGTACATTGTGTGGCTGCTCAAAAACCAGAAGAAAGACAGAGATGCGAACAGCAAGGGAACAATGCTCCTCCTTCGTGTACAGCTTATCGAATACCACGATAAGTACATGAAGCTTGGCAGCATCCCATCTTATGCCTACGAGAACTTTATGGAGATGTACTCGGCATACCATGACCTGGGCGGTAATGGCATGATTACCAAGATGCACGAGGAAATCCAGGAATTACATCTAAAAAAGAAAGAAGGTAACGACTATGAAGCAGACGATTAACTGGACAGTAAGGGTTAAAAACAAGGCATTTTGGATGGCAATCATCCCGGCAGTCCTCCTGCTCCTGCAGGCGGTAGCCGCAGTGTTTGGATTTAAAATCGACTTTGGGGAACTGGGGAACAGCCTCCTCGAAGTGGTCAACGCAGCGTTCGGTGTGCTTGCTATCCTTGGAATTGTTGCAGATCCCACCACAAAAGGGATTACTGACAGCGACAGGGCACTTACATACACAGAGCCAAAATAAAAAACATGAGGGCGGCCCGCAGGGTCGCCTTTTTAGTATCCAGGAAGGGAGGAAGCAACATGGCACTCACAGAAAAACAGCAGAGATTCATAAAGGACATTGCCGGATGCGTCCAGAAGTACGCAGGGCAGTACGGAATCAAAGTACACAGTCCCATCATCGCCCAGGCAATATTGGAGAGCGGATGGGGCGAAAGCAGACTGGCAGCAGAATACCATAACTACTTCGGATTGAAGTGCGGAAGCAGGTGGATCGGCAGGAGCGTAAATATGAAAACGCAGGAGGAATACAAGCCGGGAACACTGACGACCATCAATGACAATTTCCGTGCATACGACAGCATGGAAGATGGGGTAAAGGGATACTTTGAATTTATCCAACTGGCAAGATACCAGAACCTCAAAGGAATCACAGACCCAAAGAAGTACCTGCAGACCATCAAAGACGATGGGTACGCAACATCAAGCACCTATGTGGAAAATACATACCGGCTGGTTACCCAGTACGGTCTGACCGAATATGACAAGGAGGGAACATCAATGAAAACAAGGAACGCAGTCGTAGTCCTGGCCCAGTCATGGGTCGGCAAGAATGAAGCCGATGGAAGCCACAAGGCAATCATAGACATCTACAACACCCACCTGCCGCATCCAAGAGGGTACAAGCTTCAGTACAGCGATGCATGGTGTGCAGGAACAGTGTCGGCATTGGCGATCAAACTGGGATATACAGACATTATTCCGGTGGAATGCTCCTGTTCCCAGATGATAGCACTGGCAAAGCAGATGGGAATCTGGGTGGAGAATGATGCATACATACCGAGTCCTGCGGACTTTATTCTTTACGACTGGCAGGACAGCGGTGCAGGGGATAACACAGGCAACCCGGATCATATCGGAACAGTAGAGTCCGTGAGCGGAAACACCATCACCGTGATCGAGGGCAACTATTCCAACGCAGTAAAGCGGAGGACACTGCAGGTCAACGGAAAATATATCCGTGGATACATCGCCCCGAAATACGATGCAGCCGGAGAGGAAAGCAAGCCTGCGGCCGGGAAGAAATCCGTGGCAGAAATTGCAAAGGAAGTCATCGCAGGCAAGTGGGGCAACGGAGAGGACCGCAAAGCAAGGATCACTGCCGCAGGGTATGATTACAACACAGTGCAGAAGGAAGTCAATGCTATGCTCAGCGGATCAGCGGCCAAGACAACCAAGTCCGTGACCGAGGTGGCAAAGGAAGTCATCGCAGGCAAGTGGGGCAATGGGCAGGACAGGAAAAAGAAGCTGACAGCGGCCGGATATGACTACGCAACGGTGCAGAAAAAAGTAAACGAACTTCTGAAATAGGCGATTGACTTATTCCAGAAGTGGAGGTATGATGTGCCGCAGAGGGGGTTCTAAAGGGGGTAAACACCCGGCAGGAACTCCGCAAGGAACACACAGCAGAACACAGACCGTGGCAACGCAGGAGAGCCACAGGCAGACGAAAAGCAACCCGGTGGGAGAAATACCCATCGGGTCTTTTTTAGTGCCAAAATGGGGCAAATCTGAAAGCCAGAAAGAAAGCAGGGGCAGACTACCCCTGCGGAAAGATAAAGATTTTATAGACCTGTTCCGGGGTAAGGGAATACCTCAGAGAAATGAGCCGGATATACTTCAGAGCGAACTCACCACGACCATTCCAGATGGTGGAGAAATTCGGTACGGACATACCAATAGCCGCAGCCAAATCTTTATTTTTATCCCCGTGAGCACGCATGATAGGTTCAAGCATTTGTTTATTCAATAACAACACCTCCTGCAGGATGAATTTTTATAAAGGAACAATGTGCCATGTCGCCCATCAATATCGGAGATGGAGAGAACGTCCTCTGATACGGTTCAGCAGGAACAAACCTCGTGCTCGGCTACACATCACCAAACCTTTCTCTGCCGGAGCAGGAAACAAGGGTCAACGAGTTGCGATAGGCAGTCGGCAGAGCCAACAACTCCTCCTACCTTTAAGGCTTTCACATTAAAAACCAGTCAAACTTGTCAGACATCACTCAGACATGGCATTGTCCTTTGCTCCCCTCACGCTTCCGCCTCCCGGACTTGGGACCGGGCATCGGTGGGTTAGAGCCGGAGCGGATTGCCGCCCCGGTGGAACTTGCTATCTGAGAAGCAGGAGCAGCAGACCAAACACCACTACAAGCAACTCCGCAACTCTGAAAGCCAGTTCTAGGATAGAAACTGCCAACCGTTTCATTGACACAACCTCCATTCGTGTGGTAGAATTGTGGCACTGGGAGAGGGGAATGAACCCTCCCCTCAGTGCCGGGAATCAGAAGATGATGAAGCGTACCACCGCAATCAGCGTCCCGATTTCCAAGGCAAGCTGTGTGAGTGCTCGAACCACTTTGCACAGCTTTTTAATTTTGCGTTCCAAATCGTCCATCGGCTTGTCCTCCTTTCCTTTAGGTTGTTGGTATATTACCTTGGAATTCGCACTAATTCAAGTCATTTATAACCGTAAATTCAACAAAAATATAACCTCCTTTTTGGTGGTATCTTATAGCATTTTATAACTATCTTGTTATTGAAATTTATAACTTTTCCACCGATAATAGATAAGTAAAAACGACAGAGGAGGTAGCAGCTATGGCTAGAAAATTCAAACAGTTAACCAGAGCCGACAGGCTAAAGATAGAAGCATTGGATAAGGCAGGACATGGAAAAAAGGAAATAGCGGATCAGATAGGAGTACACCAGAGCACCATCTACCGGGAACTACAAAGGGGCAGGTATATTCATACCAATTCAGATCTAACAGAGGAGGAGCGGTACTCCCCAGACATCGCAGAGGAAAAGTACCAACAGAATCTGCGTGACAAAGGGCCAGACCTCAAGATAGGCAATGACCATGAACTGGCAGAGTATATAGAAAATAAGATAGCAAAGGACGGATACTCGCCCGGAGCAGTCCTTGGAGAAATCAAGGCAAAGGGTCTGGAATTTGAAACGACCATCAGTAAACCCACTCTTTACAGTTACATAGACAAAGGAATATTCCTCACGCTCACCAATAAAGACCTCCCAGTCAAGGGAGTTCGGAAAAAGAAGAATAAGAAAGTCAGAACACAATCAAGGGCAGCCGCAGGCGACAGCATAGAGAAGCGGCCAGATGACATAGACAGCAGGGAGGAATTCGGTCACTGGGAGATGGATACAGTAGTCGGCAAAAAAGGGGAGAGTAAACACAGCCTCTTGGTGCTGACAGAGCGAAAGACCAGAGATGAGATCGTGGTGCTTTTGTTTGAACATACTATGCAGGCAGTTGTGAGAGCACTGGACTGCATCGAAAAGAAATGGGGCGACCTTTTCCCCGAAGTATTTAAAACCATCACGGTGGACAATGGTACAGAATTTTCTGACTGCAAAGGCATAGAGAAATCAATCCTCATGGACGGCAACAGAACAAAGGTATACTACTGCCATCCGTATAGCAGCTATGAAAGAGGGAGCAATGAGAACCAGAACCGACTGGTACGCAGAAAAATACCAAAAGGGGTAAACTTTGATGATAAGAGCATAGAGGAAATACAAGTAGTAGAGGACTGGATTAATAACTATCCAAGGGAAATGTTTGGATGGAGAACAGCGGCTGAGATGTTCCAAGAGGAACTGGACAAACTGGCAGCATAGGCATAGAATAGGGAGCAGAAAAACGACTGGAGGATACATCTGTGCAAAATTACCAAGAAAGAACAAAGGAAACTGTGCAAAATGATGAAGTGATGTTTCGCAAATAATTTTTTGCATTTAATGCTTGACTTTTCAATTTGTAAAAAAAATTAAATTAAATGTTGACAAAACAGAAAACGTGTAGTATAGTAGTTATTGTTCTGAGGAACAAACATTAAGAAATGCGACAGTGGCTCAGTTGGTAGAGTACGACCTTGCCAAGGTCGGGGTCGCGGGTTCGAACCCCGTCTGTCGCTCTCGGAGAGGAAGATACTTAGATGAATGCAGAGGTGTTTGTCTAAGTATTTTTATTATGTATCGGAAACATATAGCGGCGTGGCAAAGGGAATACCGGCAGACAAAAAAGCAGGAAAAGCGGCTGCCGGACGGTATCGGATAACGAAAGACAGGGTGGGTCAGGATGATGGGACAGGTCAGAAAAAAGGTAAAAGAAAGCGGGAATGCCGGGGTGATGAAAAATCCGTTGGCTGATGAAAAGGTAGGGAGGCTTATCGCCAGATTCGCCATACCGGCGATCATCAGTATGCTGGTGAGTTCGCTCTATAATATTGTCGACCAGATTTTTATCGGCCAGGGTGTGGGGATGTTGGGAAATGCGGCGACCAATGTAGCGTTTCCGGTATCGATCATCTGTACCGCGACGGCGCTGCTGCTGGGGATCGGCAGCGCGTCCAACTTTAATCTGGAGTCGGGTGCCGGGAATCAGGAGCGGGCCAACAGGATCGTGGGAACAGGGCTTTCCATGCTGGCAATCTGCGGCTGCGTCATTGCGCTGGTTGTGCTTTTGTTTCTGGATCCTCTTTTGCAGCTTTTTGGGGTAACGCCGGACATCCTGCCTTATGCCCGGGATTACCTGGGGATCACTGCGTTCGGGATTCCGTTTTTGGTCCTGACGACCGGGGGGAATCATCTGATCCGGGCGGACAGGAGCCCTACATATTCCATGACGTGTATGCTCACCGGAGCGGTGATCAATACCATTCTGGATCCGACATTTATCTTTGTGTTTCACTGGGGGATCAGGGGAGCTGCATGGGCGACGGTGATCGGGCAGGTGATCTCCGGCATTCTGGTGATCGTCTATTTTTCCAGATTCCGGCATCTTGAGCTGGAGCTTAAGATGCTGAGACCCCGGCCAAAGTTCCTTAAGGCGATCGTGTCCCTTGGGATGGCGGCCTGCGTTAACCAGATTGCCATGGCGGCGGTCCAGATTACGATGAACAATACGCTCAGGCATTACGGGGCATCGTCGATATATGGGACAGATATCCCGTTGGCCTGTGTGGGCGTTATCTCCAAGGTGAATATGGTCTTTATGTCCATCTGTATCGGGACTTCACAAGGGTGCCAGCCGCTGTGGGGCTTTAACTACGGGGCGAAAAATTACGGAAGAGTGCGGGAGGCGTTCCGGAAAGCGTTCCAGATATCCCTGACAGTGGGGATAGTATTTTTCCTGTGCTTCCAGCTATTTCCGAGACAGATCGTCAGTATCTTCGGGACGGGGACTGAGGAATATTTTCATTTTGCGGAACGGTATTTTAAGATTTTTATGCTGATGACATTTATCAATGGGATACAGCCTATGTGCTCCGGCTTTTTTACGTCGATCGGGAAGGCGAAGCTTGGCATCGTGGTGTCGCTGACGAGACAGGTGATTTTTTTGCTTCCGCTCATCCTGATCTTCCCGGTATTTATGGGAATCGACGGAGTGATGTACGCAGGGCCGATCGCGGACGGGGCGGCAGCGGCGGTGGCTGTCGGGTTTGCGGTGAAGGAGCTTCGGGCGATGAAAGGTGATAGTGTATAAAAATAACGGGAGGTCATCCCGTTATTTTTTTAAGCACACATTGTACTTTATTATCATTCATGGTCGTAGCATTACCGCCGTCGGACAGGCGGGGATGGTGAAGGGCGTTGCAGGTAAGTCCGCCGGGGCTTTGATCCAGGCGGTATACGCCCACCGCGGCGACAGCTCCGCCGGCGATCAGGTCTGTCGTTTGGGCGGTGAATTCTACCTCTGCCAGGTCGTTTTTGCAAAGTATTGGATCGCCGTCTTTGATTCCCCGCGCCGCAGCGTCCGTTGTATTCATCACGAGGGTCATGGATCCCCGCTTTCTGGCCTGCTCTTTTTCGGCCTGGAAGATAGAATTCAGGGTATGTCTGCTGGGGACGGAGATCAGGCTCAACTCCTCACTGCCGCCGTGGCATGCCGTGTAATGGGGCATCGGTTCGGGCAGCCGGGGATTTACGATATAAAACCGCTTATCCGGCGTCTGAAAATCCGTGTGCCGGGCAAAGGGCATGGACAAAACGCCGCCCTGCAGCAAAGTCTTCCGCTCTTCTTCGGTGAGGAAGGCAGAAAGGGGCGTGGGCGTCAGGATCAGTTTTTCGTACAGCTCTTCCTCGGTCTGCCGGAAATGATCATCGGTATAGCCCATGGCTTTTGCCAGAAGGGCGGTGGTGTCCCAGTTGCTTTTTGCTTCCCCGGCCGGTTCGACGATCTTTTTGGCTGCTGCCATGGTGCAGTAGCCGTAAGCTTCGTAAACGTCGGACTGTTCGGCGGAAAAAGCGGCAGGGAGGATGATGTCCGCGTACCTGGCGGTGTCCGTCATGAACCGCTCATGGACGACGGTAAACAGATCTTCTCTTTTCAGCCCTTCAAGTATGCCCTTTTGATCACTGACGGAGTTGGCCGGGTTGCTTCCCGCCACATAGAGGCTCTTAAGGGGCGGATGTCCGTCTGTGCCGGTGAGGGCGTGGGAAAGCTGGTTGATGTTGATAGTTCTTTCAGGTCTTCGGCTTCTAAGGTCAGGGCGCTTAACTGTATTTACGTCAAAATACGAACCGCCGGAGGGCGTACAGCCGCACAGGCCGCCGCCCGGACGCTTCCATGCACCGGTGAACAGAGAAAGAATGGTGATCAGCCGTACGGTCATGGATCCGTTGCCGTAGCGGGAGCAGCCGCTTCCCAGGAGGATGGAAGGCGCTGAGGCTTTGCCGTAGCAAAGGGCGAGGTCAGTGATGGCCTGAGCCGGAATCCCGGTGATTTCTGCGGCCCACTGGGGAGTATAGGCGCCGAGGGTTTCTTTGAACCGGGCGTAGCCCAATCCGTACTCTGCCAGAAACGGCTCGTCCGCCAGGTCATTTGCCGCTAATACATGCATCATGGCAAGTGCCAGGGCGCCGTCGGTTCCCGGGCGTATGAGGATGGCTTCATCACAGTAGGGTGCCATCGGCTCAGCGTAGACTTCGATGAGGATGACTCTCTTTCCCTCTTTTCTCGCCTGCGTAAAGTCCGCCAATGTGGGGAATCTGGTGGCTGAGACATTGCTCCCCCACACCAGGTACAGGTCGCTGTTTTTCAGTTCCCGCGGATCCAGGCAGCCCGTATCGCCCACGACAGAAGCATAGCCGTCGCCTTTGGCGGAGGCGCACAGTGTCTTTACAAGCTCGCAGGCGCCCATCCGGGCGAAAAGCGCCTGCACGCAGTGTCGCTGGATGATGCTCATCACGCCGGAGTAGTAGCAGTAGGCGATGGAGGAAGGGCCTTCGTTTTTTATCAGCCCCTTCCAGCGGGAGGTGATCTCCGTAACCGCCTCCTCCCAGGATATGGGGATAAATGAACCGCTTCCTTTTCCGCCGGAGCGCTTTAAGGGGGTTAAGATGCGGTCTTTGGAATTGATCTCGTCCGCGTAGCGGCGCATCTTGCCGCACAACAGGCCCCGGGAGACGGGGTGCGCCTTATCGCCCCCGGTTTTTTGGATTCTCCTGCCGTCGGTCTGGACGGTGAGCCCGCAGGAAGCGGGGCAGTCGTAGGGGCAGATTGTTTTCTTTGTGTAGATGTCCATAAGCATTCGGTCCTCTTCTGGATGTTATCGTTAATCCTATGATAGCACAGGAGAGAAGGCGGGGCAATGCCCTGGCTGATTTTTGTGTGCTGCAGCTCAAAAGTTCAAGAATATGTTCAGACAGCGGTCACGAAGCGGGGGAGGGGAGCATACACTACATTAGCGGCTAGGATCCGTTGGTCATATGGAAATGATAAAGGAGTGTGGAGGATATGGCAGATACATTTGGAGCCGGCAGGAAGAATCCGGCGGCGACGGCGAGGATAAAGGGAAGGAAAGAGAACGGGACGGTAAACGGAAGAGTGGATTTTTACGATACATACGGAGGGACGATCGTAGTTGCGCAGGTGAGCGGGCTTCCCGGGGAGGCGAATGAGGGCTTTTTCGGATTCCATATCCACGGTGGCGCCTCCTGCACGGGAAATGCGGAGGATCCGTTTGCTGACACCGGCCAGCACTACAATCCCGGGAACCAGTCTCATCCTCAGCACGCCGGCGACCTTCCGCTGCTTCTGGGCAATAAAGGGACGGCGTGGATGGCCGTCTACACCGACCGGTTTTACCCGGAGGATGTGATCGGAAAGACAGTGGTGATCCACGAAAAGCCGGATGATTTCCGTACCCAGCCCTCCGGGGATTCGGGGGAGAAGATTGCCTGCGGAAAGATCATGGAGTGGCAGGGAAGATAAAGGGCGGCGATAACCGGTTAAGGTCAGTTCTGGTATCATTCATGGTCAGGCAGTAGACTTCTCCGGGAAAAAAGAGTACAATTTTTACCGTAAAGGAATTTGAGCTTTTATGGAGGAAAAAGTTTGATTAATATATCGATGATAGATGACGACAGGACGGCGCTCCAGATGATACAAAAGTGTGTCAGCAAGACGGCAGAGGGCAGAAATGGGGTGTCCTTTGCCGGGTATGAGCGTCCGGAGGATTTTTTGGAGGAGATAAAGAAAAGAAGGTGTCACGTCCTCATTTCGGACATCGACATGCCGGGGATGAACGGGCTTGAGGCGGCGAGGCGGGCGAAGGAGATAAACCCGAGGGTATTTATCGTCTTCGTGACGGCTCACATGGAATTTGCCATCGAAGGCTACCGGATGGATGCGTTCCAGTATGTCTTAAAGTCAGAGATCTCCGAGCGTCTGCCAGGAATCCTCAAAAAGCTTATGGACATGCTTGAAAGGGAGCAGAGGGATTACTGCGTGATCGGCACGAAGAGCAATAAGAAGAAAGTGCTCTGTGACGAGATCATCTGGATAAAAAAGGAAAAGAACGCAAAGTATGTCACGTATATCCTGGAAAATGAATGCTGTACGGAGAGGGAGAGCCTGGAGGGCGCGGTAAAAAAGCTGGGCGGCGGAGCGTTTCTGATCGTGGAGCGGGGCTGTGCGGTCAATCTCCGGCATGTGGTAAGGCTTACAGACTGCGCGCTGCACTTAAGCAATCAGGATACCGTCGCCATAAGCCGGGCGCGCATGGCAGGAGTGAAGGAAAAGCTTAACCGATTTTGGGGAGAAGAGGGATGGTAGAGATCATGTACGGAGCAGCGCTTGGCATCGTGTCTCTTGCGGCAGTGCTGCTTATCGTAAAGAACCGGATGATACAGAAGGAAAATGATTTCCTGGCGCTGCATGACCGGATGACAGAGCAGAATTACCGGCTTTTAAGGCAGAGCGCCGAATTAAACCGGCACCTGGTGCACGATATCAAGCATCATCTGCTCATCCTGCGGGAGTATGTCAAAGAAGGGAACATAGAAAGCATCGGGAGGTATCTTGATGAGATCGAGGATGAGTACCGGTATGTGCCCCGCAAGGTATGGACAGGCAACGGTTTTCTCGATTTTATCCTGAACCAGAAAAAGGGCAGGGCGGAGTCGAAGGGGATCATCTTTGACATCGATTCAGAGATCATTCCTTTGTGGGGATTTTCGGACAGCGAGATTAGCGTTGTCTTTGGAAATCTTCTGGACAATGCCATCGAGGCCTGCGAGAAGATCGAAGGGCGGGAGAAAAGGATCCGCGTGTTTATGAAAAAGAGAGCCTGCTAATAAAAAGTCAAGTGTTTTTTTGAAAAAATAGAAAGAAA
>CANAPP010000080.1 GCA_947363565.1 uncultured Lachnospiraceae bacterium | reverse complement strand
AAACCGAAGCACCTGCAGGTCATACTGCTCACTAATCTCCCGGACTGTGCGGAAATTACCGAGAGACTTACTCATCTTGTGGTTATCAATATTTAAAAACGCATTGTGCATCCAGTATTTGGAAAATTCCTTTCCGTTTGCCGCCTCGCTCTGGGCTATCTCATTCTCATGATGGGGAAATACAAGATCCTCTCCTCCCGCATGGATATCAATCTGCTCTCCCAGATATTTCTTCGACATCACCGAGCACTCAATATGCCAGCCCGGACGTCCCTCGCTCCACGGAGACTCCCATGCAGGCTCCCCTTCTTTCTTAGGCTTCCACAGCACAAAATCCAGCGGATCCTCCTTCTCATCCTCGCCGCTGACCAGAAGCGAACGGTTACCGGAACGCAGATCATCCAGATTCTTATGAGACAGCTTCCCGTAATCTTCAAACTGCCTGGTCCTGAAATACACCGTTCCATTCTTCTCGTATGCAAATCCCTTCTCGATCAGCGTGCCGATCATATCAAGCATCCCGTCAATCTCCTGAGTCGCAAGCGGATGGGTCGTGGCAGGCTTGATATTCATTCCTTCCATATCCTTCTTACATTCTGCAATATATCTTGCAGAAATCTCATTGGCAGACACGCCCTCTTCATTTGCCTTCTTAATAATCTTATCATCCACATCTGTAAAATTGGACACGTAATTTACATCGTAGCCCTTGTATTCAAAATATCTGCGCACCGTGTCAAATACGATCATCGGTCGTGCATTTCCAATATGGATAAAATTGTAAACCGTAGGTCCGCAGACATACATCTTAACCTTTCCTTCCTCCACCGGAACAAATTCTTCTTTTCTCTTAGACATCGTATTATACAGCTTCATCTTTTCTCTCCTTCTTCGTCTCCTTTGTCTGTGCCAAAGACTTTAATTTACTCTCTAGCTGACTGATCCTCTCCTTCATTCGGACATTGTCTCTCTGCAGCTGGGTAATATCGCTTGTAACCGGATCTGGAAGATTCACCTGATCCATATCTGAGCGCGGAATCTTCAAATTCCCCATCTTCACGATACGCCCCGGAACGCCTACCACCGTACAATTGGGCGGCACCTCGTTCAGCACCACGGAGCCTGCTCCGATCTTGGAATTCTCACCAATGGTAAAGGAGCCCAGTACCTTCGCTCCCGCGCTTACCATCACATTGTCCCTTAGCGTCGGATGCCGCTTCCCCTGCTCCTTGCCGGTTCCCCCAAGGGTCACGCCCTGATAAAGGGTAACATTATCCCCAAGCTCCGCCGTCTCGCCGATGATCACGCCGCTGCCATGGTCGATAAAGAGCCGCTTTCCTATGGTTGCCCCCGGATGGATCTCAATTCCCGTCTTTCTGGCCGCACGCTGGGAAATCCATCTCGCCATAAAGTAATGCTTCTTCAAAAACAGCTTGTGCGCCAGCCGGTAGCTTAAGATCACCTTGAAGCTGGGATATAAGAATACTTCCATATTCGACTTGATCGCCGGATCCCGTTCCCTGATCACACGGATCTCTTCCTTAATATAGGACATAAATCCCATAAATATCTCTCCTATCTGATACCTTTTCTACTATACCGCAAAAATCCTTGAATAACATCAAAAATTGAAACCTTCATTCCTTGGAAAACACTCCCCCATGAAACAAAAAACTCCGTCTCTATACAAGAGACGAAGCATCACTCCGCGGTTCCACTCTCATAGAGGGCTTCTCCTATTCGTGATCCTTGTAGAAGCTCCTCCACTCTATGCGCATAACGTGCGCCCTCCGTACCCGGCTAATCACTGTAATCATCCATCACATAGACACATATGTTTTCACCGGGTCGACTCCCGAATGCACTTCAGAAATACGCCTCTGAAGACTGCTTCCAGCCAATGACAGTCTCTCTCTGACAGTTCTTTATCTCCTACTCTCTTCGTTCCAAGTCTTTTTGCCTAGAATTATATTATGCGAATTCCCCGGATTTGTCAACTGATTTTTTAATCATTTATGTCAGTTTGATTCTTGTTTTTCATTGCATTTCTATAATTTATGTTAATACTAATTCTTGTGCATAGTATTATTTATGTAACTCTCGAAGAATCTTTATAGTAATATTTTACATTTTCTTTATCCCGTCCAGCATACTATAATACATACTCAGAAAGGCGGTGAAGGAAAGGATGATAGAGATGCCGACAGATATCCAATTCAAATATGAACTCCGCAGAGAACTTACCGAAATCAGGAAACAGCTGCAGTTATTGCAGAATAAGGAATACAGCCGGTTAGAACAGCGTTATCTTCAGAAAATCAAGGATATCGAATCCAGTCTACAGGATTAATCCTTATCAGCATTCATCTATATAGCTGACAAGTTCCGTATTTTCAATATTTTTCAACAGATTATATTTTAAACAAAAGCCACAAGGTACAGGTCTTATTAAGCAGTCAAGACCTGCACCTTACACGTTCAGGATTTTTAGTTACTGCATTCTACATAAGCAGTCATATTCCCTTCTGCATCCGATGATTGCGCCTTCCGCTTAAACCGCACCTCTGCCTTAAATAAATCTCCTTCTACCTGAATTTCAAAGGTTCCCTTCTGAAGCTCTGTAAAGCTCTTTGCAATTGCCAGTCCGAGCCCGGACCCTTCTGTATTTCTGGATGCATCGCCCCGGACAAACCGCTCCGTAAGGTCAGAGGCCTTGACGGTGATTTCCTCTGCCGATACATTCATGACCTGGATCACCGCATTCTGTTCCTCTGCGTAGATTTTCACATACACTCTGGTACCTGTAAGAGCATATTTGGACACATTGATCAAAAGATTTTCAAATATCCGGTATGTCTTCTGGCTGTCCAGCCCGCAGATCAGCTTTTCTTCCGGATAGCTGCACCGAAAGAGAAGCCCTGCCTCTTCAAATTTCTTCTCCAGCTCCAGCTTCACCTGCTTAAACAAATTTGCCACATCCACATCTATAATATGAAGAGTGACGTTCTGGCTGCTTGCCCTGCTGATTTCAAACAAATCCTCGATCAGAACCTTGAGCCGGAGGGATTTCCTGTCCAGTATCTCCACATATTCTTTCCTCTTCTCCTCATCCTTCTCCTCCTTGAGAAGATTTACATAGGTTATGATTGCTGTCAAAGGTGTCTTCAGATCATGAGATACATTGGTCACAAGCTCTGTCCGCATCCGCTGGCTCTGCACTTCCTTTTCCACCGCTTTCTGGTAGCCGTCCTGAATCTTACGGATTTCTTCCTTAAATGGATTAAAAATCCCAAGATCCTCCGTAATCTCTATATCCAGATCTCCCTCTGCCATCTGGTTCGTGAAATCTAAAAGCCTGGCGTATTTTCCGCGCAGATCATCAAAATATTTCCGCAAAATACAGAACAGGATAACCGAATATACAAGCAGCGCAAAAATACCAAAAAACCACAGGGCACACACCACTGCTAATATCATGAAGTTTACTGCCACAATTTTCAGGATGATCCTATTATTCCTTTCGTTGAAATCAATTTCCTCAAAAGAATGATAAAGCCTTGCAATCCCGCCTCTCGCCTTTACGGCGCCTGATTTACAGGCGCCAAGGATATTACGGCCATATCTGACGAGAAGGGACCGCTCTCTCATATAAGCCCCCAATCCCATCACATATGCCTGGCGGAGGCATCCAGATACCCAGTAGCTGACCGCCATGCAGCCAAATAAAATACATGTGCTGATCCCGTCTGTATAGTATGCATGCAGCAGCCAGGGCAGATCTCCAAATTGACTAAACAACAATACAACCCAGCCGATTCCTGCCGCCGCCTCAAAGGGCGCCTTAAATATATTCTCGTTTCCGGTTCCAAAAGACTTAAACAGCGGAAAGATCCATGCCGATGCCGCCGTTGCTGCAAGCGCCGCCAAAATTCCTTGAGCCGCCGCTTCCGTCGAGGGATAAAAGCCGTTTATAAGAAGGGCTGTAACAAACGCCATGTATCCCATAAGTAATATCACAAATAATTTACGCCTGTTTTTCAATTTTGTATCCAACTCCCCACACCACCTTCAAATATTTTGGTTCCTTCGGGTTAATCTCAATCTTCTCACGGATATTTCGGACATGCACCATGATCGTATCTGTATTGATCGCCCGTTCATTCCATACCCGCTCATAAATCTCTTCTGCTGAAAATACCCTTCCTGGATTTTTCATTAGCAGCAGAAGAATCTTATATTCTATGGGCGTAAGCTTCACCGGCTCCCCGTCCACGAATACCTCTACCGTCTCTTCATTGATCTCCAATCCGCCTACCACATGAATATGTTCCTGTTCCTGCTTCTCCTGCTTTCCCAGACGCTCCATAAATCTGCCGTATCTTCTAAGCTGGGAATTTACTCTTGCCAGCAGTTCCATCGGGGTAAACGGCTTTGTCACATAATCATCCGCCCCCATATTCAGTCCCAGGATCTTATCTACCTCCTCCGACTTCGCTGACAGAAATATAATCGGAAAGTCATGCTTCTCCCTGAGCTTTCTGGTCATGGTAATACCGTCCATGCGCGGCATCATCACATCCACGATCGCCAGATGAATCTCCTCCCGCTCAATAATTTCCAGCCCTTCTATGCCGTCTGCCGCCTGAAATACCTGATATCCCTGACTCTGCAGATAGATTTCCACTCCCTTCCTGATTTCCTTATCATCCTCCACGATTAAAACGTGATTATATTTTCCATCCATTGTAAACGCTTCCTCCTCCGTGTTCCTCAGACGTTCTTTTTATGCTTACAACCGGCCGCTCCGGCAGACCAGAGTTTCCTGTATCATAAAAACTATACTCCCCTTCCGGCGCTCTTGCAATAGTATAAGTATACAACAAATGTCCCTCCTTTATCATGGATTCTGTTCATAGGATAACGCGGGAATCTTAAAACTACCGTCAAGAAAAACAAAAGAATTTCTAAAGGATGCTCCATAGGGTGTAACGATAATTTATAAGACGCAAAAATAGCCGCCCCGGTCCCGATAAAACCGAACGGCTATTCTAATATTTAGCTATTTCATGCCAGCCGTCTATCGGCTAGTATGACAACACTAAACCACTTCATTCAAATATATCCGTGACAATGGGACGATCTTCTCCAGCTCTGCCCTCATGCGGTCAGTCATCTCTACCCCGTCCTCCATGCAGATTTCATCCACAGTCTTTGCCCCAAAAATGAACTCAGCCAGTGCAGATATCGTCACCGTGCCTTCGCTGTTCTCCGGCTTGCTGTCCATCAGCATAACGCCGGAAAACTCCGTGCCTGTGATTACCACACAGCGGTTATTTTCTTCAATGACCGGATCGGTGATCCGGAAACACACGGCAGCAAGGGTCTTCAAACGGACTGACATCAAAATCCGCCTCACATCAACGATACGCACCATAATCTTAGGCGCCTCCCCGCCCGGCTGTTCATCCGGGATATACGGCCTGCAGTCTACGATGGCATCTTTGCTGCGGTACACCATCAGCTTGGCTCCGTCGGCTTCATATTCCTTCTGAAGCCTCCTGTAATAATCCCCGCTCCGGTATGCGTAAACCTGATAAAGAGCAGAAAGCTCCTGATTCGCGGCCTCCGCAAGCTCTTCCATATCCGATTCTGTTACCGGCGAAACCTGACAGACCCTTCCGTCTTCCAGTTCCAGATCTCCCGCCGTCCCTTTAGGACAGCTCTTCCTCTTCTGCTCATAAACCGTCCTGAAATCATAGGGCGTATAAATGGCCTCCGCCGCCGGCATCAGGAAGGTAAAGCTTCTGTCCGCCACATACATATCCCGGAGAGCCTTACCCAGCAGCTCTCCCATATAGCCCCGTCTCCGGTATGACTCTCTGGTGGCTGCCGCAACGATGTAATCCGCATCCTTTTTGCTGCCGTTTACCATCAGTTCATAGGGATTCAGATGGAGCATTGCCTGAATGTCTTCATCCTCTTCTATCACATATATTTGATTGTCCCTGGCCTTCTCCGTGTAATAATAATCCACAAACCCCTGACTGTCCTCGTTAAATACCTCTTCATAAAGGGGTCTGGTTTTCCTGTGTTCTGCTATGTCCAGCTTCCGAATCTTCATCTGTCTGCCCCCTGTTCCCGGCACAGATTGTGCCTAATTAGCATTTACAACTATATTTACTCCATCCTGCGCGGGCAGCCGGCGCAGGATCCGCAGTCTCTGTCCTCCGAGCTTCCCGCTGTATAGCTGTAATTTACGGCCAGCTCCAGGCAGGCGGCCGCCTGAGCTGAAATTCCCTCTCCTGCTCCGGTAAATCCAAGCCCTTCCTCTGTGGTAGCCTTGATATTGATCTGATTAAGTTCAATATGAAGCGCCTCCGCAATATTCGCCCGCATCTGCTCTATATAGGGAGCCATCTTCGGACGCTGTGCAATGATCGTGGCGTCAATATTACCGATGATATACAGCTCATTCTCCAGAAGCTCTCCCACATACCTTAGAAGCTTCACGCTGGAAATTCCCTTATATGCCGGGTCTGTGTCCGGAAAATGCTTCCCGATATCTCCAAGCGCCGCCGCGCCGAGAAGCGCATCCATCACCGCGTGGATCAGCACATCCGCATCCGAATGTCCCAGAAGCCCCTTTTCATAGGGTATCTTTACTCCTCCCAGAATCAGTTCCCTGCCTTCCGTCAGTCTATGCACATCATATCCCATGCCTATTCTCATACTGCCGTCCTCCCCGGATATTTCTCACTCACAGGCATACCGCCAGCATAATGCCGCTGCATTTCATACCTGTTTATCTTTCACTGCCTGCGGCGTACAGACCCGTTACTTTACCATCTCTTCAATCTGAGAAGGCTCCGGCATGGACCGGATCGCGCCCTTCTTCAAGGTAATCAGAGCCGCGCCTGCATTTGCATAGGTCAGGATCTCTCCAAGGGTCTCCTCTGTCAGCCCCTCCAGGCCATATTTCAACAGTCCGTTAATTGCGCAGCCGCAAAAGGTATCCCCGGCTCCCGTCGTCTCAACAGCCTTCACGGTAAAGCCTGCCTTCTCTACCCGGACGTCCTTGTAATAAGCACGGCTTCCCTCTTTCCCCATGGTAAGGAAAATAACCGGAATATGATACTTCTCCTGAAGATAGCGGATACCCTCGTCATAATCCTCTCTGCCGGAAATAAATTGAATCTCATTATCAGAAATCTTAAGCATATCGCAATGCTGGAATCCATATTCCATAGCTTCCTTGGCGTCGTCTAAGGATTTCCACAAAGGCTCTCTTAAGTTCGGATCAAAGGTAATCAGACAGCCCGCCTCTTTGGCCGCGTCAATGGCCTTCTTTGTAGCTGCTCTTACCGGCTCATCGGTCATAGACAGCGTTCCAAAATGAAATACCTTTGACTGGCGGATCAATTCATAGTCCACCTCCGCCTCCGAAAGCATCATATCCGCGCCCGGATTCCGGTAGAAGGAAAATTCCCGGTCCCCGTCCGGAAATGTATGTACAAAGGCAAGGGTAGTGCGGATATCCTCATCCAGCATAAGCCCCTTCGTCTCAATCCCCAGCTCCTCGATCGTCTCTTTCAAGAGACGGCCGAACTGATCCTGTCCCACTTTTCCGATAAATGCAGTCCTTCTGCCAAGCTTGTTCAGCATGGCAAGCACATTGCACGGCGCGCCCCCCGGACACGCTTCAAAAAGATTGTTACCCTGCTCACTCTGTCCGTTCATAGTAAAATCAATCAGTAGCTCCCCCATTGCGGTAACATCATATAATTTCTCCATCTATATCACTCCTGTCCCTGTAATTTCCTTCTATTTTACCATCCTCTACTCCGTTTAGCAAGGATATCTCTACTACAGTATTATTCAGTCTTTATACTGTTATACTTTTACTCTTTACGGGATTATCAGTTTATGCTAGAATTACACAAGCTCATTTTATGGATGAATTCCGATTTCGCGGTAAATGTAATTGGAAGGAAAGGAGAACGTTATGAAAATCTATTATCTGCCATTGGATTCTTCCGGCTGGAAGCCTGCAGACCAACAGCTTATGACATTCATATCCCCAAAACGGCAGGATAAAGTCAGAAAATACATGCAGGTATCCAGCCAAAGACTGTCTTTATACGCCGCCCTCACTGCCCGCATGGGAATCAGCCTGCTGACAGGCATTCCCGCCTCCAGACTGGCCTTTCAGGCGGATTCCGGACAGAAGCCTGTGTGTATTTCTGCGCCGGATGCAGACTTTAATTTCTCACATACCCAGAATGCCATATTGTGCTGCGTCTCTTCCAAAGACCCTGCCGGCGCTGATATTGAAAGACTGCGTGCCGCTCCCCTTAAAATCATGCGGCGTTTTTATCATCAGGAGGAAACAGAATACGTAACACAAGGATCCGAACAGGAGCAGAGTCAGCGTTTTTTTGAAATATGGACAAAGAAGGAAGCTTATTCCAAGCAGCTTGGACTGGGACTTAACCTTTCTCCCGAATCCTACAATACGTTATCACCTGAATTGTCCTCCTGCCTGCTTACTTGGCGTCAGGAGGATTACCTCTGCTCAGTCTGTGGCAGAGACCTGTCATCGATAGAAAAAATTATGCTTACAGAAGAAGACATTCAGGAATTCTATCTTGGTTAAAGCTGTTTCTTATTCATAACAGGAACACTGCCAGCAATACATATCACACCTGAAATAGCAGCAATGATGACAGCCTTTATATATGCGTCCACACTTTCTGCCCCGATCAAAAGCGAATTGGTATCCATTAATATAGTAGGTGAATACACCTTTACTTTCGGTATTAGACTCAACAAATACGCCAACAGCACCGTTCCGCCAGTACACAGGGAAACCCCTGTGTTATTCTGCAAAAGCGATGAGAACAGGACAATAAGGCATATCACCCATATGCCGAACAACCACCATATGGCTGCCGAGGAGAATAAGTTATTAACAATGCCATTGTCCCAAAAATAGGCATTGTAGCCATAGGTAATGGCAAAGCAGATCCCATAGCAAAATGTCCAAAGCGACAGTAGCAGCAAAGTTTTTGCAAACACAACCTCGTATCTCGATAAGCCCTTTGTCAGTACAAGCAGTAATGTTCCAGATTTGTATTCTTTGGTAAACAGATCGCTAAAA
Organism: uncultured Lachnospiraceae bacterium; assembly: GCA_947363565.1. Taxonomy (GTDB): domain Bacteria; phylum Bacillota; class Clostridia; order Lachnospirales; family Lachnospiraceae; genus MD308. The sequence goes on along the minus strand of CANAPP010000080.1, from coordinate 2,980 downwards.
ATCAGTACAAAAGCGATTAGTGCCATAGGAATGTTCTTGAAAAATTGTGTCCATGAGGACATTGCGTCCACCTGAATATTTGTGACGATCAATCCGCTTTCTGCAATTGTATCGGAAAGCATTTCCATCATCCACGGCGTCAGCTTAGCCACCGCAGGATTCATAATACCAAACAGGACAAACAGCAGTATTAGGATAAGGAGCTTGCCTGTCCGTGCAGCTTCCAGATATTCTTTTTTCATAAAAGCAAGCAGAGGTTTCATTTAATCACCTCCAAAAACAGCGATTCAAGCGTTGGCTCTATTCGTTCAATTATCTGTATAGGTATTCGATTTTCAACGACATATTGCATAATGGAAAAGAAACGATCCTCGCCGCCATGAAAAACAAGCGTATTTTGTTCCGTGCGCTGGAGATCGCCAAATGTTTTTATAAGCGTATCGGCAGCCCATTTTTGTTCTGTCTCGATGATGAATCCGTCTGATGACTGCTTGTTTCGTAGTTCTGTAATGGATCCTTGCATAGCAATTTTTCCATCGTGCAGAAAAGCGGCTTCGGTACAGATACGCTCCACATCCGAAAGAATGTGCGTGGAAAAAAGTACAGTAGTCTGTTCCTTTGCCGCAAGAAGTATATCCAAGATTTCCTTGCGCCCTGCCGGATCAAGCGCCGATGTCGGCTCATCGCAGATTAAAAGTTTTGGACGGTTTAGAAGCGCCTGTGCAATTCCCAAGCGCTGCTTCATTCCCCTTGAAAATCCTTTGATACGGCGGCCTTCCTGTCCAAGACCTACTAGCTCTAGCAACTCCTTACTTCTCGTCATAATTCCAGCTTTATCCATCCCGCAGACCTCTCCGCAGAGAGTTAGATATTCAAGCGATGTCATATAGGAATAAAATTCCGGCACATCAGGCAGATAGCCGATGTGCCTATTGGTACTGGTCTTCCCAAAATGAACCTTTTCACCCATAATATAGATTTTGCCGCCGTCCGATTTCAGAAGTCCAAGGATTGCCTTCATCGTCGTTGTTTTTCCTGCGCCGTTTTTACCGATGAAACCGAAAATGCTGTGTTCGGGCACAGATAGATCAAGCCCGCAAAGTACTTTTTTGCTGCCAAAGTTCTTTTTTAGGTTTCGTATCGCCAGTACATCCATGTCATTCATCCTCCTTTCCAAGCAGGAAGTATAGGATCGGGCCAATGAACTCTATGCCAATAATCACAACAACAAGCCACAAAGTGCGATTACCTCTTTTATAATTCTTATGGGTCAGAATGTGAAAAATCGTGTAACCCAACAGAGCAAGCTCTGCGATTGCCAACGGGATCAAAAACGGAAGGAATTCCATAATATTATCCATTCTTTTTTTCCTCCTTTCCGTAAGTAATAACTTCTCGGAATCTTCAGCCCTTATTTCATGGGGCTTTCAGAACCTATTTTTCAAAAATCACCCACTTTTTTCTCAAAACCACTTGACAAACCAATCAAAAAATGCGGCGCTTCGCGCCCTTGATCAAAAAGTACATTTTTTTGATTGGAGGCGATTTTTGATGTTACCTTGTAACCCTGGCGGCCATGCCGCCTTTCAGGATACTTTCGTATCCCAGTTCCATAAATTTTACCCGGATCCCTTTGTGCTTCCCAAAAGCACTTGGGATTATATCGTGCAGTTCTGGTATCTTGATCTTTCCAAGACGGATTCTATCATGCAGGAATGTTACTCTGTTTTTGGCCCGGAACCAAGGCTCCCTTCCTGTATGCTGCGTTCCTACCTGCTTGCTTTGAAACTAAAAGTGTCTTCTATCACTGTTTGGTGCCGCATGCTCAAGGAAACTCCCCTTTATGCCATCCTCAGCGGTTTCTCTTTCGGGGATACCCCTGGTGTCGGTACTTTTTATGATTTCTTTTCCCGCATCTGGCAGGATGACTCCAACAACCTTTCCCCGAAAGACCGGTTCCCTAAGATAAAGAAAACTCCCAAAGGCAAAAAGAAAGGCGATAAGACTCCCTGCGACTCTTCCAGCATGGCCTCCAAGCTTCTTCCCCTGCTGGAACGCTGGCAGTTAAAACCGCAAAATCCCTTCTTCCTTATTTTCCGGCTTTATCAGCAGCAGTTCCTGGACCAGTCCATCCACAGGGGGCTGGTTAATCCCCGGCACCTGGCTCTTGCCGGTGACGGCACCCCTGTCCGTACTGCCGCACAGCAGCGGAAAAAGCGCATTTGCCATTGTAAGGAGAAAGGCCGTTCTTCTTGTGACTGTAAACGCCATTATTCCCAGCCCGACTGTAACTGGGGATGGGACTCCCACCGGGAATGTTATTTCTTCGGCTACCACCTCTACATGTATGTGGCTTCCGATTCCTTCAGCGACCTCCCTGTGTTTCCGCTTTTAGAACGGGCCTCCCGGCATGACATGCTTTCCTTCCTGCATTCCTTTTTCACCATGAAAGCGTATCTTCCGGAATTCCAGATTGAAAAGCTCCTTCTGGATTCTGCACACGACGCTTACCCTGTTTATGAATACTGCAGGCGGGAACATATCACACCGTTTATCGACCTCAATCCCGGACATACCGGGCATTTTACCTATAAGGACGATTTTACAATCGATGACGATGGTGTCCCTGTCTGTAAGTTGGGCTTACGTATGCATAAAGATGGATATGAAGCTGCCAAACACCGGGCAAAATACCGCTGCCCAAAATCAAACCGGAAACGTGGCTGCTTCTGTGAACACCCTTGTTCACCGGCGAAATATGGTAGAACCGTACACATCTTTACCGATGACAATCCAAGGTTATTTAACATACCGCCAAGGGACTCTAAAGCGTGGGAAACGGAATATGATAGAAGAACTTCCGTGGAGCGCTCCAACAAGCGCGAGAAAGAGGACTATAAATTAGAAGACGGCAGGTACCGCTCTACGAAGATGTGGTACTGCCGCCTCTACGGCATCATGATGTTACAGCATCTTGATG
>CANAPP010000079.1 GCA_947363565.1 uncultured Lachnospiraceae bacterium | reverse complement strand
AAAATGGAGCCGTTGCTCCGGTAGATTATTCACCTACTTTTGCAACAGCCCCTTTAACATAATCACTAAGTTCACCTATTTTTAAAGTATCATTCCAAAGTCTTCGATATATCAAATTCAATTATATATCCTGATAAAATTGAAATTTACTAATTTCCCTGTTTATCATTTCGCCAATGTTACTTTGTTCATCAATATTGATCTCGAATCTACGCAATAATACGTCCAGACTTCCCAAACTTAATCCTGTTAAGCGTGCAATCAAATAAGGATTCGCACCATTCACTGCTAAATTCACTATCCCAGTATTTCTAATGCATTCTACAGAGAATGTATCTTTATCCTCTGGCACATCATATCCAGTTTCTCTCAATGCATAATAAAATGGTGTATTAAACACATTCTCTGAATATTTACAACTACAAAACAATTCAAAAAATAAATCCTCCTCACAAATTTCTCTACTTATCTTTTCTAACTCTCTTTTTATATCTTGGCTAAGTGCCCGTGGTAATTTGATTTTAATACCATTATGATACAGCAGCTCAAAATCATCTGAAAAATCTTTCACTTTCAAATTAGCGATTACTTTTCGTTTTGCAGGAACCAATAATGTAATCTTAAAAAAGAACCCAATCATTATCATATTACTATACTTTTGAGAATAGCTATTAAAATAATCTAATAATTCTTTTATTTGGTCTGCATCAATATATCCTCTATTACTAGAAGGTTTTAAATTGTTCTCTGTAATAATCTCATCCCTAAAAGCATCATAATCTGCAATTTTATTAAAAATATTATCAGCAATTCCTTCTTTGTAAAGATAAACAAAAAATTTTTTTATTGCATTCAAATGGTTATTCATTGTATTGACAGTTTGAATGAGACTTTTTCCATGATAAAATGAAACCGAATCTTTTAATTGCTGACTTCCAATTTCTACTATTTTATCTCCCAATCCAATTTGCTCCATATAATCCACAAATTTTAAAGATTGATTCATATAAATGTATTCCAAATCATTCGATTCTACAAATTTATCTCTATACATTCTAAGATAACTCATCATATCCACCTTCTGAAATTATTATTTTTCTCTTATTATACTTCAACTTCTAATATTTTCATATATAAAGTTTAAAAAAGAACCTATGAGCATTTACCCATAGATTCTTTTCGTTTCATTATAAAATTCGCCGCAAAGTTCACTAACGCATCTGCGCTGCAACTTCCGCCGCAAAATCTTCTTTCTTCTTTTCGATACCCTCGCCTGTCTCAAAGCGGATGAATCTCTTAATACTAAGATTTGCGCCGTTCTCCTTCGCAACCTTCTCCACATACTTACCTACGGTAAGGTCGCCGTCCTGAACGTATACCTGATCTAACAGGCACACTTCTTTAAGCTCTTTGTTCAGACGTCCGATGATCATCTTCTCGATGATGTTGTCCGGCTTGTTCGGGTTCTCCTGCTTTGCCTGTGCAAGAAGAATCTCTTTCTCCTTGTCAAGGTAATCCTGGGATACTTCGTCGCGGGATACATACTTCGGCGTCATAGCCGCAATCTGCATCGCTACGTTCCTGAGGCACTTCTTCACCTCATCATTCACTACATCTGTATCAGCATCTACAAGCACGCCGATACGTCCACCGCCATGGATATAGGATACGATACATCCGTCAGACTCTAACTTTTCAAATCTTCTGATGTTTAAGTTCTCGCCAATCCTTGCAATCTTAGCAACAAGGGCATCCTTCACTGTCTGGGATGAATCTGCAACCCAGCTCTCTGAAAGGAATGCATCCATGTCTGCGGAAGATGTCTCAAGAGCCTGTTTTACAACATTTGCAACAAACTCTTTGAACTCATCGTTCTTCGCCACGAAATCTGTCTCTGAGTTAACTTCTACGATTGCCGCCTTCTTGTCATCAACAACATCAGCCATAACGATGCCTTCTGCTGCGATTCTTCCGGCTTTCTTAACTGCCTTCGCCTCGCCATTCTTTCTTAAAAACTCTACGGCCTCGTCCATATTGCCGTTTGTCTCGTTAAGAGCCTTCTTACAATCCATCATGCCTGCGCCTGTCATCTCTCTTAACTCTTTTACCATACTAGCTGTAATTGCCATCTTTCTTTCCTCCTAAAATCGCTTCTTACTCTTCTGCAGCCTCTGTTTCCTCTGCTGCCTCCTCATAATACGCCTCGTCGTCACCTGTCATTCCCTGATTAGCCTCTACGACTGCATCAGCCATCTTAGAAACGATAAGCTTAACTGCACGGATTGCGTCATCGTTGCCCGGAATCACATAGTCAAGCTCCTCCGGGTCACAGTTGGTATCAGCGATACCGATAAGAGTAATTCCAAGAGAATGTGCCTCCTGCACACAGATTCTCTCCTTCTTAGGATCAACTACAAAGATAGCGTCCGGAATCTTCTTCATGTCTTTGATTCCGCCAAGGTTCTTCTCAAGCTTTTCCCACTCTTTCTTAAGCTGGATAACTTCTTTTTTCGGAAGAACATCGAATGTTCCGTCCTCTGACATTCTTTCAATATCCTTAAGACGGGCGATTCTGCTCTTGATCGTCTTAAAGTTTGTCAGCATACCGCCCAGCCATCTCTCGTTCACATAATACATGCCGCAGCGTTCAGCCTCTGTCCTGATTGCGTCCTGTGCCTGCTTTTTCGTCCCTACAAACAGGATCGTGCCGCCCTCTGCCGCCACATCAGCCACAGCCTGATAAGCCTCGTCAACCTTTCCTACAGACTTCTGCAGGTCGATGATGTAGATACCGTTACGCTCGGTGTAAATGTACGGAGCCATCTTAGGATTCCATCTTCTTGTCTGATGTCCGAAATGAACACCTGCTTCTAATAGTTGTTTCATTGAAATAACGCTCATATTATTTCCCTCCATTGGTTTTTCTTCCGCATAAGCATAAGCCTTCGAAACTAGTCTATGCAAGATCCAGCACCGTCTCCAGCAAACATATGCGTGTTTATTGTAACAGAACTATGATAGCATAGTCGTCCACTGTTTTCAATACTTTTTGGATAAATTCCGAAAAATTCGGACAGCAAAACAGACAGCAGGCCATTTCTGGCCTGCTCTTTGACCTTCATCCACCCTAATCTATACAACATCTACCAGTATCTTCTCACGGCAAGTACCGTCCGGTAATTCGCCGGCGAAGAGATCTTAATGCCTCCCCTTGGATACGGTGCACTGTTGGAAGCGTGCACGATCTTATTATTGCCGATATAGATCGCCACATGACCGCTGTAGCAGATCACATCTCCCGGCATCCTGTCCGCATAGCTTACCGACTTTCCGCTGCCTCGGATCGCACCGGAAGTCCGCGGTGTCGAGATACCGAATTTGCGATGTATCTGCTGGACAAATCCTGAACAGTCGATCCCGTTCGTCAGGCTGGTGCCGCCGTAAACATATTTGTTTCCAATATAGTTGCAGCCCATATCCGCAATCTGCTGTCCCAGGGAAGCATTGCTCGGTCTTGAGGCTGCACTGTCCTCCTGCCCGTCATCCTCTTCCTTCTTGCTATCCTGTCCGTCGCCTTTGCTGTCTTCTTTACCATCGTCTGACGGCCTTGCGTCTTCTTTCTTATCATCCGGGTTATCTGACGGCTGCGATATGCCCTGGCTTCCCTGCTGCCCGTCATCCGACGGCCTTGCGTTTTCCGCTGCCTGCTGCTCCCGCTCCGCCTGTTCCCGTTCTGCCTGCTCTCTGGCCGCTGCCTCTGCTGCCTCCGCCGCACGCTGCTCTTCCTCTATATGTCTCAGCTCTTCCGCTGCCGCTTCCTTCGCCTGCACAAGCTGGCTGTCAAAATCTTCAATCTGACTCCGCATCTGGGTCAATGTCGTCTCAAGATTCCCTTTCTGCACCACCATCTCATCAGACAGCGCCTGCATCTCTGCCTGTCCTTCTTCCAGGTTGTCCTTCAATTCCGCAACTTCATTCTTCGTCTCTACATACTTGTCTAACATCTTGCGGTCATAATCATGTACCTTCTGTATGTATTCTGCCCGGTTCACCAGATCCGAATAGGACTGGGCGTCTACAAGCGTGGAGAAAAAGCCTGCGTCACCCTCTTCATACATATATTTAATACGAAGCTTCATATCCTCATACTGCTGCTTCTCCTTAGCCTCTGCCTCTTTAAGGTCGGCCTCTGCCTCAACGATCCTGTTCTCCTGCGTCTCCATGTCCTTCTGTAACGCATCATAATCTACAAGGAGATTGACCAGCTCACTGTTCACACTGTCCGCCTGCGCCTGCGCCCGGCTCTTCTGCTGCTCAAGCTCCTCCATCTCTTTTTTCGCCTTCGCCTCTGCCTGGCTCTTCTTCTCCTTAAGTGCCTCTACCTGCGTCTGGCTCTTTTCTTGTTCAAGCGATTCTGCATCGTCCTGAGGTGTAGCCAGAACAGGCGTTACAATTAAAGAACTCACCACGGCAGTTGTGATGAGCGTCTGCAATACACGTCTTTTCATATCTTCACCCTTCCTAATTAATCACATGTCTATCCTGTTATACGCCCCCGCATACTCAAGTAACAGGATACTACATTTCGTCCTCTTTTTCAATGTTTTGACCGGAATTTCCAAAAAATTCAAAAACCATTCAAATATCGGAAACAGTTTTGACGCATAAGTAAAGGGCGGTCTATCTACCGCCCTCACTGCTGCCATATTGCCAAAACCTATGCATATATTCCCCGGCTTATCGCCTGGCTATACGGAAAAATCCACCCTGAATCTACCAATATCTTCTATACCATGCAGCTCCGCCGCGGACACTGGATACACTGGCAATCTTGACCACATCTCCCGTACGCGGTGCATGGATCATCTTACCGCCGCCGATATAGATGCCCACATGTCCGGCATAGCATACCACATCTCCTGGCTGAGGACTGGACACACTCTTTCCTCCGCTTCCCTGGGAACCGGAAGAATGTGCCAGACTAATGCCTGCCGCACGATGGCAGTACATCACAAGGCCGGAACAGTCGAATCCGGACGGACTTGCGCCTCCATAGACATAAGGTACACTAAGCTGTCCGTAAGCTGCACTGACAATCGCGCTTGCCGCCGAAGCACCGCCTCCGCCTGATGAATCATTATCACTGCTGCTTCCCTTATTATTATCATCGGCATCATCCTTACTGGCGGATGTCCCGCTGCTGCCTGTATCGTTACTGCTGCTGCCGCTTCCGCCGCCGCTCACCGTATCACCGGCTGTGCTGCTTCCCGAAGCATCATCAGCCTGCCGCTTTTCTGCTGCCTTGCGCTCCTCTTCCTCACGACGAGCTCTTTCCTCCTCCTCAGCCTTGCGGGCTGCTTCAGCTACTGCCTCCTGGAGCTGTACATCAAGGTCTGCAACTTCCTCGCGCTTCGAGACGATCATATCATTCAGATCTTCCTCCTGCGCCTCGTACTCGGTCTGCATGCTCTCCATATCCTTTTTTTCTTTCTCAAGCTTCGTCTTGAGATTCGACACCTTCTCCTTTGTCTCGATATACTCATTCAGCTTCTGTCTGTCATACGCATGAACCTTCTGCACATACTCGGCCTTGTTCATCAGATCCGAAAAATCCCTCGCACTCAGCAGAGCCTCAAGGGCACTCACATCCCCCTGCTCATACATATACCTGATCCTGAGTTTCATATCCTCGTACTGCTGCTTCTCAAGCTCCCTGGCATCACCAAGCTCAACTTTTACTGTATCAATCTCCTCACTCGTCTCAATCAGATTCCGCTCAAGCTTGTCTATCTTGCCGATGATCTTGGTGAGTTCAGCCTTAAGGGAATTCACTTCACCCTCTGCAGACTCCTTGTTCTTCTTCAACTGCTCCACTGAGGGAGCCGCTGAAACTGGCATAACGATCAACGAACTGGCAATAACAGCGGTTAATATCCTTGTCCCAAATCTTTTCATTATAATATCATCCTCAAAATATGTATTTTATGGACGCAATTCACCCATATTTAGTGTAATTATAACTCTTCCGATTTGTTTTTGCAATATTTTTATCAGATATTTTGCTTTATTTTTTCTTCTGAACAGTCTGTCTTATGATGCCGCACTGCCTTCGCATATCCGTCACCAGTTACTGTCTCCGCCGGACCCGTCCGTTCTCTACGATTATTCCATATCGTCTCATCACCTTCTTAAACTCCTTATCCTCCTCAAGCTCCGGCTGTTCATTAATCTGCTCCCTGATCCTCAGGAGCACCTGCCTTCTGTCTGCTTCGGCTGTTTCTAAAAGAGCCTCCAGACCTGCTGTCCGGATACTGGAAAGCCTTTGCGCGGTTTCCCCTTCTGTCTCCCCGTCTTCTTCAAGCGCCGCATACCCTTTCAGTATGCAAAGGTACAATCCGGCTTTCTCCCTCAATCCATCCTCATCCCCAAAGCTGTTCTCTCCCCGCGGCTTCGTCGCTTCTCCCTCACCTGGCACCCCCGGCGTTTCTTCTTCATCCTGCACCTTCGACGTTTCTTCCATGCTCTGTAACCTTAACTCTTCCTCCGCTTTGTAAAGCGCCCGTTCAAGTTTTTCCTGCTGTTTTAATGTTCCGGCAAAATATTCCGCGACAACAGCCATATGCCCTGCCAGTTCATCTCCTTCTATTCCCCGGAAATACTCTGCGCTTTTTCCATAGTCTTCAAGCTCCAGAAAATATACTGTCCCGAGCTTCATATAAAGATGCCTTTCAAATGCAGTAACCGCCAACTCCTGCATCTCTTCCTGTTCCCTGGGCTGTCCCGGCAACTGCTTCACCGCCGCCTGCTCTCCCTGGCTCCTCACCTCTTCCTGTACTTTTGACGGATGCGCATTGCTCCGAGCGGAAAAGCCGCTGATGACCACCCCTGTAAGGCCTGCAACCGCAAACACTCCCGCCCCAATGATCATAAGTTTTCTTTTCCCATCCCCATCTTTTTTTGAACGTCTGTATACTGGAATCATTTTCTGAATATCTGATACACACCGAAATGGTTTTTTTGAATGCCCGCCAAGGCATTTTGAGATAATCTTCTGAAATCTTGCTTCCTCAACCTTGCGAAGAGGCGGATTCACTTCTGCTTCTGAAAGCAGATACTGCAATGTTCTGCCGAACCCATAGATATCAAGCTCTACACTGGCCTTCTGGTAATAAGCATCCTCCGGCGGCAGAAAATGCTCCCGCACCGTGCGGCGCTGCATGATCCTTAGCTGCCCGCCGTTCGATACGGCATTGATATCGAGAAATCTGGCGCGTCCGTCCTCCGACACGATAATGCTGTATGGATTTACATACCGATAGCACGGATTCCCCCGACATCTGTGAAACCCGGATAACTGTCCCGCAATATCGCCTGCCATACGAAACAGCTCTTCCTTTCCTATACAAGGATGGAATTTTATCCATCTGGGCAGAGGATTCCCCTTCACACACTCCGAACCGGCATAACAGACCTGGTCGTGCTCAATCAATCGTAATACTTCATAATCTTCTTTAACTGCCAAACACATCACCTCTCCTAAAAATAAACTATCATAGATCTTCTCACGGGAATCATTAATGAAACTAAGAATAAAAGAATAAAACAGACTCTTCGAAACATCCAAGCAATTTATATGTTAAAAGACAAACCGGAAAAATGCAAGAACTTTTTTCCAAAAAATGAAAACTAAACACCCTGCCGCAACTGCCAAATGTGCATGCAGCCATGCCTGCTCGGCTCGTCGCCCGAAGGAATAAAATCACAGATAAGATTAAAGATAACGCCAGGGGAATATTCAGAAAAGACAGCACCCGGCGGGCAAACCTGCCGGATACCGTCCCTGGATGCCAATATTAATCCCTGCGTCTCTCACTCAGCTCCCTCGGCGTATACAGATGTCTCGGGATACCATCTACCATTACCGGAGACACATCCCCCTGGATCAGCGGCCTTACATAAGAGATAAAATCACTCGTCACATAAGTTCCGTCTTTCGTTACCCACTCCGGCGGAACAAGTTTCTCATCATTGGCGATCTTATGCACATCCTTCACTTCCGTTCCGCACTGGTACGGATCGTCAGAAAGTCTCTGCAGCACAACCATCTTCCCGCTGTCTCCCTCGTCTGCCGCCTTCACAGCCGCACCACCTACCTGGTAAGCCTCTAAGATATCCACACGGGATGCCGCGTGGGATGCCGATCTCTGAAGCGTACTAAGTTCAATGGCACGGGTCTTGCAGCCAAGCTCGCCCGCGATATAATTCGCAAGATAAGCCGCTGTACCGGATAACTGCTTGTGGCCGAATGCATCTACAAAATCAACGCTGTTGCCCAGCTCACAGACATAATTGCCGTCCTCTGTGCGGATACCCTCTGAGACAGCAACAACAACCGACGTCTTCTTATCCAGGATCTGCTGAACCTTATCCCTGAACTTAACCAAGTCAAAGGAATGCTCCGGCAGATAGATCATATCCGGCCCTTCGCAGTCCTCGCCCTGTGCAAGAGCCGCCGCGCCGGTAAGCCATCCCGCATTGCGCCCCATGATCTCCACGATGGTAACAAGCCCTTTCGAATATTCCAGGCAGAATCCGTCACGGATGATCTCCTTCATGGAAGTTCCGATATACTTCGCCGCGCTGCCGTAACCCGGCGTATGGTCGGTAAGCGCAAGGTCATTGTCAATCGTCTTCGGGCAGCCTACAAATCTTGTGGGGTGTCCGGTAATAATCGCATAATCAGACAGTTTCTTGATCGTGTCCATAGAATCATTACCACCGATATAAATAAACGCCTCGATATCAAGCTTATCCAAAATAGCAAAAATCTTATCATAAACCTCTCTGTCCTCATGGATCTCCGGCAACTTATAACGGCAGGAGCCAAGGAACGCCGCAGGCGTCCTCTTAAGGAGCTCCGCGTCAAGCTCTGTCTTGATATGGTCGGAAAGATCAATATACTTCTCCTCCAAAAGCCCCTGTACCCCATGCAGCATACCATATACTTTATCCGCCCCACGGTCTTTCGCCGTGCGGTAAACACCGGCAAGACTGGAGTTTATCGCCGCCGTCGGCCCGCCGGACTGTCCAACAATAACATTTCGTTTCATAATTCCAATACCTTCCTTCTACTGTGTCTAAAATTACTCAATAAAACTATTCTATTATATTTTGCGCCATCTGTCCACTGAAAAATAAAATAATCCGGCTATTCCTCATCCATCCTCCGTATCTCCTGCTGGGCAAAGATAAATCCCTTCATGCACCCGTTGCCGGATGCGTCAAACACTTCCCCGTCCTCAACTTCCGCCTCTATCTCACAGTGATTATCACAAATCTCGCACCGAATCTTCTCAATCTTCATCCTTCGCCCAGCCGTAAGCATATTTTACGGCTTTCTCCCATCCTTTTATTTTCTTTGCGCGCAAGTCTCCTTCAATCTGCGGGGTAAATTCCCTGTCCATCGCCCAGTTCTTCACCACTTCCTCCTTATCTTCCCAGTAGCCCACGGCAAGGCCCGCTAGGTAAGCCGCGCCCATGGCCGTCGTTTCAATGCATTGCGGACGTTTCACGGGAGCATTGATGATGTCCGCCTGGGTCTGCATGAGGAAATCATTGGCGCTGGCCCCGCCGTCCACCTTAAGGGAACTTAAAGAAATCTCCGAGTCCGCCTCCATAGCGCCAAGCACATCATTTACCTGATAGGCAAGAGACTCCAGAGTCGCCCGGATGATGTGGTATTTATTCACGCCCCGGGTGAGGCCCACGATGGTCCCTCTGGCGTACTGATCCCAGTGAGGTGCCCCAAGCCCGGTAAACGCCGGCACCACATAGCAGCCGTTGGTGTCGTCTACTTTCTTTGCCATATACTCGGAGTCCATAGCAGAATCAATGATCCGCATCTCATCCCTCAGCCACTGGATGGCGGCTCCCGCCACAAAGATAGAACCCTCCAGCGCATAGTATACCTTCCCGTCAAGCCCCCACGCGATTGTGGTGACAAGCCCGTTATTGGAAAACACCGGTTTCTCCCCCGTGTTCATCAAAAGGAAACATCCCGTTCCGTAAGTATTCTTCGCATCCCCCGGCCGGAAACAGGTCTGGCCGAAAAGCGCCGACTGCTGGTCTCCCGCTGCGCCGCCAATAGGAATCGCACCGCCTAAAAACGACGGGTCAGCCTTCCCGTACACATAACTTGACGGCAGCGCTCTGGGCAGCATGGACTCAGGAATCTCCATGATGTCCAGGATTTCTTTATCCCACTCCAGAGTATTAATATTAAAAAGCAGCGTCCTGGACGCATTGGAGTAATCCGTCACATGCACCGCGCCTTTGGTCAGTTTCCAGATCAGCCACGTCTCCACCGTTCCGAAAAGCAGCTCTCCCCGTTCGGCTCTTTCCCTTGCGCCCTCCACATTGTCCAAAATCCACTTGATCTTCGTTCCCGCAAAATAAGCGTCGATGATAAGCCCCGTCTTTTTGCGGAACATTTCCGTATAACCCTTTTCCTTCAGCTCGTCGCAGTACTCCGCCGTCCTGCGGCACTGCCACACAATGGCGTGATAGACCGGCTCCCCCGTGGATTTATCCCACACGATTGCCGTCTCCCGCTGGTTCGTAATCCCGATTGCCGCAATATCCTCTGCCGCCGCCCCAATCTTATTCATGGCCTCCACCGCCACGCCGAGCTGGGAGGACCAAATCTCATTTGCATCATGCTCCACCCAGCCCGGTTTGGGGAAATACTGGGTAAACTCTTTCTGCGCCACGCTGCATATCTCGCCCTTTTCGTTGAACAGGATACTGCGGTTGCTTGTCGTGCCTGCGTCCAATGCCATAACATACTTTGCCATATATTTTCACCTCTTTTGACTATTCTTTCCCCGCGGAAAATGTGTTATTAGCATTGTAACACAGATTGCGGCAGTTTCGGTATAATTTTGTATTTCTCTTTAAGACAATGCCTCCAACTCCGCAATCCGTTCCAACGCCTTTTCATATGCCTGTCTGGTTTGCTCCAGCTCCTTGTCTTTTTGTTTCAATTTCTTCTCTGCATTCTGCCTTTCCTGCTCCAACTCCTGTTTCTTCTGGTTCAGCTCCTCCTGCATCTCGTCAATCATCAACTGCACCGTATTCCGGTCCATCTCCCTAAGTTCCTTTGAAAACATACCCATCACCTCTTCTATATTACGGCAGATATCATAAATCTGCTCATACATAGCTTTGAAATCCGAATACTTTTCTATGATGGAAATAATCGCCTCCGGCTCATCCATGCACAGAAACGCAAGCCATGCCTCTAACTGATTCTCTATCCTAATATATTTATTGTGCTGGATTTCCCGGAAGATGTCAAGAGGAACGAACAGATATTTCTGCAGGAGATCCATCTTAAGTCCGGTATTTGATTCCTGTTCAAAATAGTGAAGATATGTGTCAGGAAACTGACGAAACGCCGACGGGCTATGTTCGAATAATACGATGGTGTATACTTGTTTGATGTCTCTGTAAGCGAATTTCTCTTTTCGTTTGCTGCGGACTCTCTTATACTGCCGCAGCAATAAGTCTGCGGAGTAACACGCGCTCCGCTCCCCCGGGAATTTATACCCGATTTTTTGAATCTCAAGGTTGGCGATGCTGCCGTCCTTTAGCTGCACTACGATATCCATACCCTCAGTGTACAAAGGAACACACGGTCGGAGAAGAATCAATTTTTGCTCCTGCTGCGTTACTTTCTTTCCGCGTACGCCCAGTACGCGTCAGTCAAGTGCCTTGCAGGAACAAAAATTGATTTCTTTCTGACTCTGCGACCCTGACTATAGAGATTTGGGTGATTTTCAAGGCGGACGATTGAGGCGTACTGGACGTACGCCGATTGAGGACAACGCGGAAAATCGCCCAAATATCATGGTTCAGGGCGTGTGTTCCTTTGTACACTGAGGGTAATGACCAGCGAGGCCTCGTCCGCAATCCTCGTGCTGTCTCCCGGCAGCACCTCCACGATATGCACCTCCTGTCCTAAAAGGAGCGACAATAACTCGTCAATGCGCTCCGGCACTGTCTCCGGGTTCAGAACCTCTTTGCTGACGAAATCATACATGGGTTTTACACCCCGGACTCCGGTGCAGAAATCCAGAAACTCCTGCCGATGCTTTTCACCCCACTGCTCAAACATGGACTTTAAATGCCTGTCTGCCTCAATCTGTTCCATAATCGATTCCTTTGTCCGAATCATAGGAAAATAATCTTGTAACTTGTTTGCCATACGCAAATTCCTCCTTGTGAAAATAATCTGTATAACCGTTTCATTGGATAACTGCCCGGAAAGACGGGCGATAAGAAAGTAAGGCTTTTCAGCCTGATATATTATGACGAACAAAGTTCGCCGCGCCGAAAGCGCATGAATTGCGGGTTTCCCCGCCAGCAAATTTAGAGGGCAGTAAAAACTGCCGTCCTGATTTTTATTATCATAACACAATGACAGAAAAAAGCAAGAGAATTATTTTTTCTTGAGTTTCCGCAGTTTTATCCACATGACCCTGATTTTATGAGTATCATA
>CANAPP010000078.1 GCA_947363565.1 uncultured Lachnospiraceae bacterium | reverse complement strand
AAGGTGCCCGATTTTCAGTTTCATCTTTAAATAATTCTTCTAAAGTACTCATTTTTCTCTTTACATTATTGAAAGCGGATTGCGGTGGGATATGTTCATAACTTAATTTACCATATTTACCACAAATATGACAAACACCACAATGTTCTTGTTTAGGCATATGTTATCTCCTATTCAGTCTTTTCTTTAATATTATTGAAAGTCCGTTTGTTGTTTGAGCATCACTTACCGTCTTATATTTACACTCATGCAAAATATTTATTGTAGACATTATTAACTGCTTCAATATAAACAACAAATGACGGATGATCTTTGTCCCACCAACGAGATAGATACATTTCTTTCAAACTGACATATTGGTTTCTTACATCGAGCCATAGCCCTGCTGCTTTAATTTGTTTAACTTTAATTGTTACATTGCGGGAATGAGGAACTTCATTCCAAACATATTGATCGCTCCCATATCCCCAGGCATTCTTGTTATGAATCAGTCTGCATAGTGTTCCGTTAGAATTTTTGGCAACAATTGCGACATCGAAACTGAACTCAACTGTGGGTTCATTTTTAAAGTATAATAAGGATGTCAGACAAGAAGTTGAATCTTTCGCTTCAGAAAAACATTGCAGTCCTGTTGCTTCATCAAGCAAAATGCGAACAGTATTATTCAGATGGCGCAAATCATTCCAATACTCGTCTGGCGCTTTGATGATTTCAATATTATAGTCAAGGTCAAACGGGCCATTCCCGTTCCTTGTGACCATATTTCTTGCACCACTACCTACAAGAACAAATTGGGCGCTTATTCCTTTTTCTTTGAGTTTGAAGCACACTTTTTTCAGTGTAGTTGAACAGTCTGAACGATATTTTCTGCACTCCGCTTCATCAACAATTTTGATCATTTGCATTTTTCCTTTCCGCCCATGCCTCCATTTGATATTTCTATATCAAATCATTCAATTATAGTGGTAAAGTCCATATTTGTCAATTATTAAATTCACCACTTGACAATGTGGCAAAGAGCTTCTGACCCCGGACGAGGTGCGCATGCTGGATAACCGTTATGCGGTGCTGTTCATCCGCGGGGAGAGGCCGGTGATGGATGAGAAGTTTGACATCTTAAAGCATCCGGACGTGGCGCTGACTACGGACGGGAGAGGAAAGCCGTACCGCCACGGGGAGGTGACAGGAGCGGTGGCAGGGATCACCCTCGGGGACAGCTTTGAGGGGGAATATACAGGAGAATCTGCAGGGGGATTTACAGTAAAATTTGCGGGAGGAGAAGAGGAAATTTCTTCTTATGAACTTCTGGCGGAAGAAGAGCTGGAAGAGATCTTCCGGAGGGAATGACGGACAGGAGGATGAAAAACAGGAACATGAGGAACATGAAAAACAGGAAGATGAAGATTAAAGAGAAGGAGGCAGGAGACATGGAAAAAGATCCTGGAAAAAGAAACAGAAACGGAAATAAGAATGAAGATGGAAATGAGGACAGAAACAGGAGTAAGAGATTGGCCAGGAAGATGAAACAGGTACTGGCACTATACGCCGTACTGGTGCTTGTTATGCTGCCCGGGACAGTAACGGTGTGCGCAAGCGACCCGATCGCAGTGGTGAACAACCTGTCCAACTTTATCTTCGGGCTGATCCGGGCCATAGGGATGATCCTTTTGGGGTTCGGGATCGTGCAGGTAGGATTATCCTTAAAATCCCACGACCCGAGCCAGCGGGCGAACGGGTTTCTGACCCTGGCCGGCGGGATCATCATCACCTTTGCGAAGGAGATACTGACGATGATTACGGGGTAAAACGGTATGAGCGCAAAAGGAAAGACGGCATCCGGTATGGATAGAAAAACAACCGGAAAATGCAAAACAGGACAGGAGGTGTAAAAATTGGAATCAGAGAACTGGGTAGTGCAGAACCTGACCAATGCACTGGATATCTGGAATGAAAAGCTGGCAGAGATCTGGCAGATCCTCACGCAGTCGCCGGAAACCTTCCGGGGCGGAGGCATATGGAAGACGGTGGTGGGGATCCACGGGGCGCTGCAGGCGGTCGGATATGCCCTTTTAGTATTATTTTTTGTGGTTGGGGTGGTGAAGACCTGCGGCAGCTTTTCGGAGGTAAAAAGGCCCGAGCACGCGGTAAAGCTGTTTGTGCGGTTCGCCATAGCGAAAGGGGTTATCGCCCATGGGATGGAGTTGATAATAGCGCTGTACAGGATCGTCCAGGGGATAGTCAGCACGATCATGGAGACAGCGGGGCTTGGGAGGACAAAGAAGACGGTGCTGCCGGAAGAGATCGTGGAGTCGGTGGAAAACTGCGGATTTTTTGAGAGCATTCCTTTGTGGGCGGTGACGCTGATCGGGGGACTGTTCATCACGGTACTGAGTTTTGTCATGATCATGAGCGTGTACGGGCGGTTCTTCCGTCTGTATCTGTACACGGCGGTAGCGCCGGTCCCCCTGTCATCGTTTGCCGGGGAACCGACGCAGAACATCGGGAAGAGCTTTCTAAAATCCTATGCAGCGGTGTGTCTGGAGGGTGTGGTCATCGTGCTTGCCTGCGTGTTATTTTCGGAGTATGCCTCCTCGCCGCCGGCTGTGGATAAGGACGCAGCGGCGGTGACAATGGTGTGGGGATATATCGGGGAGCTGATCTTTAACATGCTGGTGTTAGTGGGCGCGGTAAAGATGGCAGACCGGGTCGTGCGGGAGATGATGGGGTTATGATGATAGATCAGACGTTGAAGAATGTATATAATTATGTTATGATTATGTATAATAAGAAAGGAGCTGATGAAATGCCGGTGATCAGGCCGATAACGGATTTAAGGAATACGAATGAGATCTCAGAGATATGCCATAAACAGCAGCAGCCTGTATTCATTACGAAAAACGGATACGGGGATCTGGTAGTAATGAGCATGGAAGCATATGATGAGCTGATAAGCATGAACTGTGTTGACAGAGCCATCTATGAGGCGGAGCGCGGAAAGGAAAGCGGAGAAGAACTGCTGGATGCAGGTGAATCTCTGGCGCAGCTGAGGAGGAAGCATTTTGGATAGATACAAGGTGAAGATGTTTCCGCAGGCGTACCGGGATCTGGATAAGATCTATGAGCAGATCGCGCTGAAGAGCAATTATGCTGAGGAGGCCCTGGCGCTGGTAAAAAGGATTGAAGATGCCATTCTCAGCCTTGAAAAATATCCGTTCCGGGGCGCAGAGCGGAAACAGGGTTTCTATGCGTATAAAGGGTACCGGCAGTTGTTTGTGTCAGGATATATCATTGTCTATGAGGTGTTTGAGCAGGAGAAGGTGGCTGCGGTTGTAACGGTCAAATTCAGCGGAAGTGAATTTTAAACATTTCTCCGGAATCAGCAACAGTAATAGTAATAGACAGGACAAATAGAATAAATAGATAAAACAAAGTATGAGACCGTCGCTTTTTCGGAAGGTGGCGGTTTTTTCTGTCCAAAAGTAAAGGAGGATGTATTTTTTGGAAGTAAAGATCAACAGAGAGATCCGTAATTATACGGAATATATGTTTTTCGGGCTGTCCCTGCGGCAGCTCATTTTTTCAGTCCTGGCCTGCGGTGTTGCGGCAGGGCTTTATTATCTCCTGCGCCCGTATCTGGACGTGGAGACATTAAGCTGGGTATGTGTCCTGGGGGCATTCCCCTTTGCGCTGCTTGGTTTTGTCCGGTATCACGGCATGAACGCGGAGCAGTTCTTATGGGCCTGGATCAAGTCGCAGCTTCTGATCCCGAAGCGCCTGGTGTTCCGTCCGGAGAATCTGTACTATGAGGCGTTAAAAAAAGGCATTGAGAAAAAGGAGAAGGAGGGCTTGAAAAAACATGGTAAGAACACTTAAAAATATCTTCCGGCAGGACAGGGAGAAGTTTGTGGTGCCAAAAAGCGTACAGCAGGCAGTCCCCATCCTGGCGGTGTGGGAAAACGGGATCTTCCAGATAGCGAAGAATAAATTCGCCCGCACCTATAAGTTTGAAGACATCAATTACGCGGTGGCAAGCCGGGAGGACCAGGAGGCGATGTTCCTGGAATACAGCGAGCTTCTGAACGCTTTTGACAGCGGAGCGACCACGAAGATCACCATCAATAACCGCCGCCTCAACCGGCAGGATTTTGAGAAGTCCATCCTGCTCCCGATGAGGGAGGACGGGCTTGACCTGTACCGCAAGGAGTACAACAGCATGCTCCTTGAGAAGGCGACAGGAGCCAACAGTATCATAAGGGAAAAATATGTGACGGTATCCATCTATAAGAAAGATATCGAGGAGGCGAAGGCATACTTTACCCGTGTTGGAACGGAGCTTAACAGCCATTTCCTGCGGCTCGGCTCTAAATGCGTGGAGCTAGACGCGGCAGAGAAGCTTCGGGTCTTTCATGATTTTTACCGTGCCGGGGAGGAGGCAGGATTTCATTTAAACCTGGCAGAGACGATGAGGAAAGGGCATCATTTCAAGGACCTTATCTGCCCGGACAGCTTTGAGTTTGAAAAGGATCATTTCCGGATGGGGGAAAGGTATGGGAGAGTATTGTTCCTGCGGGAGTATGCCTCTTATATCAAGGACGATATGCTTGCGGAGCTGACCGACCTGAACCGGAATCTGATGCTGAGCATCGACATCATCCCGGTGCCCACGGACGAGGCGGTCAGGGAGGTGGAGAACCGGCTTCTGGGGGTAGAGACAAATATCACGAACTGGCAGCGCAGGCAGAACGCCAATCATAATTTTTCCGCCGTAGTCCCCTACGACATGGAGCAGCAGAGGAAGGAGAGCCGGGAATTTTTAGATGACCTGACGGCCCGCGACCAGCGGATGATGTTCGGGATACTGACGATCGTGCATACCGCCGATACGAAGAAACAGCTTGACATTGATACGGAAGCTCTGCTGACCATAGGGAGACAGCGGATGTGCCAGTTTTCTGTCCTGAGATACCAGCAGATGGACGGGCTGAATACGGCGCTCCCCATCGGCCACCGGAGGATCGATGCCGTCCGGACGCTGATCACGGAGAGCCTCGCGGTGTTGATGCCGTTCCGGGTGCAGGAGATCATGGACGATGGCGGCATTTACTGCGGGGAAAATGCCATCTCCCACAACCTGATCATGTGCAATAAGGCAAAGCTTCTGAATCCCAACTCCTTTCTCCTTGGCGTTCCGGGGAGCGGGAAATCCTTCAATGCGAAGATGCTGATCGTCTGCCTTGCCCTGGCGACAGAGGACGATATCCTGGTCTGCGATCCCGAGCGAGAGTACGCGGCTTTGATTGAGGCGATGGGCGGCGAGGTCATCCGGATCGCTGCAGGGAGCCGTGACCACATCAATGCGATGGACATGGTGGAAGGATACGGCGACAGCGGCAACCCGATCGTGGACAAGTCAGAGTTCGTGCTGTCTCTGTTCGAGCAGCTTGACAGCAGCGGCATGGGTGCGAGGGAAAAATCCATCATCGACCGGTGCACGTCCTATGTTTATGAGGATTATCAGAGGGGCGGGCCGGTGCCAACCTTATGCGTGCTCCGGGAAAAGCTTTTAGAGCAGCCGGAGCGTGAGGCTAAGAACCTTGCGTTAGCGCTGGAGCTTTTTACCAGCGGGAGCCTGGATGCGTTCGCTCATGAGAGCAATGTGGATGTGAATAACCGGATGGTGGTCTATGACATCATGGATCTGGGGAAGCAGCTTAAGACAATGGGGCTTTTGGTCATTACGGACGCGATGTTAAACCGGGTGACGGAGAACTGGAAGAAGGGGAAGCGAACCCATATCTTCTTAGACGAATTTCACGTCGTGTTTGAAAATGCGTATTCCGGGGCGTTCTTTAATTCCGCGTGGCGCAGGTTCCGGAAGAGAAATGCATTCCCCAATGCCATCACGCAGAATGTGGAATACCTTCTGGATTCCGTCCTTGCGAGTACGATGCTGTCAAACAGTGAGTTTATCGTCATGTTGAACCAGGCGGCATCGGACAGGCAGAAGCTGGCGGAGCTTTTAAATATTTCCAAAGAACAGATGGACTATATCACCAGCGCGGACGCGGGGAGCGGGCTGATCAAGTACGGAAGCTCCCTTGTGCCCTTTGTCAACCAGTTTCCGAAGAATACCCGGCTGTATAAGCTGATGACGACCCGGGGGAGGTGGGGTGAGACGGGGAAGGTGTGATTACTTGTAGCTTGATAAAATTGACAGCCTGTCAGAGGAGTTTCCCATTGACAGGCTGTTGCTGTGTTATGGCAAAAATACTTAGGAGTAATGACGGGATGGTGGACATTATAGCTAAGGAAGAAGACGCACACTGGATTAAACGGATTGTGGAGTATTTCTGGTTTGCTTCCGTAACTGGATCGTCGCAGTTCAAAACGGAGATTCAGAGGTCAAAGGAGGAGAAGTAGAAGGAAAAGAATCCCCTCTTTTTGGTAAAAATCGAAAAATCCCTCAGTCCAAGCTTATATCCGGGAAGCAAGGAAAGGTACTTTTAAGCGTTATAAACCTGTTTTCCAGAAAAGCTTTCCGTACGGAGGGAGTTAAGAAGATTCAGGCAGCGGGGAAGAAAGAGGCGATTAACATGGATTATAATCTGGATTCATTATTAAATGTATCAGTAGCACTGTAGAATGACCGGACGACGGCATTTATAGTAGAGAGCTGGGAGAACCGGAAATACTGTTATGAAATGTCGGAACAGATGACGGCAGCGGTGGCAACAGGCGGACAGTTATTCCGATTGATATTACAATAAAGATAGGAAGAATTCAGGGGATTGATTGTATCTATATCTTCATAGAAACAAACAATTTGACAGATATAAGCAGAACTGATAGCATATTTTATACAAAACACACAACTTCTCAGAGTTCTAATGAATGAGATTCTAACTAAAATATGACACGGAACATCGTGTAAGAATAAAAAACATAATCGTGGGAAATAGTGAGTGCTATGTTTTGAAAAACCTATGGATTACGGATTAAATATTATTATTAAATGGCCAGACTTAATAATGATTCCTGAAACATGGATGATATCCCTAGAACGCACAGTATTGCAAAATTGCAATGCCGTAGAAGGAATCGCCGCTTTTTTATAGAGCAGTGTCTGCTATTTTCTAACTTTATAGTCTGTCTTCCTGCGCTTGGCGGGGCGTTTCGTAAAAGTTCTTTTTTCATATTTTTCTGTGTCTTAGAATTTCTTGGCGGTGTGATTGCCAAAGCTGCAAGGCAACATTAAAAATCGCCGCTATCACTCTTATGAAATGAAGGAAAAGATTTTGAGAAGAATAATATGCTGAAGAGGAGGATGAAAATGAAACAATCATTCAAGCGTTTAGCGTCATTGGCTCTGACCCTTGCTCTTGTACTTTCATTAGTACCGGCTATGTCAGGCGAGGCGGCTGCGAAGAAACCAACAAAAATCACATTGAAAACTACGCAAAAAAAAGTGGAGATAGGTAAGAAAGTCAAGGTTTCTGTTAAGTCTGTGACCCCTAAAAAGGCGAACAAAGCAGTTACGTTCAAGTCCAGTGACAAGGCGATTGCGACCGTATCTTCTAAAGGTATTGTTACAGGGAAAAAGGCCGGTACAGTTACGATTACTGCCACTTCTAAAAAAACAAAGAAAGTAAAAGCAAAGATCAAGATCAAAGTAGTTGCTCCCAAGCCAACGAAAATTACTTTAAAGGCTACCTCTCAGATAGTAAATGTTGGTGAGACAGTCAAAGTTTCTGTTAAATCTGTAACGCCAGGAAAAGCAAGCAAAGCAGTTTCATTTAAGTCGAGCGACGAAACGGTTGCAACAGTATCATCTAAAGGTGTTGTCACAGGAAAAAAGGCGGGAAAGGTCACAATTACAGCTACTTCTGACAAGGCGGCAAAGGTAAAAGCAACAATCCAAATTACAGTAGTTCAGTCTAATAAGGTTACAAAAGTATGGGTTCCCATTCCGCAGACAGACGACAATCAGGTCATCAATGATGTTAAGTGGGAGGCTCCGACTGCAACAGAATCGTATCTTTCCAAGATAGATTCTAAGGGAAATCAATCACTTTATATTGAATGGGATGAAAAAGTACCGGATTCTAACCGGACAGCAACTATTACATTCCACGCTTCCAGAAAAAAAGTTACGAATGTGATAGAGGATTCGAATGTTACTGTAGGTGATGTTGATAAAGCCCAATATGAACCATATCTGAAAAAGACAGTGTTCAGTGGCTCTTTGACAGATGGAATTGTGAAAGAAACAGCTGATCGGATTGTCAAAGAGGCAGATGCAAAAACAATATTAGAGATGGCAAAAGCTATTTTTGACTGGGAAGTTGCAAATCTTCAGCGCATTGAGAGTAATGTAATAGGATGTGGTGTTGGTGATGTTGAGCAGATATTGAAGGACGTAGAAGCAGGAAAGCCAGCAGGCGGAAAATGTACAGATCTCAATTCTGTGTTTGTTGCTTTATGTCGTGCAGAAGGGATTCCGGCAAGAGAGATATTTGGAATTCGTATGAATGCAGAAGATATTACCAAAAATCAGCATTGCAGGTCACAGTTTTATTTGCCAAAAACTGGATGGGTAGAAGCAGACCCGGCGGACGTTTTGAAAGCAGTGCTCACAGATAATCTTAATAAGGATGATGCAACTGTTATTGAGCCGATTAAGGAAAAATATTGGCTGACAAACAACGCACAATGGGTAATGCTTTCTATGGATAGAGATATTGTTCTTGATCCTAAGCAGAATATTGCTGCAGGTGCGACAAACAGTCAGATCTGTCATATGGTAAACCCAGATGGAACATTAAATAACTTTGGATATCCATATGCGGAAATTGACGGTAAGTCCCAGGTTAGTTCTGATGCATCTGGTTTTAGTTATACATATTCATTTAAAGCAGATTCTGTGGTGCCAGAAGATGTTCAGAATGGAACAGTTACATGTTCAGTTGATTTGTCAAATAAATAATATAATTTAGATGTGGTTCTTTTATAACAGACAGATAAAAGAATAAAACGTCTTCTATTTCTAAATCATTAGAAATGGTTTTTCATAGGCTGACGATTTATACTGCCAGTACAGAGTTTAATTCATAGTTTTTACAGTGGAAAAATTTTGCTGTGATTTGGACAAATTAAAATCTATAGCATAAAAAGGCTGTCATTGTATAGTGATTTTTGCTACTATGCAATGACAGCTAATGTTGTTATTTTTCCCATAGATTGTCGTAAATGAATATCTGTTTAATGTTTTCAACTGGCACAGCGTATGAGAAATTTGTAATTTTGAGGGCGTTGAAAAAGTCTGATTCTTTGTTAAAAGAATTAAGCTTTTTCTATGAAAAATAGTATAATGAAAACAGACGGAGAGGGGATTGAACAAGCTAAAAGATAATTCGCAGATGTGCCTGTCACTATCACCATATCAGGGGCTTTATGATGCCATTGTTTCTCAAAAGCATCCCCTAAGGAGGAGCAAAGAAAATAAGATTTTTTTGTACCCCCATGCTGAGCAAGTAGTATTGTGAACATTTCGGACGCCATGCAAAAGAACCGGAAATGATGTTCAAACCTATATTTAAAAAACTTTATGATCTTTCCGATGAACATCTGATCAGCAATGCCCAGACGGACATGGCATGCAAGTATTTTCTGAATCTTGATCCTAAATTTTCCATGATTAATCCAAGCCTGCTGACGAAGTTCAGGAAAACGCCTTGGATAAAGATCTGATCAAATCGGGGACAATCCTTGTTGATTTTACCCATATCAATGCGGTTGTCAACGCGAAATCCCCAACACAGATCCTTCGGGATTTGAGCAAACAATTACGGAAGGAAATCTATAAAAAAGCATATGACCTATCTGAACGCTTTCCGGAGAAGCCATTCCCGGAAGCGGGTCTGGATGAGGAAATTGTTTTCCGTTTTGGAGGAAGGGATTGCTGTCTGGGGGACAAAAAGATACAGAACCAGAAGGAGAGGATACAGGAATTATTAGATACGGAAAGATCCGGGAAATCGGGTCAAAAGATGACGTAGATGCCCGGTTTAAGACACCCACTAGAAAGAGTAAAGCGGTTTTGGAGAGAAGAGGTAAAAGATGGCATATAAGCAGGAACTTTGGGATGAGGCGAAACGGAAATGCAGGCTGGGTGATGAAGAAATCCGTATGGCCAGGGAAATGGGGCTGAATCCCAAAAGCCTGATAAAGAATATTCCCAACAAAAAAGAGATGTGGAAAGCTCCGGTCAAAGACTGGATCCATGACATGTATGAGGATCGACAGAGAAGATCAGAGCAAGAGGCTAAACGGAAAAAACAGAATCATAGGTAAATGAGCAGCCTGTCGGAGGAAATAAATTCCTGTTGACAGGCTGCTGTTGTATGAGGGTATGGATGATATGCAGAACAGTTCCCGCAAGGATATTTTTCGGATACGGAGGAAACAGCTGTCAAAAGCAATACCGAAAAAAGATTTGCATCGAAAGGGTACGAACAATTTTATCATGAAATGTTAAAAAAGTTCGGGATAAATGAAATTTATCACCGGTCATTTTTATTGTATGGGATTTCAGATATTGTCAGGACTAATATCGGTCGGGAGCTGCCGGTGAATAATCATGATGTCCAGAGAAAATAAGCGGAGCAGTGATTGCAAAAAAGAGTGGAGGACAGCATTGAAAGATCAGGGAGCTTTTTGTTTTGGGAGGAGATAAAGGGTGGGGAGAGAGATACGGACACGTAAGATTCAGAAAAATATCCGGATGTTGGATAAGGGAACCGTTGCGGCGGAGCATCTGAAGAATGTTTATGTGCGCACAAAGGACAGCGTTGGACAGGAACAGCAATATAACCAGGAGCAAGAATGGACAGGATCTGTGCAGTATGCGGAAGATAAGGTTACGGGTGCCGTAGAACTGGCAGTCCGCCAATCCACCTGCCGGATAAGGAAAGCGTCTGCTTTTTCTCCGGCAGGCATGGGAAAAGCCCACAGCCATTTGCAGGGACAGTCTGCCAGGGAGAAGAGGAGACAGAAGTCACAAGAGCAGGCAGGACAGCAAAGATATACAAGGCAGCAAAGACAGACAGCGCTGGAATCAGCGGGGAGCAGCATTACAGACAGAGCGGGAATTTTCCCAGAGCAGACAGAGAAACGGGCGGGGGAAGATAATAAAAAGTTTACCATGAAACCAGGCAGATTCGTGAAAACTTCGGATCAGATTATCCCAAAATTAGCAGGAAGGATACAAATAGCACAGGAAGCTGCAAAGAAAACTTACGTAAAAGAAAAGATTTCCGGGGAGATGGCAGGAAAAATGCCGCTGATAACAGGACAGACAGCGAAGGCAGCAGAACATGCGGTAAAAGCCAATATTAAGGCCGGGTCATTGGCGGCGCGGGCGGTAGCTGTTTCTGCAAGGAGGCTGGCTTCAGTGGTAATGGCTGGCGGAAGCGTAAGCATTTTCCTGCTGATCTTTATCCTCCTGTTCGGGGGCTATCTTTATACTGTCGGCGGCAGTAATTCCAGCGCAGTAAGCCCGGTAAGCCAGGAGGTAGAACGATACGAGCCGCTGATCCGCAAGTATGCGAACCAGTACGGGATTGGGGAATATGTGGAGCTTCTGAAGGCGGTGATGATGCAGGAGAGCGGCGGGCGGGGTCTCGATCCCATGCAGAGTTCCGAGGGTGCGTTCAACACCCGTTATCCGAGACAGCCCAATGGGATCAAAGACCCGGAGTACTCTATCGCCTGCGGGGTGCAGGAGCTTAAGGCGGCGCTGACAAAAGCGGAAGTGAAAAATCCCATTGACATGGAGCGCATCAAGCTCGCCCTGCAGGGCTACAATTACGGAAATGGATACATCTCATGGGCGAAGAGAAAGTACGGCGGATACAGCACAGCCAACGCCGCTGAATTTTCGGATATGATGGCGAGACGCATGGGCTGGAGCCGTTATGGGGATAAGGAATATGTCCCCCACGTCCTCCGGTATTATGCCTTCGGGAGGATACTCACAGGGATAGGGAATATCGGTCAGACAGATCGGCAGAAGATACTGCACCCTTCCTTGGTAGCCCTGCGGCACCACAATGCCCGGCTCAATGACTGCCT
Organism: uncultured Lachnospiraceae bacterium; assembly: GCA_947363565.1. Taxonomy (GTDB): domain Bacteria; phylum Bacillota; class Clostridia; order Lachnospirales; family Lachnospiraceae; genus MD308. The sequence goes on along the minus strand of CANAPP010000078.1, from coordinate 680 downwards.
TCCGCCGCGCCAGCTCAACTGCCGTTTCCAGTAGCAGGGGCAGGTTCTGCGCGTCGCGGATTGAGGCGGGCAGGCGGGAGAGGTTCTCCCCGTCGCCCAAAATGTGGTCTATGTTTACCCGTATCGGCCACTCCGGGTTATAATTGACGCCATACTGCGCCATATCGTAGCTGGGCTTTTTCGGGAGCGGGCTTACATATTTCAGCCACGGTGAAAGCTCGTCCGAAAAGCCCCGGAAATACCAGTCCAGCATACTGGCCTGCCGCTTGTTCCGGTCAAAGCAGCCATAGATCGCCTTGTACCTGCGTGTATACAGGCCGGTATGGAAGCAGACAAATTCATTCTCCACATGGAGATAGTCCGCCGCCTTCTCCGGGTTCCGTTCCTCGTTAAAATCAATGACTTGTTTTTTGAATATCGAGTGGATATATCGCTCTAATATCGGAGTATCTGTATTTTTCGTATAGTAGTCTGGATTCCGAAACCTCCACGGCTCCGGTAAGGCCAGCCTCGCCAGCTCGTCGAGCTGGCAGTACCAGCCCGGCACATAGGCGAAGGAAAACAGGTCTGGCAGTAAATTCATATCAGTTCCCTCCATTTTTTCTGGATCACGTCCACAAGGTGCATCTGTACCTGAATTTTCTTGTCCTCGTCAATTACCTTATGGATTCTGCCGTCGG
>CANAPP010000077.1 GCA_947363565.1 uncultured Lachnospiraceae bacterium | reverse complement strand
TTTTTATTTCATATCTATAACATTTTTCAAAAATATGGTATAATTTATTATATATAACTAAAAATACAACAGGATGGAGTGCAAGATGAAAAAGAAACCAAAAAGAAGTCAAAGGAGTACATTGTTTCTTTCCATTATATTAGTTTTTTGTATTTTAGGAACCGTCGTTTTCTCTGTCGCAAAGAATATATCCGAAGAGATGTCCACTTCGGCGATTCACAATTTGAATTCCAGCCTCGATCTGATCCAGAACACCATCGAGGCGATTTTAGTCAAGGAGACGGAGTTTCAGACACTCCTTGCTCAGGAGATAGCGTCATCCGAAGATCCTTATGAATTTATCCGTTCCTACGAAAGCAACCACACGATGGTTAAGCTGTCGCTTATACTGTCCGGTAAATCTGAAGGTATTTCCAGCTTCGGAGATGCCTTTTCAGAAGAAGAGCTGGACTTTTCCTCGGGAAAGACGGTCAACGGTCTCCCCCTTTCCCAATCTTATCTTAACAGTATGGGAACTTGGGCATATACGATGAAATGTCCTGTCAAAAGAGAGGATAAAGAGATTGCCGCACTTTATGTGGAGTATACGTTTGACTCCTTTGAAGATGCGCTGCCGGACGGTTTTTATAATAACAGCGCCCAGCTCTATATCATGGACACGAAGAGCCAGCGGCTTGTGCTTAAGCCTACCGGCATGGGTGAACGGGATGCGGGACATCTGAACCTTGCCGATTTTTGCCGGGCGAATAATATTCTTGAGGAAGATATTCAGGAAGCGGTTTCCGACAGTATTAAAAACGGGGACGACATCATGTTCTACCATGATATCCGGAATAAAAACTCGCTGATCTACATGTGGGCGGTAAATGACGGGGCCATCTTCCTTATCGGCTATGTGCCTATCGAGGCTATCCAGCAGGAGGGACGTTCCGTAAGCCAGAATATCCTTATTGTCGTGATCATCATGCTGACGGCATTCTTTCTTTGCTGTATTCTGTATTATTTCAGCAAAAAAGAGGACGATAAGGTAAGAAAGGAGCGCGAAGCCGAAAGAGAGATCCACAACAAGCAACTTGCCGAGGCACTGCAGGCCGCGCAGATTGCGAGCAAATCCAAAACGACCTTCCTCTCCAACATGTCCCATGACATCCGTACACCGATGAATGCGATTCTCGGGTTTACTACCTTACTTGCCAAAGACGCGGATAACCCGGCGAAGGTAAGAGACTATACGAAAAAGATCACGGCATCCGGCCAGCACCTTTTAAGCCTCATCAACGACGTGCTCGACGTATCCAAGATCGAGAGCGGTAAAGTCGTGCTGACCATCGGGGAATTCACGCTCAACAGCCTGGTATCCTCTGTCGATGCCATTATCCGGCCCATGGCAAAGGAGAAGGCGCAGAACTTCTACGTCTCGGTTACGGATATCAATCATGAATACCTGGTAGGCGATGAGACGAGGATTAACCAGATTCTGATCAATCTCCTCTCAAATGCGGTGAAATACACGCCAGAGGGCGGCCGCATCTGGTTCAGGATCATCGGCCTTGAGCAGCGTTCAAGCCAGTATGAGCACATTCTGATCGAAGTGGAGGACGATGGATACGGCATGACGCCGGAATATCTGGAAACGATATTTGACGCATTTACCCGGGCGGAAAACAGCACGACCAATAAGGTCCAGGGCACGGGCCTTGGCATGGCAATCACCAAAAATATCGTGGAGCTGATGGGCGGAACGATAGATGTGTTCAGCCAGGTAGACAAGGGCACCCTTTTCCGGGTTGACTTAGAGCTTCGCATACCGGCCGGGCAGTCTGACGAACAGTTCTGGGCGGACAGCGGTTATTCCCGCATCCTTGCAGTAGATGACGACATCGAGATCTGCAAAAGCATCCAGACACTTATGCGGGATACGGACATTCCGATAGACATCGCCCTCTCCGGCGACGATGCTCTCCAAATGGTACAGCATTCCTCCGGCACAGGCTATGATGTCATCTTATTAGACTGGAAGATGCCGGGCATGGACGGGATCGAGACAGCAAGAAAGCTTCGGGATATCGTCCCCGAATCTGTCCCCATCATATTCCTGACCGCTTATGACGGAGACGAAGTGCAGGAGGAAGCCTGCGCTATGGAAAATACAGGATTCCTCGCCAAGCCATTCTTCGTCTCTGCATTCAAGGAGACGCTGCTCAAAATGCAGGCAGTACAAAGCCAGGAAAAGCAGCTCCCGGAAACGGAAAAAAGCAACTGCTTAAATGGCCTTCATTTCCTCGTCGCAGAGGACAATGATATTAACGCCGAGATTCTCTCAGAGCTTTTGGACATCGAAGGTGCAGTCTGTGAGATTGTGGAAAACGGCCAGCTCGCCGTAGACCGGTTTGGCAGCTCTGCCCCGGGTGAATTCGACGCCATCCTGATGGACGTCCAGATGCCTGTCATGAACGGTTACAAGGCATCAAGAAAGATCCGCGCATTAGACCGGGAGGATGCAAAGACTATCCCGATCATCGCCATGACAGCCAACGCCTTTGCCGAGGATGTCAGGGACGCCCTGGCGGCAGGGATGGATGTCCATATAGCCAAACCGATCGATATGGAATTATTGAAAAAAACTGCAAACCGTTATGTCATTAACAGTCATCATTAAGCATCATCAGAAAGGAGCCAGACATGAAAAACAATACAGAAAGGTACCTGAAAAGAGTATCTGCATCTTTGCTTGCTGTCATCATGACGTTTGGCTTATCAGCCTGCAGCCAGAAACCAGATACGAATAAGAACCTGGTTGCCAATGATACCGGCGAAAAGAAGATCGTCAATCTTTTCGGCCCTATGGAAAAGTCTAAGCCCAACGCCACCAATGTGGCAAGAACCGCCTTTGACCACACGATAGAACTGGCGGAAAAAGAGCTTGACCTTACTGTCGAATACAGAACTTATACCGCTGAAAATTATCAGGAAAAGACCTATGACGACGTAGTCCTCGACCGGGTACGCAATAATATGGATGATTTCTATCTGATGAACCCGGACACTATACAGACATTAGGATACGAAGGGCGGCTGATAGACTTATCCGGTCTTGAAAGCGCGAAAAATCTCAGGGATGTTGTAAAAGCAGCCAACACCATTGACGGGAAGCTGGTTGCCATTCCTCAGGAAGTTGTTGCTTACGGCCTGTTTGTCAACAAGGATATGTTTGATAAATATAAGCTGAAACTCCCCAATACGCCGGAAGAATTTATGGCGTGCTGCAGGGTATTTAAGAAAAACGGCATCAAGACTCCCATCGGTGCGAACCGCTGGTGGCTGGAAAACTTTGTTCTCGCGCAGGCTTACGCAGATTTATATAACGGCGGAAACACGGAGGCTGAAATCGATGCGCTCAACAAGGGTGAGGCTAAGTACAGCGATTATATGCGTCCCGGCTTTGAATTTTTAAAAGCGCTGATCGACAAGGGCTACATCGATGCGAAGACTGCTTACACTTATGAGGCCATCGAGGGGGAAGGCCCCGACTTCCTGGCTCAGAAGACACCGATCGTAATGGCTTACTGGGGAGCGGCAAATGCTGATACTGCCTACGGCAAGCCGGATTTCAACATGCAGGTCATCGGATTCCCAAGCAAGCTGGGGCAGATGCCTGTCGTACCCATAACCGGATACAGTGTATGCGCAGGCTCAGAACACGCCGACGATGCATTAGATGTCCTGGACATCATCCTTTCCGATGAAGCGCTTCAATTGTACGCAGAGACCAATAAAGTCATCTCTCCGTCCAAAAATGTGGAGGTAGAATGCATCCCTGCATTAGAGCCATTAAGAGACCGGGTAAAAGATAATGTCTATGTCCTAGGCTCCAACGCCGCCATGAATGTAGAACAGTGGGGAAATACGTGCCTGATCGTGCGGGAACTCCTAAACGGGGCCACTGTGGATGAATGTATGGCGATGTTTGACAAATTGCAGGAAGAGGCAATGGAATAAGCGGATATTTCTGAAAATTAATAAAATGCAGGCATTAAAAACAAATTTAATGCTTGCATTTTTTCTTTTCCGGGTATAATATAGACATATGCTTAATATAGTTTTAAAAACTACATGTTGTTATATAATATATCCAAGGAGGTGTATCGTATGTCAGATACTATCAGTCGTCATATTAAAGATCCCGGAAGTGCAATCACCCATTTTATCGGAATGCTCATGGCAATATTCGCAGCCGTTCCGCTTATTATCAAGGCCGCCCATGAACCAGGCCGCATTTACCTTATCTCCATCATTATCTATGCGGCAAGCCTGATCCTGCTGTATGCGGCAAGCACGACTTACCATACCTTTAACCGTTCGGAAAAGATCAACACGATCTTAAAAAAAATCGACCATATGATGATCAGCGTCCTCATCGCCGGCAGTTATACGCCAATCTGCCTTCTCGTGCTGAGCGGAAAAAGAGGACTTATCCTCCTCACGATCGTCTGGAGCTTTGCCATCGTCGGCATCCTGCTCAAAGCCTTATGGGTCTACTGCCCCAGATGGGTATCATCCGTACTGTATATCGGCATGGGCTGGACATGTGTACTGGCCTTTACCCAGATCTTAAATTCCATGTCAACGGCAGCTTTTCTCTGGCTCCTTGCAGGAGGTGTGATCTACACGTTGGGCGGCATAATCTATGCCCTTAAGCTTCCGCTCTTTAACTTGAAGCACAAGAACTTTGGGAGCCACGAGATCTTCCACCTGTTTGTCATGGGCGGAAGCGCATGCCATTTTGTCGTCATGTACGTATTTGTGCTTTAATTTAAATGACGGGACTGTTCCCGTTTTTGATCATCGCTAATTTCTCCTGGCGGGTCATACGCTTTATAGCGTATTCCCGCTTCATGGCATCGCTTTTCGTCTCATGCTCCTCGATGTATAAAAGCTTCACCGGGCGGCGGCTCTTCGTGTATTTTGCACCTTTCCCCGCATTGTGCGCGGCTATCCGCTTCCCGATATCCGTCGTCCAGCCTGTGTAAAGGCTTTTGTCCCTGCATTCTATGATATAAGTATAATTCATCCTCTCACCTGCCATCCCCGCGTATCTGCTATCATTATAGACTAACCGGGCAAAAAATAACAGCCCGGCATACCCGCCGGACCATTATTTTTATTTTTCCTTTTGCTGTTTACTCCATGATCAGCAGCCTGTCTTACTCTACCAGAAAATCCATAGGATTGACTGGCTGGCCGTCTTTTCTCATCTCAAAATACACGTTGCAGCCTTCCACACTGTAGTAGATCGTCGGGTCTCCCACATATCCGAGAACCGTCTTGCTGTCCACATAATCTCCGGTCTTCACCTTCACATCATTTAACTGCCCGTAGAACAGCTCGTATCCGCCGCCGATATCAACGTTGACCGTTGTCCCGGTTTCCGCAGTCTTGTCGATAGACTTTACGATTCCCGGCGCGGAAGAGATGACCTGATCTCCTTTTTCCCCGGAGATCACCAGTGCCGGATTGTATTTGAACTGATCCAATGTAGAGAAATACACCGTCTTGTCCATGCTGTAGTTCATCAGAAGCGTTCCTTCCACTGGCCAGAGAAGCTTGCTGTCACTGGAAAAATTCACCGCATTGCTCTGTCCGGCTGTCTGCTCAGTATTGCTTTCCGGCTTGCTCTTCGTCTCCTTTTCCTCTTCCTCTTTTGTATCCTCTGTCTCGGCAGCCTCGGCAATGTTATCCAGCGTATCTTCCTTCTCATTGATGATCATATCCGTGTTGGTCGGCTTTGAGTCTTCGAGCACATCTTTCGGCTCCTGCTTCTTTGCCTGCGCCAGCTCCATCTGTTCGATTTCCCGCTGTGATTCTCTGTAGTCTTTAAATGTATATGTTCCCACAATTGCAATTGCTGCCACAAAGCACAGCACTGCCGCTACGGCTGCTCCCCGGTTCTTTCGTTTTGGCTTAAATCTAGGAGTTTGTTGCCTTTCATTCATTATTATCACCACCTCTGACTTTATTTTTGCCAGATAGCGGCTGACTTATTCTTCGGAATGAAATTAATTCAAACTTTGCTCAGAAATATCCGCCGATACGATATCCGTCACCTCCTTTATCTCCGTATCCGCAAAAAATTCTTCCAGTACCTCTTCGTACCCGCGCCCCTGCTTTACCAGCTCGTTTGCGGTATTCTGACTCATCCCCAGGCCATGGCCGACGCCTCTCGTCGTAATCCGCAGCTTCCCGTTGTATTTCTGCAGGGTAAAACAGCTTGACGCCAGATGGTAATTGCTCCTGAACTCCTCGCCGCTTACCTTCTCCTTGCCCACTCGCACGCTGAGCACGTACCCGGCAGTATCGCACGCTTCCACCTCCGCATCCATATCCTCTAACGTTACCGTCTGGATCTGCTCCTCCGCTTCGATGTCGAAGGGACACTCGATGATCTTAAGATACGGATAATTTTTCCCCAGCACTTCTTTTCCGTCCCTCGTGCTCCCATTGCTCAGCCGGAAAAACGGAGTTTTCGCAAGCTTTCCGTCATACATAAGCACCTGCCCCTCGGTATCGCGCCATGCGGTTCTAAGCTTATTGTAATATCTGGAATATTTGGTCACGCCCCACGCCTTTTCCATCTCCTTCTGGGTCCAGAAGGAATCCTCAAGCACCGCGCCGCTCCCTTCTTTCTCTATCCTGCGGTATACGTCCGTGCGGACAAGGACTGCCTGTGCCTTAAGCATCTCTTTCTCATACTCTGGCAAGACTTCCTTTGCCATAATCCCGATACAGTACTCTTCGATCGGAAGGTCGATGACGCTGCCTTCCCCGGCTTCTTCCGCCGTCTGGTCCTCACCCAGCCGGACTTTTACGTATGTGCCGTCTACGTGAGATGAAGTAGCGATGCTTGGACCATTTATAAACACAGTTATCACATAAGGCAATAATACGATAATAACCAGGTAATACCCAAATTGTCTGAATTTCTGCCGCATAAAAAACCCTCCCATACATTACTGTATGAGAGGGCTGTCACTTTTATACCTCAACTTTGATCTTATCTAACTTCCAGATATCATCTACGTACTCCTCAATTGTCCGGTCAGAAGAGAATTTTCCGCAGCAGGCCGTATTAAGCAGTGCCATCTTCGCCCATCTGTCCTTATCCTTGTAAGCTTCCTCTACCTTCTCCTGCGCCTGCGCATATGCACGGAAATCCTTCAGGATGAAGTACATATCCGCTTTATCATTTCCTTTCTGGACCAGCAGGCTGTTGTAAAGGTCACGGTATCTCTCTGAATCACCCTCCGCATACGTACCGTCTACAAGCTGGTTCACCACGCGGCGGATCTCCTCGTCATTATTGTAGACATCATATGGATTATAGCCGCCGTTTTTCTCGTAAGCCATAACTTCATCAGAACTCATACCAAAGATAAATGCGTTCTCCTCACCAACCTCTTCTACAATCTCCACATTCGCACCGTCCATCGTACCAATCGTCGGCGCACCGTTTAACATGAACTTCATGTTGCCTGTACCGGAAGCTTCCTTTGATGCTGTGGATATCTGCTCACTCACATCTGCTGCCGCGAAGATCCATTCTGCGATAGATACACGGTAATCCTCGATAAACACAACCTTGAGCTTTCCGTTGATGCTGCGGTCATTGTTGACTACATCAGCCACAGAATTGATCAGCTTGATAATCTCCTTGGCACGGACATATCCGGCAGAAGCCTTTGCACCAAAGATAAATGTTCTCGGATAGAAGCTCATCTCCGGGTGGGTCTTGATCTTGTTGTACAAATACATCACATGCAGGATGTTAAGGAGCTGTCTCTTATACTCATGAAGCCTCTTAACCTGTACATCAAAAATCGAATCCGGATCGATCTCAATCCCGTTATGCTCCATAATATACGCTGCAAGACGCTCTTTGTTCTTGCGCTTGATCTTCATAAATTCCCTGAGAGAAGTCTCATCGTCCGCATACTTCTTAAGGCCGCTCATCAGCGTAAGATCCATCGCCCAATCCCTTGTACACAGCTTCTTAGATACCCAGTCCGCAAGGAGCGGATTGCCGTGCATGAGGAAACGTCTCTGTGTGATACCGTTGGTCTTATTATTGAACTTCTCCGGCATCATCTCATAAAAGTCCTTGAGCTCACGTTTCTTAAGAATCTCTGTATGAAGCCTTGCAACACCATTCACAGAGTAACCCGCCACGATTGCAAGATGTGCCATCTTAACCTGGCCGTCCCGCAGGATTCCCATCTTCTTTACCTTCTCCTCATCTCCCGGATACATCTCGCGCACCTGGATGATAAAGCGGCGGTCAATCTCCTGGATGATCTGATATACCCGCGGAAGGAGTCTCGAGAACAGATCGATGGGCCACTTCTCAAGAGCCTCTGCCATGATGGTATGGTTCGTATATGCACATGCCTTTGTGGTAACCTCCCACGCCTCATTCCAGCCGAGCTGGTAATCATCGAGAAGGATCCTCATCAGCTCTGCCACTGCTACCGTCGGATGGGTATCGTTCATTTGGAACGTCGCTTTCTCGTAAAGCTTTCTTACGTCGTCGTGGCTTCTCATATATTTTGCGACAGCCGCCTGAAGGCTTGCAGATACAAAGAAGTACTGCTGTTTCAGACGAAGCTCTTTTCCTGCGTAATGATTATCATTGGGGTACAGTACCTCAACAATATTCTTCGCAAGGTTCTGCTGCTCTACAGCTTTGTGGTAATCCCCCCGGTCGAAAGACTCAAGCTGGAAATCCACAATCGGCTCTGCGTCCCAGATACGAAGCGTATTCACCTGATTATTGTTATAACCTACAATCGGATAATCATACGGGACCGCGCGCACAGACTCATAATTCTCCTGCTTGAATATCGTCTTTCCTGTCTCGTCATACTCTACACGGATATTGCCGCCGAAACGAATCTCCTTTGCATACTCGGGTCTTCGAAGTTCAAAAGGATTGCCGTCCTTTAGCCAGTTATCCGGCGCTTCTACCTGATAACCGTCTTTGATCTTCTGTTTGAACATACCATAGCGGTAACGGATGCCGCAGCCGTAAGCCGCATATCCGAGAGAAGCCAGAGAGTCAAGGAAACATGCCGCAAGACGTCCCAGACCGCCGTTTCCAAGAGCCGGATCCGGTTCCTGATCCTCTATCTCGTTTAAGTTAATACCAAGCTCATCAAGAGCTTCCGCGACTTCTTTATAAGCGGTCATATTGATCAGGTTATTCCCGAGGGCACGGCCCATCAGAAACTCCATAGACATATAGTATACAATCTTCGGGTCATCTTTATCAAACTGTCTCTGCGTCGCGATCCAATTGTCAATGATCGCCTCTTTTACTGCGTAGGATACCGCCTGGAACTTTTCCTGCGGGTTTGCCTCGTCCAATTCTTTACGGAATAATCTTCTGACATTCTCCTGCACATCTCTCTTAAATATTGATTTGCTTAATCTTGCATTCATCTGTCTAAATCCTTTCTACACCCAGTGTAACTTTTTCCCCGTTAATCTTCCACTCTTTCACGTATCCTGCCGGAGCTTTCTCTTCAACGGAAACAGCCAGCGTCTCGTCGCCGATGACTGCTGCATTGCCGGCAAATACCTTTCCGGCCTTCTCAGTTCCCTCATAAGTGACCGTGATCTTATCCATCACCTCAAAGCCCGCTTCCTTACGCATCGTCTGAACCTTGCTGATGATCTCACGCACGAAGCCTTCCTCTAAAAGCTCCTCCGACAGGTTCGTATCCAGGACAACGGTGATCCCGTTATCATTCTCAGACACGTATCCTTCCGTCTGCGCAGATTCAATCAAAAGATCCTCCCGGAACAGGGTAATCTCCTGTCCATTCACATCGAGCTTAAGCGCGCCTGAAGCATTCAGCTCATCCATCGCTGCATTGCCGTCAATCGCACTGAGTGTTGCTTTAATTCCGCCTAACATTTTACCATATTTCGGCCCCACTGTCTTTAGCTGAGGTTTAAAAGAATAAGAGGTGAAATCTCGTACTTCTTGTGTAAATGTTACAGTTTTCACGTTCAGCTCGTCCGCAACGATATCCTCGTAGAACTTTGGAAGCTCAAACTCCGCTTTTACGTACATCTGCCCGATTGGCTGACGGTTCTTGATATTTGCCGTATTCCTGCAGGCGCGGCCCATCACAACGAGCCTTAGCACATTGTCCATGTTCGCCTCTAACTCCTTGTCGATGAACTTTTCTTCTGCCTCAGGGAAGTCACACAGATGGATACTCTCCGGTGCATTTTCATCGATACTCTTTACAAGATTCCGATAGATATCCTCCGTCATAAACGGAATCAGCGGAGCCGCCGCCTTGCTGCATACCACAAGAGCAGTGTAAAGCGTCATATATGCATTGATCTTATCCTGCTCCATGCCCTTTGCCCAAAAACGCTCCCGGCTTCTTCTGACATACCAGTTGCTCATGTCATCCACAAAATCCTGCAGCGCTCTTGCCGCCTCCGGAATCCGATAATTACCAAGATCATCATCCACCTCTTTTACCAGCGTGTTCAGCTTGGAGAGGAGCCACTTATCCATCACAGATAACTTATCGTACTCTAATGTATATTTTGTTGCGTCAAACTGGTCAATATTCGCGTACAATACAAAGAATGCGTAGGTGTTCCACAGCGTCCCCATGAACTTGCGCTGTCCTTCCACTACCGCTTTTCCGTGGAAACGGTTCGGCAGCCACGGCGCACTGTTCACGTAGAAATACCAGCGGATAGCGTCTGCACCGTATTTTTCCAATGCGTCAAAGGGGTCAACGGCATTTCCCTTCGACTTACTCATCTTCTGCCCCTTCTCATCCTGCACATGCCCAAGAACGATAACATTCTTATACGGAGCCTTGTTGAAAATCAGGGTAGAAATCGCAAGCAGTGAATAGAACCATCCTCTGGTCTGGTCTACCGCCTCGGAGATAAAGTCCGCCGGGAACTGCTGCTCAAACACGTCCTGATTCTCAAAAGGATAATGATGCTGCGCGAAAGGCATCGCCCCGGAGTCAAACCAGCAGTCGATAACCTCCGGCACGCGGTGCATCTCCTTACCGCACTTCGGACAGCGGATCGTCACTTCGTCGATATACGGCCGATGAAGCTCGATATCCTCCGGACAGTTGCCGGACATGGACTTTAATTCCTCGATACTTCCAACGGAATGCTGATGTCCGCACTCACATTCCCAGATATTTAAAGGGGTCCCCCAATAACGGTTCCGGCTGATGCCCCAGTCCTGGACATTCTCCAGCCAGTCACCAAAACGGCCTTTTCCGATACTCTCCGGAATCCAGTTGATGGTATTATTATTGGCGATCAGATCTTCCTTCACATCCGTCATCTTGATAAACCAGGATTCCCTCGCATAGTAGATCAGCGGTGTATCACATCTCCAGCAATGGGGGTAGCTGTGCTCAAAGTTCGGTGCGCTGAAAAGAAGCTTTCTCTCCTCTAAGTCTTTAAGGACCTCCGGGTCCGCCTTCTTTACAAACAACCCGGCAAATGGCGTGGACTCCGCCATATTCCCCTTCTCATCCACAAGCTGCACAAACGGCATATCGTACTTTCTGCACACCTTCGCATCGTCCTCACCGAATGCCGGAGCGATGTGTACTACTCCTGTACCATCCGTCAGTGTTACATAATCATCGCAGGTTACATAAAAGGCTTTCTTGTGCTGCCCAGCGATACCGTCTGCCGCACACTGGTAAAGCGGCTCGTATTCCTTATACTCCAGATCCTTTCCGGTATAAGTCTCAAGCACCTCATAAGCTGCTTCCCCTTCTTTCGCCAGCGGAGAAAGCACCGTATCGAGAAGAGCCTCCGCCATATAATAGGTAAAGCCGTCGATACACCGGACTTTCGCATACGTCTCCTTCGGGTTCACACATAACCCCAGGTTCGACGGGAGTGTCCACGGCGTAGTCGTCCACGCCAGAAGATAAGCATCCTCTCCCACTGCCTTAAAACGCACGATCGCAGAACGCTCCTTCACATCCTTATACCCCTGCGCTACCTCCTGGGCGGAAAGCGGCGTACCGCAGCGCGGACAGTAAGGCACGATCTTGAAGCCTTTATAAAGCAGTCCCTTGTCCCAGATCTTCTTAAGCGCCCACCACTCGGACTCGATATAATCATTGTGGTAGGTTACATACGGATTGTCCATATCCGCCCAGAAGCCCACTGTACCGGAGAAATCTTCCCACATCCCCTTGTACTTCCAGACGCTCTCCTTACATTTGTCGATAAACGGCTCTAAACCATATTCCTCAATCTGTTCTTTGCCGTCAAGCCCAAGGGCCTTTTCCACCTCAAGCTCTACCGGAAGTCCGTGGGTATCCCAGCCTGCCTTTCTCGGCACCTGATACCCTTTCATGGTGCGGTATCTCGGGATCATATCCTTAATTACACGAGTCAGCACATGGCCGATATGGGGCTTGCCGTTAGCTGTCGGCGGCCCGTCATAAAACATATAGATATCGTTGCCGTCCTTCTCCTCCATACTCTTCTCAAAAATATGGTTGTCCTCCCAGAACTTCTGGACGGCCTTTTCTCTGTCTACAAAATTCAAGTCTGTCGAAACTTTCTTGTACATGGTAATCCTCCTTTTAAAAAATATTATTTGTGCAAAAACGCTACTGTAACCCAATCAGTGCCCTGGCAAACAGTAACAAAAAAAGCTTCTGCCCTGTATAGGACAAAAGCTGCGCTTTCGTTTATCAACCACCTAAACATACTGTCATATGTCTCCCACATAACGGCGGGACTCCGTCGGTTCCTACTGATACTAACTTAAGCCGTTCGGAAACCGCAACTCGGAAGTGATATTCAACCATATCCTACTTGCACCGGGCTTCCACCTTCCCCGGCTCGCTGTGCCGTTTGAATATAGCCTACTGTCTTCGTCAGCGTTTTTTCTTTTGCGTTATTATTATAGAAAAAAACGGCTGTCTCGTCAAGGGTTTTGTGTCTCTTTATCGCTTAAAGCAACAAAGTTCTCAAGAGTTCTCAGGAAAAATAAGCTTTTTAACAAAACAAAAATACGAGAAACCCTGATAACCACAGGTGTTTCCCGTACATTAAATTCACGGAGAAAGAGGGATTTGAACCCTCGCGCCGGTCACCCGACCTACACCCTTAGCAGGGGCGCCTCTTCAGCCTCTTGAGTATTTCTCCAACAATGGCATTATACTAAAGCTTTTGGCGGTTGTCAATCCCTTTTTCTCCAATTATATCTTTCCCTAAAATGAAATTTTAAATTCCACTCCCTTATTCCCCAGTGGAATTTACTCTC
>CANAPP010000076.1 GCA_947363565.1 uncultured Lachnospiraceae bacterium | reverse complement strand
GCCGAGTCCGCCGCCATCAGCGTCCGGTACGTATCCTCCGAGAAATCCTGATGCCCCGGCGTGTCCAGGATGTTGATGCAGTAACCGCCATAGTTGAACTGCAGCACCGAGGACGTCACGGAGATTCCTCTCTCCTTTTCTATCTCCATCCAGTCAGACACCGCATGTCTGGCTGTGGCCTTTCCCTTCACGCTCCCCGCAAGATTGATCGCCCCGCCGTAGAGCAGGAACTTCTCCGTCAGGGTTGTCTTGCCCGCATCCGGGTGAGAGATGATGGCGAACGTCCTGCGCTTTTCAATCTGTTCTTTTACTTCTTTTGAAAGTTGTGACATCTGTTAATTCTCCTCTTGTCTTTTCTTGTAACAATCATAGTTTCGTAATCGTCTGTTACTTTTTCCATATACAGTTTCATATTATCACGAAAATTTGTATAATTTACTGCCAACAAGACGAATCACCTCCTGGTTAATATAAATAGAATTTTCCGCATCTATATTATATCGTACAGTTCCTGTACGTCAATGTTTTATTATATAATACTCATCGAATCACATCAACAATCATCTTTTTTATTGTTCTTTTTCGTCTCGAAATTTTTATATAGTTCAGATAATATCTCAACAAAGTCCCAATTTTCTTCCGGGATTCCAATATTGTTTTCTATTAAATAAGCCATCCATCTATCTTCCGGATATTCTGTCAATAATTTCGCATAGCATAAATAAAACAGCCCTATCGTCTTGCTGATAATTCCATCCGAATTTTCTTTTAAAATCTCTTTTGCAAGATAGAGCGCCAGATCCGCTTCTTGCTGTAACAACAGTTTTATATCACCTACAGTCGTGATTCCAAGCCATTGGCAATAGTTCAAGATTTCCTGGGTGTATGTTCCATTAGCGTCTATTTTATTTCCTGTACCGTCTTCAATTGCCTGATTCAGAGAAAGAACATCCTTATCTGTCTCGAACAGAACCTGTAAGGATACTGCATCCAGCTTGATCTCTTCGTCTTGTTCTTCCTTTTGTATTTTTTCAGAAACTTCTTTTTCATAGTTTGAAATCTTTTGTCTGATTTCCTGAAATTCTTTGTCAGCAATTTCTAATAATCCCGCCAACCGGGAAAAATCACGCACAATTTCTTTCGGCACTTCAATATTGCTTTTGTATCCCAGATCATGCTCCATCTCTGCCCAGGAATGCTGCAGAATCGAGCGGATCTGCACTTCTATTTTCAAGCTGCCTAGATTTTCATATTCCGGCAATGCGGCTCTCCTGTCATCAAGACAGATCACATAGTGCAGGGAAAGATAACCGAAAACATTCGGTTCAAGTGTCTTTCTTTTGTCGATACTGTTTTCTTTGTCTACATTGAATTCCCGCTCAATAAGTTCTGCTACCCGGTCTACATCATCAGCATAATAAGTGATTATGCGGACACCCCCAATGTCAGTGATGTCAGGCAAAGCTTTATATTTGTCCCCCTTTCGGTGGATTTTTTCAGAAAGACTGCCTGAATCTTTGATACGGAACATAGCGGATGCGTATTTGATGCCTTCTTTCTTCATCAAACCTTCGGTGATCTGAAGTACAGAAGCACTTAGATGTTCATACAATCCCTTTTTTTGTGTGTATTCATTCATAATATTATCTTTTGCAGAAAGTGTGCTCATATTGACCTCCGGTTATAACAGATTTACAGTACTTTAATTTTATCACAATATTCCCGCAGATGCCAAGCCGCCATTTCAATCTTTCCAGACCAAACCTGTTTACCGCTTTTGCCTTTTTACCGCAATAAAAAGGAGAAGCTTATCACTTCTCCTCCCCGCTGATCGGATTGATCACCACATTCTCTGCTGACACCCCGGTCTTTCTGGTGACGATATCCGTGATCTGGGCACGGTTCGCCTCCGTAAGTTCCTTGGCGTTCACCACCACATCCGCGGACTCGTCGGCGATACTCACTACCGCGTCACTGAACCCCTTTGATGCCAGTAGTGTCTCGGCAGCCGCCTCCTTTTCCGACAGCTCCGTTATCTTTACCATCTGGGACACCGCATCCTTTTTCTCCTTGTCGCTTAACTCCTTATTGTCGATGATCTGCTGCAGCGTCTCTTTATTCTTGGCGCGGACCTGCTCTCTGGTCACCTTCGCCTCCGCAACGACTGCGCCGGCCTCGCCGCTGGTCAATACGGCCTCGCCGGGCGTGCCCTCCACCGAGCCGTCCTCTTTGCCTTCCGTGTCACTGTCCTGACTCTTGATCTCGTCGGATGCACTGGCCAGATCCTCCTCCGAGATGTCTAAAAGCTCCTGGTTGGCAAGCTCCGCACTTGTCTGCTGCATGTCGTCTTTATCCCCAAACAGCCTCCCTGAATAGTTCAGATACCCTGCTGCCGCAATCATCACTGCCAGCGCGGCGATGATCATCTGATTTTTCTTAAACATTTTTTTCACCATATTTCCTCCTCTTGCTTTGCGTTTCATTCTTTCTTTACTATCCTAATCTTATGCGTGTCTATCCCAAATAATGCCTGAACCGCCTCAGTTATATTCTGGATCACTACCGCATTGTCGCCGCCGCCTGCAACCACCACCACTCCTTCCACTCTTGGCGTGCGCTCCTTGCTCACATAAGGATTCTGCCCCGCCCCTTCGATGCTGCTTCCCCGAAGGCCGCTTACACCTCCGTCGCCGTAGTAGACCGTCGTCTCTCCCCGGCTCTCATTCTCTGTCTTTCTCACTCCGCCCTGGCTGTCCTCCTCGCTCACCGACTCTCCGGAGACGGACACATCCTTTTCCACCACCTTCTCCGCGGACTCCTTAAGCGTGATCATCACCGTCACCTCACCTGCTCCCTTCATCTGGGACAGAACCCTTTCCAGGTTCCTTTCCAGATAAGAAATGTACTCCTTCTCTGTCATGGAATCCGGCGGCGAAAAACTTTCTTCTCCTGCCTGCAAATTTTCCTGATCCTTCTTTCGCCCGCCGCCCGGCAGGGCGATGACTAAGAGCAGCACGCCCAGAAGAAATAAGATCACAATCTGGTCCTTCTTTATCCTCCAGCCTTTCAGCATATCCGTCAGCCTCTTTTTC
The DNA here is from genome assembly GCA_947363565.1 of uncultured Lachnospiraceae bacterium. Classification (GTDB taxonomy): domain Bacteria; phylum Bacillota; class Clostridia; order Lachnospirales; family Lachnospiraceae; genus MD308. Next base: position 10,749 of record CANAPP010000076.1, on the reverse strand, counting down.
TCATTCAACCTGAATCTCCTCCACTACGATACTGTCGTCTTCCTGTTTTTCTGTCTCTTTCTGTGCGTGCTCCTGAATTTCCTCAAGCATTCCCAGGGAATCCACATCCTCAAGATTGCCCGCCGCCTCCTCGATCTCCTTAAGCCTCTTTTCATACTCCCTGCTCTGGTAAAAATTCACGATCTGGCTGTCCATCCCGAAAATACGCAGGATTGGCGTAACGATCATAAGGATAAGCACCATCCCCGTAAAAAATCGGATATATTTCTTATACCCCGAATCCGGGACCACATGGAACACCACCGTAATAAGAACCATGTAAAACGCAAGATTCTGCGTCCATTCATAAAGATACTGAAACATCCCATCCCCCTTACACACTGCCCGTCACGTAAGAAACAATCACGATCGTCAAAAGGAACAAAAGCCCCACGGTAAATACCACCCGCATCAAAAGCCGGCATCCGTCCCCCACGCATTCCACGCAGCCCACGATCCGCTTGTCCGAGACCGGCTGGATGACTGCCGCCGCCAGCTTATACATGAGCGCGACGGCGCCCATCTGCACAAGGGGCACGACGCAAAGCGCCAGACAGACGATCATCCCGACGGTACCGATTCCATTTTTTACCAGGACTGCCGTCCCAAGCACCACCTCCGCTGTCCCGCCGATGACGTCTCCCACCCCCGGAATCGCCTCCGCTGTCCGGGTGAGCGCGCTCCGCTTTACCGTGTCGATCGCGGGGCTTATCATTCCCTGCACCACATTGACGCCCACCACACAGGCGACCAGCGTCTTAAGGAGCCATGAGACCGCCACCTCGATAAGCTCCGCAAATTTGCTTAAGTATTCCTGGGAGGACAGAAAATCCAGCACCTTCACCATGATATAGATGTGGATGGCCGGCAGCAGAAGATAGACGATCACCACCTCCGTCAGCAGGATAAAAAACAGCACCAGATGGTAAAATGCTACTGCCGTCACACTCCCCTTGGCGATAGAAACCGCCAGGAAATATACCGGGCAGAAGACGGTCATAAATCCCGTCAGATTTTCAACGCCCCCGCTCACCCAATCCATCGCCAGCTGGAAGGAACCTAGGCACAGGGCGATCAGCAGCAGATATAAGAGATAAAAGCTGATCTCACAGATCTGTCGGCTCTGGAATACGGCCGAAAAATTGTGAAACACCGCCGCGATCACCGCAATGATCAGAATATGGACAAGATTTTCCCGGCTCTTTGCATATACATCCGTAAGCTGTGACAAGATAAGCTCCCAGAGAAGCTTGGCCGACCATTCCTGTTCCCCGGAGATCACGGCGGCGACCGTATCCCTAAAGCTCATTCGTTCCCCCGGAAATATACTTTTCAGCGCCTCATCCACATCCCCGTAGTCAAACTGCGCCAGGATCTCTCCTGCCGCGAAAGATTCTGCCGATTCCACCGCTTCCTCCCTGGCAGCAGGTTTCTCCCTCTCCCCCGTCTCTTCCTCCGCCAAAGACTTCTCCCTATTCCCCGTGTCCTCCTTAGCGGAAGACTCCGACGCCTTCACTGTAACCTCCCCGGAAAACGCCGCCAGGACTGTCCCGAGGAAAACTGCCAGAAGTACCGCTGCCGCCGCATTTTTCACCGCACCGCCCGAACGTATGCCCGTTATCCTCACACTTCTTTTTTCCCCACTCATGATAAAAACCCTTTCACCGCATTCAAAAGCGCCATAAGGATCGGCATGCTCAGGACAAGGATTGCCAGCTTCCCAAAGATCTCAATCTGGCCCGCAATGGTCTGATATCCCGCATCCTTGCAGATACTGGATGAAAATTCCGCAATATAGGCAATGCCCAGCATCTTGAGCAGTGTCCCGATATAAACCGTATCCATATTGATATATGCGCCTATGGTCTGCATCATCCTGATGATCGCCCGAAGCTGCCCGAGAATGCCGAAAAATATGAGCAGGCTCAGCGCAATGCTGATATAGATGCCGTATTCCGCCTTTCCGCTCTTAAACTGTACCGCCAGAAGCACTCCCGCCACCCCGATGATCCCTACCTGCACCATGCTCAAGCTTTTCACCTCCCCATCCTTAAAACTGCCGCATATCCTTTCCAAAGCTTTCGTCCCCTTTTTTCTGCCTGTCCCACTAACTCAGATATCCTCGCCCAGCCCGTTGGCCATGGGAATAAACATCCTTCCAAAATCTGCTTCCTTTGCCCTCTCTGCCCTCCGTCCTTCCCGCCTCACAGAGAAAACAGCCGCCGGATGTCTTCAAACAGATCATAGATATAAGGAACGATCCAGAACAGTACCAGCAAAAGCCCTGCCAGGCTGGTTAAAAACGCCTGCTCCTCCCTGCCGCTATGCTTTAGCACCTGGCTAAGCACAGACACCAAAATCCCGACCGCCGCTATTTTGAATATCAGATTAACACTCATCCACTGCCTCCTTCCAGTCAAATCCATCGTACTTCCTCCGGCACTTTTCTACAGCAAAAGGACAGCCACCAAAAGCCCGCTCATCACCCCCAGGCAATGGCACAGCCTCACCTTCGCCTTCATCCCTTCCCGCACCTCCTCCATACCAAGGCCGAGCTGCTCCTGGTAAAGTGCAAGTACCCGAAGCTGTAAAGCCAGATCCAGGACACCGAGCTGTCCGCCAAGGACGCTCAGCCGCTCAAGCTCCTTTTCGGGAAGCCCGCTGCCGCTTAAGTGTTCTTTGACTGCCTCCGTCCATATCACTGCAAATGCCCCGGAACCCGCCTGTCCCATCCTTTGTTCCATGGACAGAAGCCAACCCTTATAGGGCTCCTCAATGCGTCCTGACACATGAAGGAAGATTTCTCCCAGATGGGTATGGGCGTACCGGATCTCGCTCTCGATCATGCAGAGCAGATTCTGGAGCATGCGCATCTGCCGGTACTCATCCTCTATGCCCTCCGCCCGCGCCATGCCCGCAAATGTGGTTGCCGCAAGCACAAAAAGGCATCCGGATATCTTTAACACCACCTTACATCACCTTCCCGTCCCCATCAAACACCGCCGCGATCTCTCCCCGGTTTTTCAAAAACACATACCGTTCAAACCGCTTTTCTGCGATCATCCGGGAGAATACCGGCTTTACGGAAAGCTCCTCCATGGACTCTGCGTGAGCCGTGGCAAGCATCCGGCATCCGCAGTGCATGGCATAGGAGACAGCCTGTACATCCTCCGCCTCACCGATCTCGTCCACTGCCAGCACCTGCGGCCGCATGGAACGGATCATCATCAGCATTCCCTCCGCTTTTGGGCAGGCATCTAAGACATCCGTGCGTATGCCCAGATCATTCTGGGGGATCCCGTGATAGCATCCCGCGATCTCCGAACGCTCGTCCACCACCCCCACTGTCATGGCCCGGGTAAATGGATTTCCGTCGGATATCTGCCGGATCATGTCCCGAAGGAGCGTCGTCTTGCCGCAGCCCGGCGGCGACACTAGAAGGGTATGTAAGGGGCGATGGCATTTCGTGACATAGGGAAACACCTTGTCCCCGCAGCCGGGTATCTCATGGGACATGCGGACGTTTACCGAAGTGATATAGCGTAAGTTCTTTACCTTGCCGTTTTCCACGATTGCCTGTCCTGCTATCCCGACCCGGTGCCCGCCTCCGACAGTGATAAATCCCTGTTTCATCTCTTCCTCGAAGGCGTACAGGGAATAGCTGCTGACATAGGCTAACAGCTCGTCGATCTCTTCCTTTGTAACAATATATTCTTTGCCCATTTTATTCCCCGGCACCAGTTCCTCTCCCCGGTACAGCAAAATCAGCGGCTTCCCCGCCCGCAAGCGGATCTCCTGTAGATTCCCGGCATCCGGGATCTCCCGTTCCACAAGCGTACGGATACTTCCCGGCAATAGATTGATCATCCTGTTTTCCTGCATCTTTGTCCACCTCTTTAACTCAATATATGTACAGGCCGGGGATTTATTACCGGAAAATATTTTTATTTCCTGATTTTTGTCTGGGCATACCCCGCCGTGCAGGCAGCGCACCTGCACATTCCACCGCTTTAACGCAAAAAAAGACCCGCCACCACTTACCGTGATGTGAGTCTTTTTCCCTAAGATATCGAAATCTGTCACTGCTATAATCTTCTACTCTGCCACATCCTTGATGCTGAAAGAGAATCTTCCCATCTTGTCCTTGCCAAGGCACACAACCTTCACCTTGTCCCCGAGCGTCAGCACATCCTCCACATGGTTCACCCGCTCCTTCGCAAGCTTGGAAATGTGGACCATGCCCTCCTTGCCCGGCGCAAACTCGATAAACGCACCGAACTCCTTGATGCTGACAACCTTTCCTTCCAGAACCTGTCCAGCCTCAAAGTCTGTAACGATGATATAGACCAGCTTTCTCGCTTCATCCATCATCGCCGCATCCGTACCGCAGATGGAAACGCTGCCGTCGTCGGTAATATCGATCTTAACGCCCGTCTGCTCGATGATCGCGTTGATCGTCTTGCCACGCTGGCCAACCACGTCGCCAATCTTCTGCGGGTCGATCTGCATCTGGATGATCTTCGGCGCATACGGTCCGACCTCCGGTCTCGGTTCTTCGATAGCCTTGTTCATGATCTCATCAATAATATATGTCCTTGCCTTCTTCGTCGCGGCGATCGCCTCCTCGATGATCGGCCTGGTAAGCCCGTGGATCTTGATATCCATCTGGATAGCTGTGATACCCTTATGGGTACCCGCCACCTTAAAGTCCATATCCCCGAAGAAATCCTCAAGGCCCTGGATGTCCGTGAGCACGAGATAATCATCGTCCGTGTCCCCGGTCACAAGTCCTGCGGAAATACCGGCCACCGCAGCCTTGATCGGCACACCCGCCGTCATCAACGACATGGAAGATGCACACACGCTGGCCTGGGAAGTCGAACCATTGGACTCAAATGTCTCGGATACTGTACGGATCGCGTACGGGAATTCCGATTCGCTTGGCAGTACCGGCACAAGGGCGCGCTCCGCCAGCGCACCATGCCCGATCTCCCGGCGCCCAGGCCCCCTGGACGGTCTTGTCTCGCCTACAGAGTAGGACGGGAAATTATAATGATGCATATATCGCTTGGAAGTCTCCGCCTCGTCAAGCCCATCAAGCCGCTGAGCCTCCGCGAGCGGCGCAAGCGTCGTGATCGTACAGATCTGTGTCTGCCCGCGGGTAAACATGGCAGAACCATGGACTCTCGGAATCAGATCCACTTCTGCCGCAAGGGGACGGATCTGGTCGATGGCACGTCCGTCCGGACGCTTGTGATCCTTCAGAATCATCTTGCGGACAGTCTTCTTCTGATACTGATATACAGCCTCCGAAAGAACCGCAAGCCACTCCTCATTGTCCGCGAACGCTTCCTCTAATTTTTCAGTAATCCGGCGGATATTCTCCTCCCGCACCTGCTTTTCATCGGTAAATACAGCCTCTTCCATGGCTTCCGGCGGAACGATCTCTTTGATGGCCGTGAATAATTCCTCCGGCACCGCACAGCTTTCATAGGTATGCTTTTCCTTTCCGCACTCTGCAACAATTGTGTCGATAAAGGCGATGACCTTCTGGTTCACCTCATGCGCCGCGAAGATTGCCTCGATCATCTTCTGCTCTGGCACCTCATTAGCACCCGCCTCGATCATGATGACCTTCTCTCTCGTTGAAGCAACCGTAAGCGCCATCTCAGACGCTTCCTTCTGGGCTGCTGTCGGGTTGTACACAAACTCGCCGTCAACCAGCCCCACCTGTGTCGTCGAAATCGGCCCGTCAAAAGGAATATCGGAAATCGTCGTCGCGATGGCCGCACCGAGCATAGCCGTAAGCTCCGGCGAACAGTCCTGATCCACAGACAGCACCAGATTCTCCAGCGTCACATCGTTGCGGTAGTCCTTCGGAAACAGCGGACGCATGGGACGGTCGATCACACGGTCGGTAAGGACCGCATTCTCCGAAGCCTTCCCCTCTCTCTTATTGAAGCCTCCCGGAATCTTTCCGACGGAATAAAGTCTCTCATTATACTCAACACTGAGTGGGAAAAAGTCAATCCCCTCTCTCGGCTTTTCCGACGCAGTAGCCGTACACAGAACAGTCGTGTCACCGTAATGCATAAGAACAGATCCGTTCGCCTGCTTCGCCACCCGGTCAACATCTACACAAAGCGTCCTGCCTGCCAGTTCCATTTCAAATTTTTTGTACATATTTTTCTCCTTTTCTTGTCCAGAAATATTCATAAATTTCTGCCGCAGGCAGGAGCTTCCGAAACTACTGAAAAACATATTTTCGAAGAAAATACGCTTTTCAGTGGTCTCGGGACACGCATACCCGCCCGCAAGCTTTAATATTATAACACAACCAGAGGGAATATACTACTATAAAATTCGTTAAATTATTTATCCTTTTCGGATCGATCCGGATTTAAGCAGATTCCTCCGGCGAAGAACCCGTCACTTTGCGAAAAAATCCATCACCCGCCGATGAAAATCCTTCGCCTCTTCATACGCACCGTGCCCGAACTCTTCATAGAGATAAAGCTCACTTCCCGGAATCTTCTCTGCCATGCAGACAGATGCATCCCTCCCGGCGATCTTATCCTTTCCGCCGCCAATGACCAATACAGGACACAGAATCTTCCAAAGCTCCGAAGAAGCGTCATGGGAAAGACATGACTCGGCCTGTATGAGGAACCGCCCATAATCCTTATGCCGTCCCATAAGCCCAAGCAGAGGATAGCACAGGCGGTATCTTTTCAGATACTTTTCGGTATACGTCTTTTCCGCCGTGTCGATCATCAACCCCTGGTAATCTTCCTGCTTTGCAAGACTGATCCAGCGGCCGATAACCTTCTTTGCCGTCTCATCCGCTCTGGATAACGTGACCGCCAGCACGAGCTTTTCCACCAGATAAGGATAATCCGCCACCAGATACTGGGCGATCATCCCTCCCTGAGAGACGCCGAGAACCTTTGCCCGTAAGATACCAAGTGTCTCCATCGCTTCCGCCTGGTCCCTTGCCATGTCTTTCGTCGAATATCCCTTTTCCAGGCCATTCTTTCTGCTGAACATATACACCGTATAATTTTTTGCATACATCCGGTACGTGACCGCCAGCACGCGGGCCATGCCTTTAACCGTAACAAGGCCGTCGCCCAGACCCGGAATCATGACCAGGCATTCTCTTCCCTTCCCGAAAACAACATAATCCATCTGCCCGCCGCTGATGGTAACACTTCCGTTTTTTGCATTCCAAAAAATTGTGGCCACCTCCGATTCGCATCATCGCGCATGAAAATTTCCGGTCTCAATGCTCAGCACAAAAAGAAATGAAAATACGTCATGAAACAGCAGGATCATATGCAGGATTACGATAAATACCAGCTTTTCAAACGCGACCACCGGCTTTTTTCTCACTTCTCCTGCGATCAGTACCGTAAGCATCAGGATGATATAGACACATGATGCCATGAGCACGATTAATGAATATCCGGACAGATAAACCGCCCCATGAAGCACGGCTGTCACGGCCCAGATAATGCCCGCGCGGTGGTTTTTTTCTATATTTGCTTTGCTATACTTTTCTGTCTCCATCGGCTCTGCCATCCTTTCCTTCCTTTTGCCGAATTCACTGCCTAATGTCATTATAACATATCCGCGCCGCATTTTCCCATTCATTTTCATCTATGAGCCAGATCTTATCCTTCCCTTAACACCGCGCAATATCGCCCCGAAAACTGTAAGCCTTTTCTAACAGCGGCCCTTTTGCTGCCATAGTAAACGCAATATCACTGCTGCGTATAGCAAGAAGCTCCATCTCCGGCTTAAGCCCAAGTTCCGGCAAGGCGTCCTGGGACATCCGGATCACACCGCTTCTGTCAATATTAAGCCAGCCATATCTGCGCCCTTTATCCCGGATAAGCTCTCCTTCTGAACGCCTGCCTTCCTTAAGCTTCGGACATACCGGGCAGGAATAGAAAAACAGGTCAATCCCCTGTGGGAAGCCTGATGTCCCCGCCATTCATGCTGCAAATGTAAGACGGATGATGGATCTGGTCGATGCCGAAATAACCGGGACTAGCCGTCTCCTTGAAAAATGCTGAACCCATTCTCCAGGAGAGCTATCCCCCGATGGATACTGTTGCCCGTCGCGGAAAAAGAGACAAAAAAGAGACATCCGGAAACATTTCCCGTTTCCGATGTCTCTTTTATCTCACGCATTTTATTTCCCATCAAAGCTCCCGCCACAGGCAACGGTGCATCAAAACTATACGGATTAACAGAAGATGATGATCAACTGCGATGCCAGCACTACCGCAATCAGTGCGATTGGGTACGTCGCCGCGTAAGCCGACGCGATATCCTCCGTCCCTGCCATATTTATAAGCGTTCCCAGCGCCGGCGTACTTGTCATACCTCCGGTGATGGAGCCCAAGTTGTTAAGCAGCGGCAGTTTCAGTACATTCTTCGCCACCACGAACCCGATGATCATCGGCAGGATGGTCATGATTGCTCCGTAGAGGAAATAGACCGGCTCGAAATATTCCACGAACTTCGCCCCGCCGGAGACTCCCGCACCTATAAGGAACAGCATAAGCCCTAATTCCCTCAGCATCTTAAGGGTAGAATTCTTCGGCACGATGGAGATTTTCCCCACATGCCCGTAATGCCCGAATACCAGCGCCGTTAAGAGGCATCCGCCGGTGGTGGTCAGCGAGAAATTCATGTAGCTGATACTTCCGATCAGGATTCCCACGATGGACGCCAGGGAAAATGCCATGAACCCGAATTCATCCACTTCTGTAAGGATGAGGTTTTTCTTTCTGCTGCTCCCGCCGTCCCTGGCGGTAATCTTTTCCACCTCTTCATTCATATTCGCTTTCAGAACCTTTGGAACAATCTGCACGAACAGCACCACGCCCACAACGCCGAACAGGTAGGAGATGCCGTACCCTACAGACACGAGAGCCTCAAGGTCTGCGCCTACCGCCGCTTTCGACGCGGAGAATGCCGGCGTGCTGGTGAGCGCCCCGGATAGGATTCCCACCAAGATTGCCCGGAACTCCTCATGGTCAAGGTTCGTAAAGTTTGCCCCGATGAGGATACAGGCAATACAGGTTCCCGCCGCCGCCGCGATGATTACAAGCCCCAGCATAACGTAAGACTTGAAGTTGCGCTTAAGGTTGCCGAAAAAGTTCGGGCCCGCGATGAAACCGACCGAGGTCACGAAAAAGATAAGCCCCATGTTCTCCACGATTTTTAACGCCTCCGTGGAAAAGGACTCCTCCCCTACCGTAAGGTTCCCGGAAAGCTTGCCATAGAGAAGGCACCCGTATAGCAGCGCGATGATAAATACGCCCGCCGTTCCTAAGTTAATTCCTTTAATTGTTATTTTCCCGATTGCATAGCCGATGGCCGCAATCGCAAAGACCGAGAAAGTAAGAAACACTACAGACTTAACTGCCAATATTCCTCCAAATAATTCCATGTCTTACGTTCTCCCTTCTTAATGTATAAGCCTCTATTTATTTTTCTGCTCCAGATAAGCTGCCCGTCCGCTCTCGTACAGATTATTCCCCTCACTGTCGATGATGACGACAAGGGGCATATCCTCCACATAGAGCTTTCTGAGCGCCTCTGCGCCCAAGTCTTCAAAAGCAATAAGCTCTGCCTTCTTGATGCATTTTGCAAGGAGCGCGCCTGCGCCGCCGATAGCTCCGAAGTACACGCCGGAATATTTCTTCATGGCGTCGATGACTTCCGGGAGACGTGCGCCTTTGCCAATCATCCCTCGCGCGCCTACGGACATCATGGTGGGCGCGTAAGCGTCCATACGCCCGCTTGTGGTGGGGCCTGCAGAGCCGATGACTGCCCCCGGCTTTGCCGGAGTAGGGCCTACATAGTAGATGGTGGCATCTTTCGGGTCAAATGGAATCTCCTCGCCTTTTTCCAAAGCCTCGCACATGCGCTTGTGTCCTGCGTCACGGGATGTGTAAATGGTGCCGGTGACGAGAACGCTGTCCCCCGCGTGGAGTGTCTTTGCAAGCTCCTCGGTGAGCGGTAATGTAATCTTTCTTGCTGCCATCTAAATCACCTCCGTTTTATGGCGCGTCACATGGCAGTTGATGTTCACTGCACACGGCATACCTGCGATATGGGTCGGCAAAGTCTCGATGTTAAGGCCGATGGCTGTCGTCTTTCCGCCAAAGCCCTGAGGCCCGATGCCAAGCTCATTGATTTTTTCAAGCATCTCTTTTTCCAAATCCGCGTAGAACGGGTCCGGGTTCTCGGTATCGATGGGCCGCATCAGCGCTTTCTTCGCCAAGAGCGCTGCCTTGTCAAAGGTTCCGCCGATTCCGACACCTACCACCATAGGCGGACACGGGTTCGGGCCTGCGGTCTCCACAACCTCAAGGATAAAGTCCTTGATTCCCTGTAAGCCGTGGGATGGCTTGAACATGCGGATCTGGCTCATATTCTCGCTGCCGAATCCCTTGGGACCTACCGTAACTTTAATCTGCTCCCCCGGAACAATCTCCGTGTAGAGCATAGCCGGGGTATTGTCACCCGTATTTCCGCGGCGCACCGGGTCTTTGACCACGGATTTCCGAAGATAACCCTTGTCATAGCCCCGGCGGACACCCTCGTTTACCGCCTCATAAAGGTCGCCGCCGGTAAGGTGTACGTCCTGGCCAATCTCTAAAAATACACATGCCATGCCGGTATCCTGGCAGA
>CANAPP010000075.1 GCA_947363565.1 uncultured Lachnospiraceae bacterium | reverse complement strand
ATCTTCCAGAAACAGTTCATCGAAGGTATTGCAACATCTGGCGGAAAATTGTAATGGTGACGAGTTTAGTATAGTGTATAGTTCAAAAAGGCATCTCTGTTTTTGGGGATGTCTTTTTTGAGATGAATCAGTCAGGTGTATGCTTTAATTTAAGCCGATAGTTTTTCGGGCTTAAACCGTAAGCATTTTTAAACATTTTAGAAAATGTCAGAGGGTTTTCATAGCCAATCCTTTCTGAGATTTCCTGTATGGAAAGGCCGGTTGAACGGAGCAGTCTCAAACTTTGCTCAAGCCGGTAAGTAAGCAGGTATTCCTGGGGCGATACGTTAAGTTTCTGTTTGAAAATGTGCGTCAGATAAGAGCGGGTGATGCCAATGTAGTCTGCGATGTCACTGACACGGATATGATTGTAATTATAATGGATATATTCGACAGCGTAATCTACATAGACATCTGGCGAATAGTTGTGTTCAGCCGGCTGATGCCTGTCGATCATATTCTGGTCCTTGGAGCTGACTAAAAGTGCAAGAGTTTCGTATAACAGGGAATTCCGCCGAAGCTCGTTGGCGATGGTAAGCTCATGACAGTTCAGTATTTTTTCTGTGTAGGAAAGAAATTCCTCGGGGTTGATATAACAGTCACGGACCGGATTGTCGATGGTAATCCCGGACTTTTCCAAGTAATATGCCGCTTTGGTTCCAGTGAAAGAGACCCAAGTGTAGTGCCACGGTTCCGTGTCGTCACAATAATAATGAATCTCTACATCAGGAGGCACCACGAATACCTGTCCGCGGTGGGGATAATAGTACTTGCCTTCAATTATCAGGGTCCCTTTGCCGCCAAGAACAAAATGCAGATGATAATCGTCCCTTCGGCAGGGACCGTAGGATTGTAGTGGGGCGCAGCGCTCTATACCGCAGACCGTGAGAGAAAGTTCAGTATTTTCCGGAATCAGGCACAGAAGTCGATACGTGGCGGCAACCCGGTAGCTTTGTTCACTGTTTTTTACTCTTTCTTCATAAGCCATATCGTTTTCTCCTTCGGGCATGTCCCGTGCTGCTGCAAAAGCTGCGCACGCGGTGCTCCTAAAACTTTGTATAGGAAGCTCAGAAGCTGAATTTTAACGCTGCTTCGATAAAACCTTTGAATAATGGATGTGGTCTGTTGGGTCTTGATTTGAGCTCCGGATGGGCTTGTGTCGCGATAAACCACGGGTGCTCCGGAATCTCGATCATCTCCACAATCCTGCCGTCAGGTGACAGGCCGGAAAGTCTCATGCCGTGTTCAGTCAGCACATCCCGGTAATCATTGTTCACTTCATAGCGATGGCGGTGACGCTCTTTGATCTGCATGGTCTTGTACATCTCATACGCTTTTGAATCCGGATCGAGTGTACAAGGATAGGCGCCAAGCCTTAAAGTTCCGCCGATGTCCTCTATGCCAATCTGCTCCGGCATAATATGGATGACAGGGTGGCTGGTGTTGGGATCAAGCCTCAGTAGTCAGATGTTTCAGATAATCCACCATCTTCCGCCAGTCCTTTAAGTCCGGCTCTGGGCAGTCGAGCTTTAAACATTCGCATACGACGCCTCCGGTAACGAATACATAGTTAACTGCCGTAATCTCTTCCTTTAGAAAGCCGTGTACGAGTTATTTTCAAAAAATACTTTCTAAATTATACACCTTTCCCCATGAAAAATATAGTATTTTTTCGTACATCGCTTCAAAAGTTGCCTATATGGACAGTTTTTTAAACTGCCTGATATCTGCAGAACTTACCATAACGGAAGTATGAACCTGGCAGCCTTGAAGCTTCGGAAACTGCCAGGAGGTTAGATGTTTTCCGGTAACGATGGTGCCGTCGTGAAGCTCCAGTGCCGCTGCGGATCCTTCGGTCTTTTCACGTTCAGTACCGGATGGATCTCCACATCCCGGTTGTAATTGACTGTGGTCTCACCGTAGGCGTCTAGGTGGAAGGGATCGATCATATTCACGTCGTTTAGATCGGCGGTAGCGGCTTCATAGGCCAGATTCACCGGATGCTTTAACGGGATGTTCCAGATGGGGAATGTCTCGTACTTGGCATAGCCTGCGCAGATGCTCCGCCGGTGCTCGTGGGTTTCTGTCTGGCCAAGGAATTGACCCGTGGCACAAATGGTCCTGGCATATGTGGCCTACAAAGTAAGACAGAAAAATATCCCGTGCGCCGATGTCGTTACCAAACTCAATAAGATGGATTGGTTATATCCGACGAGCTGTCTGATATGATTTTATAGAAGGAGAGTGAGGATGGAAGTGGATTCAATTAGGAACTCAAAGGGAGGGCGCATATTTGATCTGGTGTGGAAGAATGATAAGATTTATCTTGAAACCTATCACAAGGGAAAGACAACAACGATTTTGTTATTGGGATTGTGACATCGAAGATTAAGGGAATGGATTCTTATATGGAGGAGTGTTCCTGTTGTATTCTGGAAGAGGGTGCTGCAAAATGTAAAAATTCCGCAACATATAGTGAGGATGCTTTGATTCACCAACTGTATGCTGTGAGGTCCAAACATTTTGCAACACCGTTTACTTGTATTTTTATTAGAGTATTACCTGGCTGGTTACATCTATTCCTGCGAACAACGAGTCAAGTGAGCATATTTGCATGTACATTTGGCTTTGGCCAACAATCTATTTCGCCGGCTGTGCATTTACAGAACCGACATTCATCCGCCGGAAGACCTGGATCAGGACCTTCCCGACTGCAAGGACAAGGACTGCGGCTGCGATAGCCTCCGGGATTCCGGAAGCGGTAACCGTACCCATGACGAGTCCCCAGACAGCGGTGACAGCTACTTCTCTCGCCTCAGCATACTGTTGTGCAAACAGGAAATAGATACTTCCCATGACCGTTACGGTGTTGACCATAGAACCTGCAAAGCCTGCGACCGGCAGGGCGATAAGCTGGTTGACCTTAAGCTTCTCAAGTGCGATCCAAAGCCATCCTGCGGCAATGCCGATAAGCATCCGGCATCCGACAGAGATCCAGATGGCCTTTATGGCTCCGGGGATACCCGAGGTGCTCATAAATGGTGAGAATGCAAAAGATAAAAGGGTCGGTGCCATCGTGTTGCTGATCAGCGAGCAGATTCCGAATACTGCGCCGAGGATCGCTCCCGCTGAAGGACCGAGCAGGATAGCTCCGATGATGACCGGAATGTGTACAGTTGTCGCCTTAATGATCGGAAGCTGTATCATGCCCAGCGGCGTGTTCGCCAGCACGATGACGATAGCTGCCATAAGTGCAACACTGACCATCCAACGAGTGTCGTGTTTTTGTGTTTTCATTATTCAATTCCTCCTTGTTATCATTCCCGCTTAAGCGGGATACAATACAATTACGAAGGTATTATAGCACTTGGGGATATGCGTCGGCAAGTATAAAATCGTGTACAAAAGACTTGCAATGCATTAAACTTAACGTTATACTATTAATAATTATTTTCTGGCATAAAAGCCTGATAGAACAATAATCTAAAAAGAAGGAAACATAAGAAGGTGAGGTTTAAGCTATGGTAGAGAAGACGATGGAAAAGATTGTAGCTCTGGCGAAGTCAAGGGGATTTGTATATCCCGGCTCCGAGATATACGGCGGACTTGCGAATACATGGGATTACGGTAATCTTGGAGTAGAGCTCAAGAATAATGTAAAGAGAGCGTGGTGGCAGAAATTTGTGCAAGAATCCCCGTACAATGTAGGTGTCGACTGCGCGATCCTGATGAACCCGCAGACTTGGGTGGCCAGCGGGCATCTTGGCGGTTTCAGCGATCCGTTGATGGACTGTAAGGAGTGTCATGAGCGTTTCCGTGCAGACAAGATGATCGAAGATTATGCGAAGAAGAACGGCCTTGATATTGGAGATACGATTGACGGCTGGAGCCATGAGCAGATGGAGAGTTATATCAGGGAACACCAGATTCCGTGCCCGACATGCGGAAAGCATGACTTTACAGAGATCCGTGAGTTCAACCTGATGTTTAAGACCTTCCAGGGTGTTACGGAGGATGCGAAGAATACTGTATATTTAAGGCCGGAGACGGCACAGGGGATTTTTGTGAACTTTAAAAATGTACAGCGTACTTCCAGGAAGAAGATTCCGTTTGGCATCTGCCAGATCGGCAAATCCTTCCGCAACGAGATCACGCCGGGTAATTTTACTTTCCGTACAAGGGAATTTGAGCAGATGGAGCTAGAGTTCTTCTGCGAGCCGGATACCGACCTTGAGTGGTTTGCATACTGGAAGCAGTTCTGCCTCGACTGGCTTAAGAAGCTGGGGCTTAGCGAGGAGGAAGTCCGTTACCGCGACCATACGCCGGAGGAGCTTAGCCATTACAGTAAGGCAACGACGGACGTGGAGTTCTTATTCCCGTTCGGCTGGGGAGAGCTTTGGGGTATTGCTGACAGGACGGATTTTGACCTGACGCAGCATATCAATACGTCTAAGCAGGATCTCAGCTACTTTGATGATGAGAAGAAGGAGAAATATATTCCGTACGTTATCGAGCCGTCACTGGGTGCGGACCGTATGGTGCTGGCATTCCTTTGCAGCGCATATGACGAGGAAGAGTTAGAAGGCGGGGATAAGCGTACCGTGCTTCATTTCCATCCGGCGCTGGCACCGGTTAAGATTGGTGTGCTTCCGCTGTCCAAGAAGCTCAATGAAGGTGCGGAGAAGATATATGCCCAGCTTTCGAAGAAATACAACTGTGAGTTCGATGACCGCGGCAATATTGGCAAGCGCTACCGTCGTCAGGACGAGATCGGGACACCGTTCTGCGTGACTTATGATTTTGACTCTGAGGAAGACGGGGCAGTCACCGTCCGCGACCGTGATTCGATGGAGCAGGAGAGAGTTAAGATTGAAGAGCTGGATGCTTACTTTGCTAAGAAATTTGAGTGGTAGAAAATAGATAGAAAAAGGACCGTCCGTGGTGGGCGGTCCTTTGAAGTTACAACTAATTCTATTTTGTGGCGTAATTCTCCGGGTGCAGCCTTCTGTCACGAAGCTCGGCAACAGCCGTATAGAGAACGTCTGTGGAGGAGTTAAGACCCGTCTCACAGGAATCCTGGATCACACCAACGATGAAACCGACACCTACTGCCTGCATAGCAACGTCATTCGGGATGCCGAACAAGCTGCAGGCCATAGGAATAAGGAGCAGAGAACCGCCTGCAACACCGGAAGCTCCTGCCGCACTGAGAGCTGCCAGTACGCAGAGGATGATCGCTGTCAGGAAGTCAACTTTTACACCGACAGTATTTGCCGTTGCAAGAGCCATAACAGAGATAGTGATCGCGGCGCCTGCCATGTTAACGGTCGCACCTAACGGGATGGATACGGAATATGTATTCTCATCCAAGCCCAGTTCTTTACACAGTTCCATGTTGACCGGAATGTTAGCAGCAGAACTCCGTGTGAAGAAAGCGGTGATAAAGCTTCCCTTCAGGCACTTGAATACAAGCGGGAATGGATTCTGCTTGGTGAAAATGAATACAACGATCGGGTTGATCACCAATGCCACCACAGCCATACTTCCGACCAGTACGATGATCAGCTTGCCGTATCCGAGAAGGACACCAAGTCCCTGCTCAGAGATTACGGTAAAGATCAGGCCCATAATACCAAACGGGGCACAACTGATGATCCACTTAACAGCGGTAGCCGTTGCGTCGGAGATGTTCTCAAGGGCGGTTTTTGTACCCTCATTGGCGGCCTTAAGCGCAACACCGAAGATGATCGCCCAGAACAGGATACCGATGTAGTTGGCATTCACGATGGAATCTACCGGATTCTTTACCAGGTTCATCAGCAGGTTGGTAAGGACTTCTGTGATACCGCTCGGCGGAGCGATGTCCCCTGCCCCTTCCGTCTCGGTGAAGGTAAGGGTGATTGGGAAAGCGAAACATGCGATTACTGCTGTGAAAGCAGAAATGAGATTTCCCATAATGTACAGGATAACGATAAACTTCATGTTCGTCTTCTGGCCTGCGCCCATGTGGCAAAGCGCGCTCATGACAAGGAAGAATACCAGGATGGGGGCAACTCCTTTAAGAGCACCTACGAACAACTGTCCAAGAATCCCGATCGCAGATGCCTGCGGAACGACGAGACCAAGGATAATACCGATGATCAGGCCGCAGATGATTCGTTTTACAAGGCTGATACTGTTCCATTTTTTAATTGCGTCTTTCATACCTCTCTTTTTGCAGATATCAATAATGCTGAATATATCTGCTTCTCCTCTCTTTCCTTTTTTTGATTTTTGTTCCCCGATATATTGATATGCCGAAACGCTCATACAGCATACCAACAACATATAAGTAATTATAAACAATTTTTATAGATTTGTAAACAAATAAATTGTAAATATTGACATAAAAATAAAAAAAGCATGTGAAAAAATTGACAAATCAGTCAAAAAATTATGTAAAATACGTTGTACATGTAGTAAATGAGTGATATAATGACAATATAAACAATAATATCGTCTGGGGAGACGGTGGAAATGGGAGGTAACATAAATTGAGCGAAAGAAATGATGGCATGATGTGGGCGCTTGTGAAGGAGAAGCCGGAAGAAGGGCTGTGGATGAAGAGAGTTCCGGTTCCAGAAGTCGGGCCCAACGATGTGAAGATCAAGATTCATAAAACGGCTATCTGCGGGACAGATGTACATATTTACCAGTGGAATGACTGGGCGCAGCATACGATTCCGGTAGGGCTGACGGCAGGTCATGAGTATGTCGGGGAAGTTGTTGAGACCGGCGAAGGCGTACAGGGATTTAAGATCGGCGACCTTGTTTCCGGCGAGGGACACATTACCTGCGGCAAATGCCGGAACTGCCTGGAAGGGCATAAGGAGAACTGTAAGGATGCGAAAGGCGTAGGTGTGAACCGCAACGGGGCATTTGCGGAATATCTCGTGATCCCCGCATCGAATGTATGGCCGTGCAATCCGGCGATTTCGGAAGAAATGTATGCAATCTTTGATCCTTTCGGAAATGCTACTCACACGGCTCTTTCCTATAAGATGCTGGGAGAGGATGTGCTGGTTGCGGGGGCAGGACCGATTGGCTGCATGGCTGCGGCGATTGCAAAGTTCTCCGGCGCAAGGCATGTAGTTGTCACGGATATGAACCAGTACAGGCTTGACCTGGCGAAAAAACTGGGGGCGACCAGAGTTGTGAATCTTAAGGAGGAAAAGCTTTCGGATGTCATGAAGGAAATCGGCATGACAGAAGGCTTTGACGTAGGTCTTGAGATGTCCGGTTCCCAGATTGCGCTGCACGACATGATCCACAACATGAAACACGGCGGAAATATCGCGCTCCTCGGCCTTCAGAGGACGGATGCGAAGGTTGACCTTGAGACGGTAATCTTCAATGGATTAAATCTTCGCGGCATCTATGGAAGAAAGGTATGGGATACCTGGTATATGATGTCCACGATGATCCAGGCTGGGCTTGATATTTCAGAGATCATCACACATCATTTCGATATCAAAGACTACGAGAAAGGCTTTGAGGCGATGATTTCCGGACAGTCAGGAAAGGTTATCCTTGACTGGGCGCATGTCAATGATTAGGCTCGGGTATTAGGATTGAGTGCTGTTAAGAAGTTTTGATTGAATGATGAAAAATATGAAAAAGGGGGATGATTGTGATGGCACGTAAAGATGACATTTTAAGCATTTATACAAAAGAGGTAGAAGGAATCAAAGAGGCTGGGCTTTTTAAAGGTGAGGCACCGTTTGTTTCGCCTCAGGGCTCCAGAGTAAAGATGGAGGACGGCAGAGAGCTTTTGTGCATGTGCGCTAATAACTATCTTGGACTTGGCGACAATCCGAGGCTTATTGAGGCGGCAAAGAAGACTTATGACGAGAAGGGTTACGGAGTTGCATCTGTCCGCTTTATCTGCGGAACTCAGGATATCCATAAGAAACTGGAGAAGAAGATTTCCGACTTCCTCGGAACGGATGACACGATTCTTTATTCTTCCTGTTTTGACGCCAACGGCGGACTGTTTGAGACAATCCTTACTGCGGACGACGCGGTAATCAGCGATGAGCTTAATCATGCGTCCATCATTGACGGCGTGCGCCTTTGCAAGGCAAAACGTTTCCGCTATAAAAATAATGACATGGAAGACCTTGAGGCGAAGTTAAAAGAGGCTGACGAGGCCGGCGCAAGGATTAAGCTGATCGCTACAGACGGCGTGTTCTCCATGGACGGAATCATCTGCAACCTGAAGGGCGTATGCGACCTGGCGGATAAGTACAATGCGCTTGTTATGGTTGACGACAGCCATGCGGTTGGATTTGTCGGAAAGACCGGACGCGGAACACCCGAACACTGCGGCGTACAGGGCCGTGTGGACATTATCACCGGTACTCTTGGAAAAGCTCTCGGAGGAGCATCCGGCGGATATACGTCCGGAAGGAAAGAGATCATTGACCTGCTCCGTCAGAGGAGCCGCCCGTATCTGTTCTCCAATTCTCTTGCACCGGCAATCGCGGGAGCAAGCATCGAGCTGTTTGACATGCTGGATGAGAGCACAGAGCTGAGAGACCACTTAGAGGAGATTACCGCATATTACCGCAAGGAGCTTGTGGACAATGAGTTCGACGTTATCCCGGGAACCCATCCGTGCGTTCCGGTTATGCTCTATGATGAGAAGACAGCGGCGGAGTTCGCGAAACGCATGATGGAGAAGGGTGTTTATGTGGTAGCGTTCTCCTATCCGGTAGTGCCGAAAGGAAAGGCAAGGATCCGTACACAGGTATGTGCAAGCCACACGAAAGAAGATATCGACTTTATCGTGAAATGCTTTAAAGAAGTAAGAGAAGAGATGAAGTAGAGAAAGATATAATTTATGAACAGAGGGTGCCGCTCAATTATTAAATTAGATGATTGAGCGGCACTTTTGTTTTCGAAAAGTTCATTTTATTTTAAATGACATTGAGAAAGAGATACTGGATGATGTGATCAGGAAATTCAAAAATTATAAGGCCGCTGAAATTGTAAATTATATGTACGAAGAAAGAGCTTATAAAATAACGGTGAATGGAACGATCATTCCCTTTAGCCTGGCAAGAGAATT
Source organism: uncultured Lachnospiraceae bacterium (assembly GCA_947363565.1). Classification (GTDB taxonomy): domain Bacteria; phylum Bacillota; class Clostridia; order Lachnospirales; family Lachnospiraceae; genus MD308. Next base: position 5,065 of record CANAPP010000075.1, on the reverse strand, counting down.
TAGAAGTTTTTAACGATTTTTAGCAGGGAATCCCCTTTGCAATATCAAGTTGTTCTGCTATACTTTTGAAAGAAAACGGTAGTATTTATCTGAAGGCGGTTTTGCCTGAGAGAAAATATTGCTGCGGGAAGGGAGAGGATTGACAATGGACAGAAAGAATGTCTGGAAAGATTATACGAATGAGCAGTTAACGGAACTGGATAAGATCAATGAGGATTACAAGAAGTGCCTTGACCTTGGCAAGACGGAGCGGGAGTGCGTGTCGCTTACGGTGGAAAGGCTACGTGAAAACGGCTATGTGAGCCTGGAAGAAAAGATGGACGCGAAGGAAGGACTTAAGCAAGGAGACAAAATCTATGCGGTATGCATGGGGAAGAGCATCGTAGCGTTCCACATCGGGAGCGAACCTCTTGAGCGGGGCATGAATATCCTGGGGGCGCATATCGATTCGCCGCGGATTGACGTAAAGCAGAATCCGCTGTATGAGAGCGAGGAGCTTGCCTATCTTGACACCCATTATTACGGCGGCATCAAGAAGTACCAGTGGGTGACGCTGCCCCTTGCCCTCCACGGGGTCATTGCGAAAAAGGACGGCACGGTGGAAAAGGTGAGCATCGGGGAGAAGGACGACGAGCCGGTATTTACCATCACAGACCTTCTGGTGCATCTGGCGTCAAAGCAGATGGAGAAGAAGGCAAATGCAGTAATCGAGGGGGAAAAGCTTGACCTTTTGATCGGCAGCCGCCCGCTTGGCGAGGCCGAGGGGCTTGACAAGGATGAAAAATGCGCGGTGAAGGCGAAAGTGCTTGCTCTTCTTAACGAGTATTATCACATGGAAGAGGAAGATTTTGTGTCGGCGGAGCTTGAGATTGTCCCGGCGGGAAGGGCGAGGGACTTAGGGCTTGACCGGAGCATGATTTTAGCTTACGGGCAGGATGACCGGGTGTGCGCGTTCACTTCCCTTTTTGCACTTCTGGATGTGCAGGAGGCAGAGCGCACGGCTTGCTGCATTCTTGTTGATAAAGAGGAGATTGGGAGCGTGGGCGCTACAGGTATGCATTCCCGTTTCTTTGAAAATGCGGTGGCGGAGCTTATGGCGCTCTCTGGAAATGAATCTGACCTTAAAGTAAGGCGCGCGCTTAAAAATTCCAGGATGCTTTCTTCTGACGTGAGCGCGGCGTATGACCCTATGTTTGCGGAGAATTTTGAAAAACGCAGTTCCGCATTTTTCGGCAAGGGGCTGGTGTTTAATAAGTTTACCGGGAGCCGGGGAAAGAGCGGCTCCAATGACGCCAATGCAGAGTATCTGGCGCAGATTCGTGCTGCCCTTGACAAAGAGAAGGTGGCTTATCAGTTTGCGGAGCTTGGGAAGGTAGACGCTGGCGGCGGCGGAACTATCGCGTATATTATGGCGAATTACGGCATGGAAGTTATCGACAGCGGCGTGGCAGTCCTCGGTATGCACGCGCCCTGGGAGGCGGTGAGCAAGGCGGACGTATATGAGGCTTACAAGGGATACAAAGCATTTTTGCGGGAAATGTAGGGCAATTTACTTGACGAATACTGGCAAAAACAGTAAAATATTAGTGCGACTTAGTAAATTAAGATTTTAGGAGGTCATGACAATGGCAAAATGGGTTTATATGTTTACGGAAGGTAATGCAACCATGAGAAACCTTCTTGGCGGCAAGGGCGCGAATCTGGCTGAGATGACGAGCCTTGGCCTTCCGGTACCGCAGGGCTTTACGATTACGACCGAGGCCTGTACACAGTATTATGAAGACGGAAGAACGATCAATGACGAGATTATGGCTCAGATCATGGACGCTGTTACGAAGATGGAGGCCATCACAGAGAAGAAGTTCGGCGATAAAGAGAATCCGCTGCTTGTCTCTGTACGTTCCGGTGCAAGGGCATCTATGCCTGGTATGATGGATACGATCCTGAACCTTGGCCTGAATGAGGACGTTGTAGAGGTATTGGCAGAGAAATCCGGCAATCCGCGCTGGGCATGGGATTGCTACAGAAGATTTATCCAGATGTATTCTGACGTAGTTATGGAAGTCGGAAAGAAATATTTTGAAGAGCTGATCGACAAGATGAAAGAGGAGAAGGGCGTTAAGCAGGATGTCGAGCTTACCGCGGAAGACCTTAAGGCTCTTGCAGGACAGTTCAAGGCAGAGTACAAAGAAAAGATCGGACAGGACTTCCCGTCTGACCCGAAGGAGCAGCTTATGGGTGCAATCAAGGCTGTATTCCGCTCCTGGGATAACCCGCGTGCCAATGTATACCGCCGTGACAACGATATCCCGTATTCCTGGGGAACCGCTGTAAACGTACAGTCTATGGCATTTGGAAACATGGGCGACGACTGCGGTACAGGCGTTGCATTTACCCGTGACCCGGCTACCGGCGAGAACGGCCTGTTCGGCGAGTTTTTGACAAACGCTCAGGGCGAGGACGTTGTTGCAGGTGTGCGTACACCGATGCACATCTCCGAGATGGAGCAGAAGTTCCCGGAGGCATTTGTTCAGTTTAAGAAAGTATGTGAGACTCTCGAGAATCACTACAGAGATATGCAGGACATGGAGTTTACCGTAGAGCACGGCAAGCTTTACATGTTACAGACGCGTAACGGCAAGAGGACTGCTCAGGCGGCTCTTAAGATTGCATGTGACCTTGTTGACGAGGGCATGAGGACTGAGGAAGAGGCTGTTGCCATGATCGACCCGCGTAACCTTGACACACTTCTTCACCCGCAGTTTGACGCGGTAGCCCTTAAGGCGGCGACTCCGATGGGCAAAGGCCTTGGCGCATCTCCGGGAGCAGCCTGCGGTAAAGTTGTATTTACGGCAGAGGATGCGGTAGAGTGGGCGGCAAGAGGCGAGAAGGTTGTCCTTGTACGTCTTGAGACTTCACCGGAGGATATCACAGGCATGAAGTCCTCACAGGGTATCCTGACTGTCCGCGGCGGTATGACTTCCCACGCAGCCGTTGTTGCGCGCGGTATGGGTACATGCTGTGTATCCGGATGCGGCGACATTGCGATGGACGAGGAGAACAAGAAGTTCACCCTTGCAGGAAAAGAGTTCCACGAGGGAGACGCAATTTCGATTGACGGTACGACAGGTAACATCTACGACGGAATCATTCCTACCGTTGACGCTCAGATTGCCGGAGAGTTCGGAAGAATCATGGCATGGGCGGACAAGTACCGTACACTTAAAGTCCGTACAAACGCAGACACACCGGCAGACGCTAAGAAAGCCCGCGAGCTCGGCGCAGAGGGTATCGGTCTTTGCCGTACAGAGCACATGTTCTTCGAGGAAGACAGGATTGCTGCATTCCGCGAGATGATCTGTGCAGATACCGTTGAGGAGAGAGAGGCGGCTCTTGAGAAGATTCTTCCTTACCAGCAGGGAGACTTCGAGGCCCTTTACGAGGCTCTTGAGGGCAATCCGGTTACGATTCGTTTCCTTGACCCGCCGCTCCATGAGTTCGTTCCGACAGAGGAAGAGGATATTGAGAAACTTGCGGCAGCACAGGGCAAATCTGTAGAGGATATCAAGACGCTGATTGACAGCCTCCACGAGTTCAACCCGATGATGGGCCACAGAGGATGCCGTCTTGCGGTTACTTATCCTGAGATTGCAAAGATGCAGACAGCAGCGGTTATCCGTGCGGCAATCAACGTACAGAAAGCTCACGCTGACTGGAAGGTGAAACCGGAGATTATGATTCCGCTCATCGGCGATATCAAAGAGCTGAAATATGTGAAGAAAGTTGTCGTTGAGACAGCGGATGCTGAGATTAAGGCAGCAGGCAGTGATCTTGAGTACGAAGTAGGTACGATGATCGAGATCCCGAGAGCGGCGCTTACCGCTGACGAGATTGCAAAAGAGGCTGATTTCTTCTGCTTTGGTACAAATGACCTGACACAGATGACATACGGATTCTCCCGTGACGATGCAGGTAAGTTCCTTGACGCTTACTATGATGCGAAGATCTTCGAGAACGACCCGTTTGCAAAACTTGACCAGACAGGCGTCGGCAAGCTGATGGAGATGTCCATTAAGCTTGGCAAACCGGTGAATGAGAAACTTCACATCGGTATCTGCGGCGAGCACGGCGGAGATCCTTCTTCCGTAGAGTTCTGTCATAAGATTGGCCTGGATTATGTATCCTGCTCACCGTTCAGAGTACCGATCGCAAGGTTGGCGGCGGCACAGGCGGCAATAAAAAAATAATGCCATAGGATTTTTGGTACTAACAGGCAAAAGTATTGAAGAATGGCTTAAAATCAAGGTTTTTAAGGCTTGGTGGGGTTCATCACGGTGGGTGGTGAGCCCCTATTTTTGTGTTTTTTGATACCGCTGAAAAGGTGGCGATAGGGAGGTGTTTTATACTATCACGCAAAAGTCGGGAGTTTCCGTGATAGTATGGAGTTTTGCGTGATAGTATAAGAGTTTCCGTGTTTGTTTGGAGTTTCGCCTGTTTGTAGAAAAATGCTGTTGAAATATGGGGGATATTGTCATATTTTGTCAGGGTGTCTCCTTCCCCGGCAGATACGGACACGGAAAGCCTGCAAAGCCCGTAAACACGGCACTTTCGGCACTACATAGCTTTCAAAGTTACATTATTCCCGTGTGCTTTTAGGGGCATTTTTACATTAACGAGGGCACGAACTTTTGTTCTGGGGTTGTTTTGCCTGCGAGTATATACTCGTAGGCAAAAGTCGGTTATTATCACGGAAACTCGGATACTCGCAGGCAAAACTCGATACTATCACGCAAAAGTCGATACTCGCAGGCAAAACCCATATACAAACACGGAAACTGGCTGTATTATCACGGAAACAGAATGGGAGTTTTCGTGATAATACAGCCAGTTTCCGTGTTTGTATATGAGTAAAACGGTAAAAATTTAATGAAATAGTGAAGGGGGCTGTTTCGGCAGTCCTTTTTCAATATTCGGACATCTCAAATTCAGACAAAGAAATTCATCTGCTTTTCCTCAAATATATTTTTTAACAGCAGCAGCCCTTTTCTTAAATCATCTTCCGTAT
>CANAPP010000074.1 GCA_947363565.1 uncultured Lachnospiraceae bacterium | reverse complement strand
TCTATATCATAATTTTCTTTGCAAATCTGCCGCTTCGCTTATTATACCCTCCCCCTGCGGCTGCGTCAATATTCTATCCCACTTTCTCCTTTAACTGTCTTCGTACTGTTCACACAGTCTGTGCATTCACTGTACTGGCTAATCTTATTTTTGTCATATCTTGAAAATATTATGTAGCTTTTTACAGCAGTAAATGAACAAGGATCTGGAAATGTCTCTTCGCGGACAACTGTATCCGTCATGGCAAAAAAAACGCCGATGATCCATCTGCTTTACACGCATGATAAAATCATCGGCAGTTAACCAGCTCTCACCCGTTATTTCATCTGGTCCACCCGGTCCTGGACGGTCTTATTAAAGTTCTCAATCTTCCGCTCATAAGTGCCGTCCATATACTCCGAACGGAGCATAAAGTCCGCCGTCGCAAGATTATTCGCGACCGGGATATCGTAGACCACCGCGATACGAAGGAGCGCCTTCACATCCGGGTCATGGGGCTGCGCCTCCAAAGGATCCCACAAAAATACCATGAAATCAATCTGCCCCTCCACAATCTTCGCCCCGATCTGCTGGTCGCCTCCCAATGGGCCGCTGTTGTATCCCTTCACCGGAAGGCCCGTCTTCTCCGCGATGAGCCGCGCCGTCGTACCCGTACCGCACAGGAAATGCCCCTTCAGGATTTCTTTATTCTTATCACACCACTCTACCAGCGCTTTCTTCTTCCCGTCGTGGGCAACCAGCGCGATATGTTTCGTCTTGCCAATCTCCAGCGTCACAAAGTTATCATTCATCATCCTCAGCACATCCTTCCTCGTAATATTTCATGAGCGCCTGGGTTCCAAGCTCCCCGTATCCCGCCGCCTGAAGTTCCTCGTAGTTGGCAAGAACCTGGCTTAGCACCTCCAGGCAAAGCCCGCTGCGGTTCGCCTCCGTAAGAGCCAGCGTCATATCTTTGATAAAATGTTTCATGAAAAATCCCGGCGCGAAATCCTCCGCCATAATCTTCGGCGCGAACAGCTCGAGCTGCCTGCTCCCCGCCGCTCCCGTCGCTACAGACTTCACCACCGTCTCAAGGTCAAGCCCCTTGGCTTTCGCATAGGTGAGCGCCTCGCACACGCCGGAAAGAGTTCCCGCAATCATAATCTGATTAGCAAGCTTGGCATGCTGCCCGCACCCTGCTTTTCCCTGATAGTTGATATTCGTTCCCATAGCCTCAAATAACGGCATACAGGCCTCAAAGTCCTCCTTCTCGCCGCCCGCCAAAATAGACAGCGTTCCGGCCTTCGCTCCCGTATCTCCGCCCGTCACCGGCGCGTCCAGCACATGGAATCCCCTCTTCGTGCCTTCTTTAAAAATCTCCTCCGCAAGTATCGGGCTCGTGGTTGTCATGTCGATGAGGTAAGCCCCCTCCTTCGCGCTGTCCAGTATATTTCCCGCGTCAAAATATACCTCCTCCACATCCTTCGGAAATCCCACAATCGTAATCACCGCGTCGCGCTCCTTCACGCAGTCCCCAATGGTATCATGGAACACTGCGCCCTCCTCTATCACATCCTCCGCCTTCGCCTTCGTGCGGGCAAAGATATGGAGCTCATATCCTGCCTTCATCAGATTTCTCACCATGGATTTCCCCATGATGCCAACACCGATAAAACCTACGCTCTTCATCCTGCATTCCTCCTTTTTATCTCCTGCTCACGGCATTTACTCGTATTTTTCCACGACCTCGCCCTGCTTTTTGTAAATGCTCCCCGCCGGCACAAATCCTCTCACCGAAGACAGCGGATAGATATTCGTATGGCTCCCCACAACGCTGCCCGGATTCAGCACCGTTCCGCAGCCAACCTCTACCTCATCGCCAAGCATGGCGCCGAATTTTTTCATCCCTGTCTCGATATTGCCCTCCGGTGTCTTCACCACCACCAGTTTCTTATCCGACTTCACATTGGATGTAATCGAGCCCGCGCCCATGTGCGCCTTGTACCCGAGAACTGAATCCCCCACATAATTATAGTGAGGAACCTGCACCTTGTTAAACAGGATTACATTCTTAAGCTCCGTGGAATTGCCCACCACAGCGCCCTCGCCCACGATGGCATTTCCCCGGATGAACGCACACTGCCTCACTTCCGCATCTTTCCCGATGATTGCCGGCCCGTGGATGTAGGCAGACTCAAACACCTTCGCGGACTTGGCAATCCACACATCCTCGCCCACCTTGTCATATTCCTCCAAAGAAAGAGTCTTCCCCAGTTCCAGGATAAACGCGCTGATCTTCGGCAGCACCTCCCATGGATAAGTAACTCCCTCAAAAATGTCTTTCGCAATCGTCTCGTCCAACGTATACAACTCTTCTACTGTTAATTCCTTCATCAAAAAGCTCCTTCCAAATTCAATTTTAAACAGAATACCACTTTTCCATCCCAAAGTCAAAACCTGCCGGGGATTTTCCCGCATTAAAGCAGTGTGTTGCCGTCAGGCAGCCCGGGGAGCGAAACCATCCTCGTCACCGCGCTTTCGCTCTGAAAAAGGCATAGCAGTACTAGGCTCGAAAATACCTCGCCAAGTGCTGATGCTTTTTACGGGATTCCTTCGGATGGCATCCGCTCCCCGGGCTGCCTGACGGCAACTTGATAGGCGGGAGATATCACTTCCTTTTCGGATAAAATTCCGCCGCCTTATCGTAACACGCCCTAAGCGCCCCATCATTTCTAAGCTCCTTCACCCCCTGGGTGCGGCTTACGATGAAACGGTCAAGCTTTGCCATATATTCTTCCGGCGTTATCTCCCCGTCCGCCACATAAGTAAGCCCCTTTTCCCAGCTCGCGGTCAGCTCCGGGTTTAAGAGGGATTTGATGGAATGCTCTACCACGTCAAAAATCATCTCCCCAAGAAGAGAGGGGGTGACAATCTGCGTCTTTTTGTTCAGGGAGAGGTACTTATTGTTGAAAAGTTTCTTAAGAATCTCCCCCCTGGTGGCGCTTGTGCCGATGCCGCTCCCCTTTATCTGCGCCCTGAGCTCCTCGTCCTCGATAAGCTGCCCGGCATTCTCCATGGCCAAGATAAGGGAGCCGGAATTGTAGCGTTTCGGCGGGGATGTCTTTCCTTCTTTTATCTCTAACGACTGTACCGGGAGTGTCATCCCTTTTTTAAGCGCCTGTATCTTTTCAAAAAATGCCTGGTCCGTCTCCCTGTTGACATCCTCTCCTTTGCTGTCTCCCGTATTTCCCTCTGCTCTGTCTGTGTCGCTCTTTTTTCCCGGGATCCCGGCCACCTTAAGATACCCCTCTTCCGCAAGCACCTTAAAGCTTGAAAAGAAAGACTCTTCCTTGATCTTTGTGACAATAGATATCCTCTGGTAGACTGCCGGCGGATAAAAGATACTAAGAAAACGCCTCACAATCACATCATAAACCTTCTGCGATGTCACAGACAAAGAATGGAGGGCATTTAATCCCTGTCCCGTGGGAATGATCGCGTAATGATCTGTTATCTGCTTATCATTGACATAGCGGGTCTTTGCAAGGCTCTTGTGGCTCTTAAATTCCACAATCTCCTGAAGGTAAGGAACCGCCGGTTCATACTTCATCAGGCCGTTTAAATTCTTATGTATCTCCTTGGCCACCGCTGTAGACAGTACTCTGGCATCTGTACGGGGATAAGTCACAAGCTTTCGCTCATACATCTCCTGCACAAGCCTGAGAGTCTCATCCGGGCTAATCTTAAACCGCTTCGAACACTCATTTTGCAGCTCCGCAAGATTGAAAAGAAGGGGGGGATTCTTCTTCTCCTTCTTTTTCTCTATCCCGGCAATCTGGCAGGTGACCGGCGATGGCTCCTTTAAAGAATCAATAAGCTCCTGTGCCTTTTTCTCTTCTTTAAACCCGTTTTCTTTATATAGATCAAAAGATTCAAACCACCTTGAGCCTTTCACCGCCCGCCATTCGCCCTCAAAGCACTGCCCCTCTTCTCCCTGCCGGGCAATGACGCGGTAGAACGGGGTCTCCACAAATTCCCGGATTTCCCGCTCCCGCCGGACCACCATCCCCAGGACGCAGGTCATGACCCGCCCCACTGACACTACGGAATATTTTGTCTTCAGATAATTGGAAATACTATTGCCGTACTTAAGGGTAAGGAGCCTTGAAAAATTAATCCCCATCAGATAATCTTCCTTTGCCCGAAGATACGCCGATGCAGACAGGTTGTCATACTCTTTTAAATCTTTTGCTTCCTTAATCCCCCGAAGGATCTCCTCCTCCGTCTGAGAGTCGATCCAGACCCGGCGCCTTTTCTTGCCATGCACACCTGCCTGTTGTTCCACCAGCCGGTAGATATATTCCCCCTCCCGCCCGGAGTCCGTACAGACATAGATAGTCTCCACATCGCTGCGGTTTAAGAGTCCCGACACGATCCGAAACTGCTTAGCCGCATTCGGAATCACTTCATATTTAAACTCCTTAGGTATAAAAGGCAGAGTCGTTAAACTCCACCTTTTTAGTGACGGGTCATACTCCTCCGGATAGCTCATCGTCACCAGGTGTCCTACGCACCAGGTAACGATAGCCTCCTCAGATTCCAGATACCCGTCTTTTCGTTTTGTTGTCAGTTTCAGTGCTTTGGCAAATTCCTGCGCAACACTGGGTTTCTCAGCAATATATAATGCTTTCCCCATAGATTTTCCCTAACTCCTTTTGTTCACTCTGCTTCCAAATATGCTCTTCACCTTATCAAGGAATGTCTTTTCTCTCTGCACCGGCTTCTGGCGATGGGCATTTAGCGCCTCCTCCATAAATGTTGCCTGAGAGTCCACATAAGGTTCCGTAAGCTCCCTTTTACAATAAGTACCGTCACTCTTTAAGACTCTTCCCTTTATGTTATCACTGAGCATAACTTTCAGATAATGATTGATCTGCTTTTTAATGTCCCCATCTAAGATCGGACATGCCACTTCCACCCGCTTCTCCGTATTGCGGGTCATCATGTCCGCAGACCCGATGTAGATCTTCTGGCTCTCCCCGGTTCCGAAGCTAAAGATTCTCGGATGCTCCAAGTAACGCCCGACCACGCTCATCACCCGCAGATTATCCGTATACCCCTGCACTCCCGGGAGCACGCAGCAGATCCCCCGCACGATAAGGTCAATCTTCACCCCGGCTCTTGAAGCCTCCGACACCTTTTCGATATAATCCGTGTCCGTCACCGAATTCATCTTCATGATAATACGGCCGTTGCTTCCCTTTAAAATCTCCTCATCCATCAGTTTTAGTACTGCCTGCTTTAAACTGGTAGGTGAGACGATCAGATGGTTATATACCCCGTCCAGGTTGCTGATAGCCATATTTTTGAAAAATTCCGACGCGTCCTGCCCAATCTCCTGATTGGCCGTCATCAGTGAAAGGTCCGTATACATTCCCGCTGTCTTTTCGTTGTAATTACCCGTTCCAATCTGGGTAATATACTGGATCTCCCCTCTGTTGCGGTATGTGATCAGGCAGATCTTTGAGTGTACCTTGTAATCCTCAAACCCGTAGATGACCCGGCATCCGGCCTCCTCCATGCGCTCCGACCAGTCGATATTATTCTGCTCATCGAACCTCGCCCTGAGTTCAATGAGTGCCGTCACTTCCTTGCCGTTTTCTGCAGCGGCACACAGATACTCTACAAGCCTTGCCTTCTTCGCCAGACGGTAGATAGTGATCTTGATCGTCATCACATTGGGATCATAGGCCGCCTCCTTGATCAGCTTAAGGAACGGATCCATGCTCTCATAAGGGAAGAACAGCAAAAGATCCTTCTTCTTGATCTGGCGCATGATACTGCCATCCTGGATCCGTACACAGCTCTGCGGTGAGAATGCCGGATAAGTCAGTGACTTCTTCATCGGCTCCGGCAGATTCCCGCTGATCGCAAAGATATAGTCAAGCTTCATCGGCATCTTTGTACGGAAGATCTGCACCGGTTTAATCTTAAACTTGTCACAAAAATATTTTTCCGTCTCCGCACTCAGCTTCTCCGCCACCTCAAGCCTTACCACCGACATCCTGCGGCGCTTGTGAAGGGTCTTCTTCATCAGGTGCCGGAAATCATCATTGACCTCTAACGCCTCGTCCTCCGGATTAATGTCCGCACTGCGGGTCACGCAGATATAATTAGGGTCTGTGACCGTATATTTCGGGAACACAAGATTCAAGTGTTCTACAATGATCTTCTCCATGCGGATATATCGGATATCGTGTCCCGGCAGATACAGGATATTAGAAATAAACTGGGGAACCGGCACGATTCCCTGCATCGTCTTATCCTTATCCTTCAGATTGGCCGTCACATAGATTTCCTTATTCAGAAGATGCGGAAATGGATGGTTCGCATCCACAATCTGCGGAGAAAGAATAGGAAGTATCTGATCTTTAAAATACTTTTTCACATATTTTTTCTCCTGCTGCTCAAGCTCCTTATAACTAAGCCCGCACACACCATAGGGATGAAGGAGCTTCTGGATATCCGAATAAGTCTTATCCCGCTCCTTGCAAAGAGGCGCCACTGCTTCAAAGATCTTCTCAAGCTGCCCGTCCGGTGTAAGTCCCGAACGGCTGTCCTTCGCCTTCGCATCTGCATGTGCCATGTCAAAAAGGCTCCCTACACGAATCATAAAAAACTCATCCAGGTTGCTTGAAAATATCGCTACGAATTTCATCCGTTCCAGAAGAGGAACCGTAATATCCTGCGCCTCCTGCAGTACCCTCTGGTTAAACTTAAGCCACGACAATTCCCGGTTCTGCGAATAATTTAAAATGTCATTTTCCATAGGTCGTCCCTCTCTTTAACCTTTTGCCTGAATGTAACCCTTCTTTGTCAGCGCCTCCGCACAGAGCACCGCACCGCCTGCTGCCCCGCGAAGGGTATTGTGGGAAAGTCCCACGAATTTATAATCAAACATCGAATCCTCTCTCAAACGCCCGATGGACACGCCCATGCCCTTCTCATAGTCAACGTCAAGAGCAACCTGAGGACGGTTATCCTCCTCAAGATACCGGATAAACTGCTTTGGTGCGCTGGGAAGCTCTGCCTCCTGAGGGAATCCTCTAAAATTCACCAGCTTCTCAATAAGCTGCTCCTTCGTCGGTTTCTTCTCAAAATTGATAAATACCGCCGCCGTATGCCCGTCAAGTACCGGAACACGAAGACACTGGCAGGTAATCTTAGGAAGAGCCGCCTTCACGATCTGCCCATCCTTCACCTCACCGAGCACGCGCAGCGGCTCCTGCTCGCTCTTTTCTTCCTCTCCGCCGATATAAGGAATAATATTCTCCACCATCTCCGGCCAGTCCTTAAAAGTCTTCCCTGCCCCGGATATGGCCTGATAAGTGGTCACTACTACCTCCTTAGGGCCAAATTCCCTCCACGCAGCAAGACAAGGCACATAGCTTTGGATGGAACAGTTCGGCTTCACGGCAATAAAGCCGCGCGTTGTCCCGAGACGCTCCTTTTGCGCCGCGATCACTTCAAAATGCTCTGCATTGATCTCCGGCACCGCCATCGGTACATCCGGTGTCCAGCGGTGCGCACTGTTATTGGATACCACCGGGGTCTCCGTCTTCGCATACTCCTCCTCGATGGCCTTGATCTCATCCTTTGTCATGTCAACGGCGCTGAATACAAAATCAACTCCCGCCGCAACCTTTTCCACCTCATTCACATTAGCAACGATAAGCTTCTTAACCGCCTCCGGCATCGGAGTCTTCATCTTCCAGCGTCCGCCTACTGCCTCCTCGTAGGTCTTTCCTGCAGAACGCGGGCTTGCCGCAACCGTCACCACCTCAAACCAGGGATGGTCTTCCAACAGGGAAATGAACCTCTGCCCTACCATACCTGTCGCTCCTAAAATCCCTACTCTCAATTTCTGATCCATATCTCTTCTTCTCCTATTCCTTCTATAAATTATTGCCTTTTCCATGCCCTGCTCTTTTTTAACATCTGCCGGGTACCCGGAATATACCTTCCGTTCCTCAAATTTTACCACATTTCCGTATAAAATCAATCGTTAAAACTATTTCCCGGAAAATTCCCTGGAAAATACGCAGCCGCAATAATCCTGCCGGTAAAGCCCGTACTCCTTAGAAAGCTCAATGGAGCGTTTATATCCGTTCTTCTTTTTAAAATCAGACAAAAGATAAGGCACCCCGTACTCCTCACCCAGGCGCACGCCGATCTCATTGAGCTTGTCCGCCTTTTTTAGCGGGCTGATGGTAAGAGTCGTGGTAAAATAATCAAACTCCGCACTTTTCGCCATCTTCGCCGCCTCCCGAAGCCTCAACTCATAGCAGCGAAAACACCGCTCTCCCCCTTCTTTCACCTGTTCAAGCCCTTCCGCCATCCGGAAAAAGCGCCCGCTGTCATAAGGACCCGCCGCAAACGCCACCGGATGCTTCGCCGGCAGCCGGTCGATCAGCCGCTGCTGCTCAAAAAGCCGCTTCGTGTACTCGCTCTCCGGCGAAATGTTGGGATTGTAATAAAAAACTGTAATTGCGAAATAATCACTCAGATACTCCAGCACATAGCTGCTACAGGGCGCGCAGCAGCTGTGAAGAAGGAGCCTCGGCACTTTTTCTTCCATCTCCAGTTTTCTGATCAGCCTGTCTAATTCTTTCTGGTAATTCATGCATATACTCTCCTGTTGACCGCAATATTAACTGCTTCTATTATATCTGCCGGACAGCCGAAATACAACTGCCACTTCTGATATATAATGAAGAAAATACAAAAGAGAAAGCGAGGAATCACTATGACAAAGACACCGATCATAACCGTCACCCCCGCCACCAGGCGCTCCGTCCAGAGTGCCACGCAGCTCAGGCATCAGACCGATATCCGGGTGGCCGCCTACTGCCGTGTCTCCACCGGTGACGAATGCCAGCAGACCTCCTACGACAGGCAAAAAAGCTTCTACACCCGCCTGATCTGCGAACACCCGGGATGGTCCCTGGCCGGCATCTACGCCGACAGCGACGCCTCCGGCACGAACACCGGCCGCCGCGTGCATTTCCGCCGGATGATTGCGGACTGTCAGACCGGGAAGATTGATTACATCATCACCAAGTCCATTTCCCGTTTTGCCAGAAATACCGTGGACACTCTGAATCATGTGCGGATGCTGAAAAACTTAAACCCGTCCGTCGGCATTTTCTTTGAGAAGGAAAATGTAGATACACTGGACGTCTCCGGCGAGCTTCTCCTGACCATCCTCTCCGCCCTGGCCCAGGATGAAAGCCGCTCCATCTCCGACAATGTCCGCTGGGCCTACGCCAAAAAATTCCAGGCCGGCATCGCCCACTGCAACCTGAAAGGGATGATGGGCTACGATAAAGGTGAGAACGGCCAGTGGATCATCAACGAACAGCAGGCCGGTATCATCCGCCTGATCTATGACCGGTATCTCACTGGGGATTCCGCCTGCCAGATCGCCCGGGAATTAAACGCCCGGGGAGTCTCTACACTTTTCGGGAAATCCTGGGACGCCGGTGCCATCATGCGAGTGCTCCGCAACGAAAAATATATGGGTGACTGCGAGCTGCAAAAGACCATTGTCAAAGACTTCCTGACCCACCGTTCCTGCAAAAACTGCGGGGAAGCCCCCAGGTATTATGTCCGCAACCACCATACTCCCATCATTTCCAGGAAGAAATGGAACAGAGTGCAGATGATGATCGCAGAACTTGGCGGCACAAGGCGGCAATCCTCCGGTTCAGAAAACCCGGATTCCCCCGCCAGAAGATCCGTTCCCGTCAAGGGACAGACCTTTTATAATCTGCGCTGCGGGGAAACACCGCACCAGTCCTCCTGTGACCAGACAGAGTACGGGCTTTCCCACAGCCAGACAGCGTACGGGTTCTCCCGCGGCCAGGCAGCTTCCGAACAGCACGGCCGCAAGCTGGCAGAACAGCACATCTGCGGCGGCTCCTTCCATCGCTGCGTCTACAACCGCCCTGCCAGAAATTACAGTGATGAGCGCTCTCTGAACTCCGAAGCCCTCCGCTCCGGCTCCGTCCCGCAGGAAGAAATGGGTGAAACCTACAAATACACCTTCGCCGTCTGGCGGTGCACCAACCGCTTCGGCACAAAGCAGGGCGGCAGGATCATCCGCTCCGGCCAGGAGTCCTGCACTGCCCCCATCCTGTACGAAACCGCCCTGGAACAGAGCTTTATGGAAATGCTCTACCTCCTTAAAAAGGACTATAAATACAATAAAGAAAAAAGCATACTGACCGCCAGCTATCACTCCGCCCTGATGGAAAGATGCGAAAGCCGCCAGGAAGAAATCCATACCGGTTTTGAGCTGCTGCTCTCCTGCATCCTAAAGCTCCCGTCCCGAAACGCCGTAGGCATGGACATCATCCTTTCTGTCTCAGCCTGCCAGAAACGCCCCGGCGCAAACCATGGCTTAAGCATAACTCCCGGCTGCAGCGCAGCACAGGCTCCCGACCTTCTTCCATTTAAACGAGGGATATACACCGCATTCGTCGACCGGGCGACTGTATATGGGGATATGATCGAATATCAGATGACCTACGGCGGATGTTTAAGGAGCTATGGAAACCAGCGTCGGCTTGAGGATTTCCTGGGATACCGGAGCTGCCGGAAAGGTACTGTAAAATTGATATCCAACGTCTGGGAAATAAACGGCAATTCTATCCAATATAAACGGTTTAAGAAAAAGCGATAGCAGACAGGCAAAAAAGACAGGCAGGAGCAATACTATGTCTCCTGCCTGAACCCTCTGGCCGCTTTCACTGCTTCTGCGACTGCCGAAGCCTGGCCAGATCCAGTGACTTCACCCACACCGTTATCCTCCCCGCCGCCGCATATCCCAAAATCCCTCCCAAGGTATTATGCAAAATATCATCAAACTCAAACAGCCCGAGCTTTGCCAGAAGCTGCGTCAGCTCGATCCCCGTACTCACACAAAGCACCACGATCATGCACAAATACCACTTTCTCTTTCCGCTAAGCCATTCATACAGAAAAATCCCAAAAGGAAAGAACAAAAACATATTTGCGATATTCTCCCAGAGCAGCCACTGCTCCTCCCCCGTGAACACTTCCCAGTACGACCAGAACAGCACCAGCTCATAAGTATACTCTGCCTGAGGTGAGCGCATCCCCAGAGTCAGGTATAACAGCGCCGCCAAATACACTACTCCCGCCGCAAATACAATGATCTTATAGGCAGCGCTCTTTTCCCTGTGCGCATAGACAATATTCAGCACGATAAATCCCGAGACCCCCAGGACTACCAGGCCAATAAAATGCGCGGCAATCCAATGATAAACTCCCATAGCATCTGACATTATATAAAAATCCTCTTCTTTTATCTTAAATTCTCTGCCATACTTGCCCTCCCTGCCTAAAAAAAACATCCTTTTCCCGCTGAGGGTAATCGCACAGCAATAACATTCTAAGCTTTATCCGGACATTTTTCAAGGCTTCTAAAATAAATCCAAAACTTTTCTATTGAATTCATTCCTCAAACCTGTTATGCTGTTTTTAAATAGCTTTTACAACTCCCAAAAGCTAATAAATGTCATTTTAAATAGAATCAGAGGGAATGCATATGAAAAAACTATCTGTAGAAAAGCTGGCGGCAACTATCGCCAAAAAACGTAAAAGCAAAAATCTGACCCAGGCACAGCTTGCCGGTATGACCGGCATCCACCGCGGTATGATCGGGCGCCTGGAAAACAGGGATTATATTCCTTCTATCCCCCAGCTCCAAAAATTGGGGGAAGTACTGGATGTTGAAGTGGTCGATCTGTTCGAGGAAGAAGAACCTGAAGCGATGGCCACCCCTGTCCTGAACCAAAGGTACCAAATCGCTGTCGCAGGCACAGGATATGTGGGATTATCTATTGCCATCCTGCTGGCCCAGCATAATGATGTAACTGCCGTTGACATCCTTCCAGAAAAGATTGCGCTTATCAATCAAAAGAAATCCCCCATACAGGACGATTACATTGAAAAATATCTTGCAAAAAAAGAGCTGTCCCTGACCGCTACGCTTGACGGCGAAGCCGCCTATGCCGACGCCGATTTTGTAGTCATCGCAACTCCTACCAATTATGACAGCAAGCAGAACTTCTTTGACTGCACCGCTGTAGAAGCCGCAATAGAACTTGTCCGCAAGGTCAACCCCGACGCCATGATCGTCATCAAATCCACCATCCCGGTCGGCTACACAGCATCACTGAGGGAAAAATACCAGACCGGCAATATTATCTTCAGCCCGGAATTTCTGCGGGAATCAAAAGCGCTGTACGATAACCTTTACCCTTCCCGCATCATTGTGTCCTGTGATGAAGGCTCCGCCGAAAAGGCCCGGATTTTTGCCGGACTGCTCAGACAGGGCGCCATGAAAGAACATATTGACACTTTATTTATGGGCTTTACGGAAGCCGAGGCGGTAAAACTGTTCGCTAATACCTATCTGGCGCTCCGCGTCTCCTACTTCAACGAACTGGACACCTACGCAGAGACGAAAGGGCTGAATACCCAGGATATCATAAACGGGGTATGCCTCGACCCGCGTATCGGCAGCCATTACAATAATCCTTCCTTTGGTTACGGCGGATACTGCCTGCCAAAAGATACCAAGCAGCTCCTCGCCAACTTTAATGATGTACCGCAAAATATGATCTCCGCCATCGTTGAATCCAACCGGACGAGAAAAGATTTTATCGCCGACCGTGTGCTGGAGCTTTCCGGGGCTTATGAGGCAAACAGCCATTGGGATCCGGCAAAAGAGCAAAAACGCGTGATCGGTGTGTACCGGCTTACGATGAAAAGCAACTCTGACAACTTCCGCCACTCTTCTATTCAAGGCGTTATGAAAAGAATCAAGGCTAAAGGTGCCACAGTCATTATCTACGAGCCTTCACTAAAGGACGGTGAAACATTTTACGGCTCTCTGGTTGTAAATGACCTGAAAAAATTCAAAAAAATGAGCCAGGCAATCATCGCAAACCGATACGAAGGATGTCTTGCGGATGTCGCTGATAAAGTTTATACACGGGATATTTTTAAAAGGGATTAAAGAATAAAGAGGTAACGGAATATGCAGAAAATTATTTTAAAAAATAAAACTATACTGATCACCGGCTCTGCCGGATTTATTGGAAGCAATCTGGTCCTGGAGCTGTTAAGGACACAGTCCCCGGTTACAATTATCGGAGTTGACAATTTAAATCATTACTACGATGTAAACATCAAAAACTGGAGACTGTCCGAAATCGATAACTGTATGTCTGAACATACTGACTCCACATATACATTTGTCAAAGGGGATATCTCCGACAAAGCACTCATTGAACAGATTTTTGCTGAATACAAGCCCGATATCGTAGTAAACCTTGCCGCCCAGGCCGGCGTCCGGTACTCGATTGAAAATCCTGATGCTTACATCCAGTCCAACCTCATCGGTTTTTACAATATACTAGAAGCATGCCGCCATTCTTATGATCACGGCAAAGCAGGTGTGGAGCATCTCGTCTATGCCTCCTCCTCATCGGTATACGGAACGAACAAAAAAGTCCCCTACAGTACAAAAGACCAGGTAGACCAGCCTGTCTCCCTGTATGCAGCTACAAAGAAAAGCAACGAACTGATGGCCCATGCCTACAGTAAGCTTTACAATATCCCGTCAACCGGCCTGCGCTTCTTCACTGTATATGGTCCTGCCGGAAGACCGGATATGGCATATTTCGGCTTTACCAACAAACTGCTGGATGACCAGACCATACAGATTTTCAACTACGGCAACTGCAAGCGCGATTTCACCTATATAGACGACATCGTTGAAGGTGTCAAACGCGTAATGCAAGGCGCTCCTGAAAAGAAAAACGGCGAGGACGGTCTTCCTATCCCGCCTTACGCTGTATATAACATCGGTAACAATCAACCGGAAAATCTGCTGGATTTTGTAACTATCCTTCAGGAGGAACTGATACGGGCAGAAATCCTCCCATCTGATTATGACTTTGAAGCACATAAGAAGCTGGTTCCTATGCAGCCCGGCGATGTCCCGGTCACATACGCTGACACCACCGCACTTGAACGGGATTATGGCTTCAAACCGTCCACTGACCTGCGGGATGGATTGAGAAAATTTGCCGAATGGTACAAAGCCTTTTATCAGCGCTAAAACAGATCACAACCACTGCTCTCCCACCTTCTCAAACAATCAAATAACACGGATGATCCATTTCAAACGGCATAGCCTTCATGGCTGGCCGTTTTTTATTTTTCCGGATAGCATTTATAAACATCAATCCAGATTCACAAACCATGCGGTGAAGGTCTCTTGGGAAGATGATCCATGCATTACAAA
>CANAPP010000073.1 GCA_947363565.1 uncultured Lachnospiraceae bacterium | reverse complement strand
GTGGACTTCGTCCTCGTCCCGGACTTAAAGAACAGGTTATCGCTGGATTCCTGCATGTCGTACAGGAAATCATACACCTTGACCTTAAGCTGCCGGGAAGAAGACTTAGCGTCCGGGTTCCATTCAATGATCCGTCCCCTTGACGCTTCCTTATCCTTGCCCCCGTTATAGGAGTACATCAGGTAAATATATCTTCCGGGCTTTGCCAGGGAAGAGATCCGCCCTTTTGAAGTCTTATCGTTCTTTGCGGTAAACGATATCCTGGACGCCAGCTCCTTTTCCGGCTCCTCCCAGGTAAGATTGCTGATAAAATCAGAGATATCATACTGCTGGTTCTTCTCCGTCAACAGGATGACTGCATATTTGTATCTTACCGGTTCTAACATCTCCTCCCTCCTATACCGCGATATTGAGCACTGTACCAGGATAGATCCAGTGCCCCTTGTCGCTGCTCTTTTTCCCGCGCTTCTTAGCCGCCTTTTCAATAACAGATTTATTTGCCGCATAGATCTTCGTCCATTTCGTCCCGCTCCCGAGATGCTTTTTCGCGATCTTCCAGAGCGTGTCCCCGGATTTTACCTTATAGGTCTTCTTGGTCTTTTTCTTGGCAGATGTCCGCGCTTTCTTCTTTTTCTTCTTGCTGCTCTTTTTGCCGCTGTTGATCCCCAGCTCCTTCGTCGTGTAGATCTTAAGCTCCCGGTATTCCACCAGGGTGATCGTATAGGAATAATCCCCGTCGCCGCCGAAGGCTTTGTAGTTCAGGGATTTGATCGTCACATCACAGTTGATCCCTCCGCCTGAGACAAGGAGGTTGAGCGGCGTACCGTTCTCCATCCATGCCTTAAGCTTCTCTATGCACGTTTCCGGCTCGATCCACTCACAGTTAAACGCGCTGCTTTTATGCTTCTCTCCCCAGAAATATCCGTCCCATTTGATCTGCTGCTTGTCTTTTCCGGAAGGGAACGCATAAGTCCCCTTCTTCAGGATATCGTACTCCTGGTAGTTCATCCCGTTGTTCAGTTCGATATCCTTATCCGGCAGGGACGGGAACCGGAAAGATGACTGCGCATTGTTCTTCTCTGTCAAATATACATCCATGTCCCGCCCTCCTTATGCCGGCATGTTCTCGAACGCTTCACTTAATGCCACCGATATCTCAGCGACAAGATCATTGGTCACTTCTTTTAAGTTTGCCCGGATCGCCTTCAACACCTTATTTTCGTCGGTATCTGAGATCTCAAACTGCGGAGTAACATTAACATTAAGCACAATCGGGCCGCTGCCCTTTTTCCCGCCGCTGTCAGCCCCTTCTGAGCCGGACTCCTGCGGTATGCTCCCGCCGTATATATTTTCAGCATAGCCCGACGTATCCTGCCTTTCTCCCAGGTAATTGCCATAGGATTCTCCGCAAAAACTATCCTCAAGCGGGCTGGCCTTGCTGTAGCCGCCAAAGCTCTGGCCGTCACCATAGGATCCTCCATAAAAATCTTCGTCAGCCGGACTTGTCCTGGTGTAGCTTCCGATGATCCCGCCATTTGCATGGGCGCTGACACCCATGATCTCTCCGGCCTCTTTCCACAGCTCTATGCCGCGCCGTCTGCGTTTCCCGCCCAGCGGAATGATGACCTCGGGGCCGTCCTCGCCCCACAGGGTAAGCTCCGGTCCGTTTGAGTATCCGCCTTTTGCGTGGGAAGATATGCTCCCGCTCACGGTCGCCGTCCCGGAACCGCCGCCGGAAAAGCTTATGGTGGCCGTCGGGTTGGCAAGCTTATAATTTGCCCGGATTGTAACCGTTGTAGACGTGTTAAATCCCGCTGAAAACGCGCTGTTGACCGCAGAGCCGACCTGACTGTAAAGGCTGGTGATCGCCGGCTGTATCGTAGCAAAGGAAGCGGTGACCGCGTTTGCAGCGCCAGTCCCAATACTAGAAGTTATTGCTGAAAAATCTGCACTCTCGACTGCTGCCGCTCCTGCGCTCTGCGCACAGCTTGACAGCACGGCAGACGTTTGGGAAAGATCTGTTTCCGGCGTAATCTCGTTAATCTTTTCACTGAACGCCGCTTTAGCTCCTGACATATCCGCATTCTCTACGCCGCTCACAGCCATGCTGCTGGCTGCTTCGCTGATTGCTGCACTGTTGGCAGAAAATCCAGTAGTAAGCTGTTCCGGGGACAATGACGCTACCATTCCCATCATTGATGCAACCGCACTCTGTACCTCTGCATCAAGCCCGTCAAGGCCAAGCCATTCCACGGCCGATATCAGCCCTTCGCCTTTCGCGTCCCACTGAGTAGCATCAATACCATTGGCCCTTGCGTTATTTAAAGCAGTAGCCAATTTTTCTGCGGTCGTCCCCTCTATTTCCGGGAGAATCCCGTCTAACTGGCTCCCAAACTTTTCCGCGATGGTCTGTATTGGAAATGCCTGTATATTCGATGCAGTTTCCCCTATTCTCTTCTGGTATCCTTCAACGACGGTATCGTACCGGCTTTGGTACTCCTCCTGGGACATATCTTTGTTAGTAGCTTTCATGTTGTTTAGGTCTGTAAGCTGATGTATCATAGCGTTATATGCAGCATCCGCCTCTGTCTGGGCCATAGCCTTAACTTCGCTCATTAGGTTCATAAACGAATCTGCGTCAAGATCCGCACCCGAATATTTGATCTGTAACGCCTGCATTTCCGCTTTTGACTGGGAATCAGCAAGCTGGGTAGTGATATCGGTAACTTTCTGCTGCAGCCGATTAAGCTCCTTCTGTTCGTCCCAGGTGATCACGCCGTCCTTCAGCGCTATCTTTGTCTCTGCGGTCAGTTCTTTACCTGCATCGTTCAACTGATCCTGGATACCCTGATACATGGCATCCACTCCGGCCATATATTCTTGCGCCTCTTCCGGCTCTAAAAGCAGTGATACTGCTGCCGTCGCTTCATAATGCTTATCCTCCACATACTTCTTTGCGTTTTCGACCATGCTTTCAATGCCTGTCCGGTAGGATTCCACACTCTCCTCATCATTAATCATACCGAGGCCGGCCTTCCAGTTAAGCTTTGCCATGTTGTCGGCTGCACCCTGTAAGTTCCCTAAAGAGTTTTCCGCCTCCGCTGCGGCCTGGGTATATGCTGTCAAATCAGAATCATCACCACCGAATACGATCTGCTTCGCCGCATCCTGGATCTCCTGCATGGACAGGCTCAGGTCTCCGAAGGATTCTCTAATCTTCTCCGATGCCGCTTCCTGCATCATGGAACCAAATTCTGCGGCAGACACTTCCGTATCCTTATAAGCCTGTTCAAGCTCCTTTGAAGCAAAAGTGGCGCCTTTAAGAGCATACTCCGATTTCTCAGCAGCATTGACCCTCTCTGCGTGCATATCTTTAACCTTATTTCCGCCAAGCATTCCGGCCAGTCCGCCTATGCCGGCACCGATCAATGCACCCGTTGCCATTCCTATCACGGGTATAGGTATTACCGAGCCAATCATAGCTCCTGCTGCCGCGCCGGCAGCTACGCCGCCCAGCTCCATTGCACCGGACGAAATATACGTTGACTGTTCGTCGCTGTCTTTTGCCTTTGCCGCCCTGTATAAATCCCGGGCTCCGTCAATAACGGCAACGCCTCCGACAACTCCTCCTGCTACAGCACCGGCTCCTGATAAAGCTAACCCTGCCCCACTGGTACCTGCGCCTGCGCCGCTAAGTTTTGCCCCGATCCCGATAAGACCTGTGCCGGCCATTCCTTCTGCTGCCGGTGCCGTGCCGATTATCTTTGCAAGCGTCCCAGACTTTGCACTCTCACGGATACCCTTTCCCAGGCTCATTCCTTTCGCACCCATACCGAGCAATGGTATCCCGATTCTTGCAAGCACCGCCGCTGACAGCCAGGAAGACAGGTCAGCAGACTGTCCACCGGGGAGAAGTTTTGACGCATTAGAAAAAGCCCCCGAGAGCGTGCTCCCGAGTGCCCCCATAATATCCATCCCCTGGAAGCCTTCTGAAAATCCCTTGGCGAATTGTGCGCCGATGCTTTCCCCTTCGCTGAGCGTCGAGGAGACATCTATGCCTAAAAGCGTAAGGATGCCGGCTGAGATCCCTGTTCCAAGGCCCAGACCGATATCCTTTGCTACCGCGCCCATCTTTTCTTTTCCGCCTCCGGCCCACCATTCTTTGAACGGTTCAGCAACAAGTCCATCCCATGCTATATTCATTTTCCCGAACAGACCTGCCGCATCCCATTCCGGCGTGTCAGTAAACTCAGATATCCTTATCTTTATCCCAGCCGTAAACCGGTCGAAACGGTCCATACCGTTCATTAATGCGCTCTGCACATCCGGCATCTTCTTTGTCAGCCAATCCAGGCCGTCCATAAGGTACGGTGCTATCCGCTCGCCAAACGCATTTTGCACACCCTCAAGAGCACTCTTAAAAAGTGTAAATTTCCCTGACAGATTATCAAGCATAGTATCCGCCATACGCTTACTTGCGCCGTCAGCATGATCCACAGCATTAGTCAGTTTGTTCCAGTCATCTTCCGAAGCATTTACGATAGCAAGCATTCCGGACATTGCCTCCTTGCCGAATATCGTACTGGCCGCCGCCGTCTGTTCTGCCTCGCTTAGTCCTCCAAGACTGGTCCTCAGATTCTCCATTACGCCCCGGAATGTCTTCATACTGCCTTCACCGTCCGTAAGAGAGATATTATATTTATTCATGGCTGCTGCCATCTTATCCGTAGGCGATGCCATGTTAGCCATAGCTGTTTTCAGCGATGTGCCCGCCATGCTCCCTTTTACCGATGCGTTTGCCATCAGACCAAGGGCAAGGGACGTATCTTCAACGCTATATTTCATCGCACCTGCCACCGGTGCCACATATTTGAAGGATTCTCCCATCATGCTCACATTCGTATTAGCATTACTGGAAGCCTGCGCCAGGACATCCGAGAAGTGCCCCGCATCCGAGGCTTTCATCCCGAAGGCCGTGATCGCATCCGTAACGATGTCCGAGGTCGTTCCTAAGTCCTCCCCGCTGGCTGCTGCCAGGTTCAGTACCCCTTCTATGCCACTTAGCATGTCCTTTGTCTTCCAGCCAGCCATCGCCATATAGTTGAACGCTTCCCCGGATTCCTGCGCCGTGAATTTCGTCGTGGCTCCCATCTCCTTGGCCTTCGCCATCAACTGAGTAAACTCCGCCTGCGTGGCTCCCGATATGGCTTTCACCTCGCTCATCTGCGCTTCAAAGCCGGCAAAGGTACTGACTGAGCCTCCCACCAGTGCTCCGGCAGACAGCCCGATACCCGCCGCGGCCAGGGGGCTTGCCAGCATACTCCCGATCTTCCGGATGGGAGCTGTGGCCATGTCCGCCACTCTTACTGTCGTCGTCCATACTTTTCCGGTAAATCCTCTTACTTTGGCGGATATCTTCGAGATCGCCGGAGAGACTTCATCTTTGATCTCCATGGCTGACTGGTATCTCTGCCTGCCCCAGTCAGCCATCCGTCGCATTGTCTTCTGGTAGGACTTTTCAAAGCCGGTCTGCTTCCCGGCCTTCTCCATCGACCTGGACGCCGTTTTCGCAGCGTCATCCATTCCCTTAAGCTTTCCAGTTATCCCGGACAGAGCGTCTGTCTTATCAATGACCTCGACAGGAATCTCAATCTTGATCACCTGTGCCACAGTTCCTCACCTCCTTACTCCCTCTTCTCATCCTCTATACTTTTCAGCGTAGAAGCAAAAATAAGCGCCCTTTCACCATCAGGCATTTCCAAGACCTGGCTCGGCAGGATTCCCTGTCTCTGAAAAATGCGGTGGAGCAGGAAGGTTTTCCCTCCCGCCTCTATAAGTTTTTTGCAGTTTCAATCCTCTTTTCCTCATCACCGATAAATCCCTCGTCTTCGTCATCCGTATACCCGCCGAGCCGGTCAAGAGCCTCCATGATCTTTTCCTTTTCCCCGGGAAGGAGCAGCGCTTCGATCACATCAAGGGCATTGATGATATGATGGCCTTTCCCTTTAAGGGCTTCCTGCAGTTTCTCGTTATCCCAGATCTTCTCTTTATCACTGTCAATGGTAGAGTTGTAGATGACTGAACAGCGGTATTTTGCCACATCCAGCTCACCCGCGACTTTGATCCCCAGACGCCTGTTTTTCTCGTAGCTCGTATATTTTCTGCGGATCTTGTGCAGGGCTTCCTCGCTAAGGGGAGTGACCGTAAAGGAAAAGAACTTCTTCCCTCCCCGATTGATCTCAAAGGTCATCTCCTCATTAGCCGCATAATCAGCCGCCGCAAGCAGGCCCTCAAGAAATGTATCCTCATTCTCCCTGATCTGCTGCTGTGTCTCATCCTGGGAAAACTCCTTTTCCTTTGCCTGTGTCTCCCGCTCTTCCCTGTTTCCGTCTACAATGCTTCCGCTTTTAATTGCTCCGCTCATGATATTTCCTCCATTTTTCTGATTGAAAAAGCCCCAGTGTATATGCTTCCGGGGCTTTCTGGTTTTATTGAATTGTTATTGACTGCCTTTATCCGCTCACTGGTACTGCGAATATTATGCAATCGGCAGTTTGGCCGTACTAAATCGTGAGTTCCGACCGCTTTTCCGGCATGCTGTTACAGTGCAGGTTATAGGAACGCTTAAGCACTTCCCCCGATGTCACGTTCTGCAGGTCATTATCGCCGGAGAAGATACACTCCCGGTAAGTGATGCGCTCCTGGGCGCCGTTCCTTCCTTGGACCACTCCGTCAAGGGTCATGACCGGCGATTCACCTGCCGTGATGGCGTCAAGGAGCTGATTGAACAGATATCCGTCGATCACGACGATCTCTGAGATCGTGATCGCGATATCCACCGTACCGTTGACCTCCAGGTTCATCCTCTGGCCGATCGGATTATATTTGCTGTTGCTGAAATTTGCCTTGGCGGTAAAGCTGTCCACCTGGGCCAGCGCTTCCCCGTCTTCGTTATAGAGCATGGCATCCGACCCGTAGCGGGCGTGCCTCGCATCTGTTGACGCTCTCTGGTTTAACATCTCTTATCTCTCCTTCCTACTCCCTTGTGCTGAACCCGAACTTATAGAACAGATAGATATGCTCTGCGGAATCCTTATCGATGACATCGATATTGAACCAGCAGGAATCCGTATCTGCGATATACTCCGTGCTCTCCGTTACCGTGGCCGAGATGAGCTTCCCTTCCTGCACCATGGCGTTGCAGATCTTCTGCAGTTTGCCAACAATGATCGCCCTGCCGTTGATATCATTGTCGACCTTTCCTACCAGGGCATCCGCCTGGGCATTTGCGCGGTACATCAGCTCATACCTGGTCTTTACCCTGCGGATCTTCTTCCACCCTTCATCATGGGTTTCATCCGTATGGATCATGGTATTATTCGCGCTCTCGATCCACACCTCGTCATCCGTATTATAACTGAGGGCAAGGCCGCCGTTCTTTATCGCCTTTTCATACTGGCTGTTGGTCAGCAGCTCCTTAATCTCCGCGTAACGGTCGATCACCGTATGGGTCAGCGACTGGTTGGACGGACAGGACGCGATCATGCCGGCAATAAGCGCCGCCGTCTGATGCCCGTCTAACTCCTCCGCCTTCGTCGCCACACTGGCGTTAAGCACATAGACCATGTTCTCCTTATCGAACCCGGCCGCTACCGCAAGCCTCTCCTCCAAATCCTGGGAACACTTCTCAGCCACCACGCCGATGCCGAACCGTCCCGCCGTATAGATACGGTCCAGGAACGAAGATACCAGCTCATGTACGCCCTTATCCTCCGTATCCACACAGACGGTGTTGAAGAAATACTTTTCCACCTCTTCAAGCCCCTTGCTGTAATCCCCGTTGGTCACAGTCGGGTCTGTCCCCGACGTAAACGGTGCCTGGCTTACGCTTGTCACAGCGCCTTCCCCGTTTTCTTCAAGCTCAGCCGTAAAATTCTTTGACTTTGCAAATGCAGCCACAAGGGCCTGTGCCTCATTTTCACCAGCCGCAAAATTTATCTTCTCATACTCCTTCGTCCCGATATAGACCACGCATTCCTTCCGGCTGGTATCCGCAAGCTTCTCCCGAACAGTAACGGAATATGCTGCTTTCCCGGGATGTCTGGCCGTGACCTTCACCTTTCCAGTCTCTGCCTCCAGGGATACCGATGCACTGCTGCCGCCGCTTCCGACACGGCAGGCGATAAGCTTCTGTGCGCCGCCGCACAACGCCTCCCGGAGCGTGTCCGTCGTGCCTTCCGTGCCATACAGATCCTCATAACCATCCTCACGTTCGATCACCTGCACTTTACCCAGCGGCCCCATGGATGCCCGGAACAGGACAGCCACAACACCGTCTACCGCGCCAAACGCGTTATCATCATCTCTCTTCTGCACATTGAAATAGGCTCCGGGACGGATCTTCGTCTCCCCGATCTGAAAATATCCTGCCATCTTATTTCACCTCACTTTTCATGAATTCCCCTACAATCTCCTTTGCCTCCGAAAGAGATAACCTCTCCTTCTTCTGCTTCTTAAAAGCTGCTGCCGCGCATTCCCTCGGAACGCCCAGCGCAGTTTCGCTGGATGCGGTCAGCTCTTCGATCGAATACACTGCCTCTTTGCCAGGATTCCCCGAAGGCTTTTCCTTAATTGCCTGCGCCTCCTGCCCGGCCTTTGCTGTCTCATTTGCTTTTGCTACTTCACTCGCTTTAGTCGTCGATCTTGGCATATCTTCTCTCCTTTCCATTTTTCAATCTGTAAATCCCATGCCTATGCCGGTGAGATAATGCTTTTTCTCTCCACCCCGCAGGCACCCGTATTTTCCTGTGACCATGAGCTGGCCTTCCCGGAGGTAATCCGCCGTATTATTCACCTGTAGCTCATTCAGTCGCATAGGGGACTGGTCAAGCATGATGACCTCCCTTTCCACTGCCATGCGCTGGTTGATGGCCGCGATCATCTTCAGCCGCTTTGATGCATCCGGATACAGTAGATGGACCGCCACTTTACAGTCAAACCATGCGATGGAATGCATACAGTGTCCGGTCGTGCTGTTGATGTCCTTAAGGCGGCAGAAAAATACCGGCTTATCCGAGGAATCCACATAATCCCCCGTCCGGTCGATCCCGAGCACGATGGAATCCGGATACATTTCCTTGATAAATGTACTCACCGCCATCACCGGGTCCGGGTCTGTCGTCGTCTGGTCCGGGTACTCCAAAACGTCAAACGCGGCCTCACGGCACATCACCCCGGCCTCTCCCATCTGATAATCCTGGGACGCCGCCCACGCCACGCAAAAAGGCGCCTGTCCGGACGGCTTCATCAGCACATCCTTAAGGCACCTTCTCACAAGGTCTTCAATCTTATTCATCATATGCAGGTCTTTCGCTGTATATATCGCAGCCCGTAAAACCCCGGCTGACGACCGCTCCTGGTTCACCTGCATATCGAAGCGGTAACAGATCCTCGGGTACTGGGTCCTTCCTCCCCATCCCTGCTGCTGGTCCGGGGGAACCTCAAGAGGAAATACCGCAGGGTTTCCCGCATATTCCGCCAAGCTTTCCTTGATCCCCGGATATCCGCATAAGCGCTTAAACAACAGTCCGTTTAAATCCATTACTGTCATCACTCCTTTCTTCCGGCTTCTCTGTGTCTTCCCCGCCCGGTTCCGGCTTCTTTTCCGGAAAAGATACGATATTCTCCAGGTCGCCGGAATAACGTACCTCCCATTCCCCCGCTTCCGCCTCAATGGCCGAGATAAAGAAATGGTTGAGTACATTCTGTATACTGGGAAGATACTGCACCCTTACCATATCCCCCGATGCATCAGTGACTATCCCCGTCTGGCCTTTTGGCCAGCTTTTATGCTTCGCATAGATCAGGGTGCCGCGGTTGATCTCTTCAAGGTTAAATTCCTTTCTTTCTGCGTTTACTAACAGCATCTATGCCTCCTATTCAGCTTCAAATATCTTCATGATCTCCGGCAGGGCCTTCTCCTGGATCCTGTCCACGAATGGGCGCGCTCCCATCTTCTCTGTGCCATGCTCAAGATAACCCGCATAATCCATTGCAGACAATATCCCGAACACTCCGGTTTTCCCGCCTTCCGTATGATACGGCACCCAGTTTCGCATGAGGTTCCCGCTCCTGACTCCAGGAGGGCTTCCCACAGGCGCAGGGCTGGGATTCCCGCTCAGCACTTCAAGCTCTGCGTTTCTCAAGGCATTAGCCGCTCGGACAAGCTTTGAGTTCTTCTTCCGGATCGTATCCTCTTTCTTAAACTTCACTTCTTTGCGGAGCACTGCTGCCGCCTCTTCTGCCGTCATTTCAGGTCATTCCTTTCTTCCAGGTAAACATGGTCGGAGAACCCAAGGGCGCCCACATCGTCCACCAGGAGCACTAAAAATCCCCGTTCCCCGAGCACCACCCTGTCCCCCTTCCTTAGGCCTGACCTGCCGTCCACCACAAGGGTATGCGTAAGGGAGTGCTGGGTCTGGTCGAACCGGTGCTTTACCCGCTCGGACAGGTTGTTGCTTGCTTCCGCCAGGATCCCTTCCAGATGCTCCTCTTCGTTGACATAACTTTCCTTGGGGAATCCGGATACGATATCTACCTTAAGCCTTACGATGTCAAACTCTTTATACAGGTTTCCCGGCCTTAGATTCATCGGGCTTACGATCATCCCCGTCACCTCCTGTTCCTGTGCATCCCGGTATAGAAATATGGGGGCTTCTTACTCCCTCCCGATACACTTCCAGGGACAGTACAGGATTCTAAGGCTACTTCCTTCTTGAGCTTCTCGTAATCCTCCCGCCAGAGCTTTGCCCTGTCCCCGTAAGAAAAGGATACCGGCCCGTCCTTGATATCCGTCTGGCAGGCGAATCTCCGGCATATACTCTCTAAGAGCGCCAGCTTCGCCCGTTTCCATCGTCCCGGGTGCATAAGAAGCGCAGCCTCGATCTCCGTATCCGTGAGGGCGCATGTCTTAGCACCGCCCTCCACCATCGTATCCCCTAGTTCAAACCGCATCCGGTCTTTCCCCTTCTCCTTCACCTTTCCTGGTTCATAAGTATACCATTTTTCCATCGGTTTCACCACCCTTGATGCTCTTATTGACCAGGTTACTCAAAAGACTGGTTGTCAGCCTCCTGGATATGGCCTGCGGCTTCGTTACCGCCCACAGGAGCGTCTGTTTCGGCTTCCACGGGGATTAGTGTGTCTGCCCTGTTTTTCGCCGCTTTTCTGACCTTTGCGCGGGTATCGCAGGCGTGAAGGACGATCAGGATATTTTCCTCTGTCACCTCACTGATGGCTTTTTCCGCGTCAGGGACGCTCATCTGCATAATGGAAAATACCTGCTGCACCTCACCTTCCGTTAAAGGTACCGCCATCCTTTCTCCCGTGTCCCCGTTCTCTTTATTGACCACAGGCACGATCACCTTTCCGTCAAATACGGATATATCGCTAATGCCTTCCGCAACAATGCCCTCTCCATAATCCTGCGGCATGTCTTCGCAAACCTTCTGCAGTTCTTCGGCCATCTGGGCCATCATCTGGTCTACCTGTGCCTTTGTGAACAGTTCTCCGTCTGTACCGCCTGCCTCCCCGTCAGCGACCATCGCAAGCACGCCCAGACGTTCCTGAACCCCCGGCTCTGCCACAAGCCCTTCCGGGATCTCCTGGCCGATGAAGAACTTCCTGCCGCCAAAACTGCACGGCCTTCTCGCGATCAGCTTCATCGCTTTCACCTCCTTGCTTTTTATCCTTTCATCTTTTCGTCCTTACACCGCATCCTTAAAGAACATCGCCAGGTCGTCCGCCGTCTTCTTCATATCCGCAGCCATAAGCCCTTCGATGAACTCCGAGTGCGTACCGTTCTCCCCGAGATAGTTAAGGATCGGCAGGATGTTCCCGTTTCCTAACATATCCCAGGTAAAGATATATCCTGCAGACGGCTCCTCGATAGACGGGGAGTTTGTCGCATATGCCAGGAGGAATGCGTTCGGATCACCGATATAGGACATCTTAGCCTCCTCCCCGAAATCTGCTTTATTCATGATGGAACGCTGCACAGAGAGCCTTTCCACCTCGAACAACTGGGAGAGCACATTCGCGTTGACGCTGGCCGGATTAGCCGTCGTGCCGCCGTATTTTACCCGCTCTAAGATGGCCGGATGCTTTTTCAGCGCATTATACACATTTACGCCCAAAGCCAGCCTGTTTGGTCTGCGTCCGGTAGCTTCCTCCATCTCCGTACTCTTCTGATTGATAAAATCAACCGGGTCGGAGTTTCCATTGGAAAACTTAATAAACTGACCGTCTGAGAGGCTGGTGCTGTCTACACCCGTCATCTCATTGCCCCACACGCCCTCGTGGAAATATTTCTTCGCAAACATCGCATCCTGGTGGATGTTCGCCTGAGCAGATATAGCCTTTGCCCGCTGCTGCTTCGGATCGATGGTCGCTGGCCCCATCCTCCTTGTAAGGTCAGTCTGCCGGATCTGGTCGATCCCCATGATCATCTGGTCTACCTGGCAGGCATAAGTTTCCGTATGCTCGGAAAGCACTGCCGGATCTACTTTGCCGTATGCCGGCTTCCTCTGCCAGCCGTCTCTCAGAAGATCCTCCTTGTCAAATACATAATAATTATCCGAGGACATCCTCACCGGGCATATCGGAAAGATCGTCCTCGCAAAATAATTCGCATCGTTCTGGTAATATGCCAGAGCAATGTTCGATAACGCGGTGTGCGGACGGAAAGTTCCCTTCGCAATCTCCACCGCGATGCTTCCTGCTGTTCTTTTCATCTTCTCTTTACCTCCTTCTTATTCTGTAGGTTCTTTCGGCGTATCCGTTCCCGCTGAAGCCGTCTGTGCGCCCTTCTGGTATTTCATGACCTGCACCCGCAGGTAACCGTCTTTTGAAGCCCCTCTTAACGCAAGCCCCAGGACATGGTCCCCTGCTGCCGCCGATTTCGCAAAGCCGTCTGCACCGGCCGTCACCTCCGCTCCCTTTGCCACATCTTCGCCGGCGATAACGTAACCGATGTCCTTGATCTGGATATCCACGTCATCGCCTTTCGATACCTTCCCGGATTCTGCCCCGGAAATGTCATTCACGCCGGCCTCGATCAGGGCGATGCCGACTAAGGGCTTTGTACCGTCAGCCGCCAATACAACATTGCCGTCTTCATCATATATCATGATGCGGTTCCGGCAGTCCGCGATATCGGCACCGGCCTGCTCCGTGATGGTCACGCTCTGGCTGATCTGTGTTCCGTTGAAATTCTTACGCATCTTTTCATGCCTCCTTCCTAAAATCCTGCTTCACTTTCATAAGCCTCATACAGCTCGGGATGGTTCTCCCATGCCTTGGCCAGCGCCTGGACAGAACTAAGCGCCGGATCCTCTTCCATGTATTTCTTTGCAATACTCTCAGCCTTTGTCTCATGCTCGCTCTTGGCCACAGGCTCAGCGGCTGAATAAGGTATATATGGGTTATGATGCCCGCCGGTCTTCCCAATCTCGCCGAAAACTCCGGATTTTTCTACCGCGCTCACCGTCTGGTCAAGGATCGCGATCATTTCATTGTAAGCGGATTCGCTTGTATCTTTCAGGCTTTTCAGTACCGGGAAGAGTTCTTCTTCCTTCTTGCCGATGATGGTATAACGCTTCGCCACATCGTGAAGCTCCTTATCCTCAGATGCTTCACGGTACTTCCGCAGTTTCTTAAGCTCTGCAGCTACCGCCGGATGAAGCCCCTTATAGATGTCTTCCGGCTCCTCCTTCGGCTGCAGATTTCCAAGGCCAAGCGCCTGCAGCGCCTTAGCTACAGCGTCATCATCTTTTTTCCCGGATGCCTTTTTCTTTCCTTCTTCCTCTTCCCCGTCATCGCCGGTACATTTTCCTTTGGTATCCGCCTTCTGAATCCCGTCCCCCGGTTCTCCCGCGCCGTCATCGATGCCGCAGCGTTTTTCAATAGATTCTAAAAACGCTGCTTCGGACGGTGTCAGTTTGCTTTTGTCAATCTTCATTCCCATGTCTTGATCTCCTTTCACTTCTTCATCCTGATCTCCTTCAGATTTATTTCCTGCGCCTTCTTCGGCGGCAGATGCTTTTTCAATAGACTCTGTCAGCCTGTCCCTTGCAGACTTCATGACCTTAAGTTCCACGGCCGTAACTTCCCTGTCACTCTTCGTGATCCCCACTTTCTTGCCATCAGTCCACTGTCCGACAGAATCCTTTACTACCCTGCAGAACTCATCTATACTCTCCTTCATGGCGGCAGATGCATCTGTGCTGTCAAGCTCTTCGTCCCACAGGACAGAGCAGAGCGATGCCTGGAGTGCATAACACACATCCCAGATCTCGTCTGCTATCTTCTGGTTCTTTCTCCGGGATATGGTTTCAGAGAATGTCTCCGCACCGCTCTTCTCTATCTCCCCCATCGCGCTGTCAATCTCCTCTTCCCCCATACCCGCCGCTTTCGCGATAAAAGCGACCAGCTTTTTCAAGATTCCGGAACCCCTCTCTCCCCCGCCCCCTTCTGATGCAGGTTCCTGTTCATCCTTTCTCTTGTAAAGCTTGATATGAGCGTCCGGGTTCGCTCCCTGGTCTACGAAATCAACTTTTGTGACTTCGAGATTTTTTAACTTAGTTGCCATAGCTTCCTCCTTTCTCTGGATTTATATAATACAAAAAGACATCCTGCCGGATGTCCCTCTGGATTATCAGATGTTTAATTTTAGATGCCTAAATCATCATCTTCGTCTTCCACCTCAATCCTCTGCGCCGTCCCTTCTACTGAGAACATTGGATATGTCCCGTCCTTAACCTTTTCCCATACCTCCTGATCCGTCACTTTGAAACCGATCCACCAGCCAACAGGGAGCGTCCCCTCCGGGATTCCCATGGCTTTCATCTTTTCTTCAGTGAAGACTACGCTTTCGACAAGGACTGCTGCCCCTCCTCTTTCGTGCATCTCACCGCCCTCACGGT
>CANAPP010000072.1 GCA_947363565.1 uncultured Lachnospiraceae bacterium | reverse complement strand
GAAACTTCTTTCCATGCTGCCGAGAGCAGAGCTTAAACGTATCGACGACAAGTTCTTAGATGAATACTACGGAAAGCAGTAAGGAGGTTAAGGGATGGCATCTAAACAGATTACTCCTACCCGTATGGAGCTGACCAAGACGAAGAGAAAGCTTGTCACTGCCAGAAGAGGGCATAAGCTCCTTAAGGATAAGCGTGACGAGCTGATGCGTCAGTTCTTAGAGTTGGTTAAGGAGAATATGGCGCTGCGCCAGAAGGTAGAAGCCGGAATCCTCTCTGCGAACAAGAATTTTGTCATAGCGAAAGCCGGAATGGATGAAGCTACGCTGAATACGGCATTGATGGCACCGAAACAGGAGGTTAACCTTGAGGCAGGACAGAAGAATGTCATGAGTGTTAATATCCCGGTTTTTCATACGACGACAAGGACTGCGGATGTGAATGATATCTATTCTTATGGATTTGCGTTTACGTCCAGCGACCTTGACGGTGCGGTAAAATCATTGGCAGATATCCTGCCGGATATGTTAAGACTTGCGGAGACGGAAAAAGCGTGCCAGCTTATGGCGGCGGAGATTGAGAAGACAAGACGCCGTGTAAATGCGCTGGAGCATGTGACGATTCCGGATGCTCAGGCAACAATCAAGTATATTACGATGAAACTGGACGAGAATGAGAGAAGCTCACAGATTCGTCTGATGAAAGTAAAAGATATGATGCTTGAGGAAGCGCATCATTATAGTGAGAGAGAATAATCAAAATATATACACCGGATTTTCCTGCAAAGAACAGGTAAGTCCGGTGTATTTTTAGTCTACAGATTCTTTAACGCTTCTACAAGCTCCGGAAAGTTCATCCCGTGGGAAGCTTTGACCAGTACATTGTCCCCTTCATGGATGATATCCTTCATAGCGGAGAGGAAATCTTCTTTTGTCTCGAACCAAAGAGCTTCCGTTTTTTCAAAACCAGAAGCACCCTCAGCAATCGCCTTTCCTAACCTCCCGATTCCGCACACAAGGTCGATGCCCTGTTTGGCGGCGTAAGCGCCGGTGTCGAAGTGGAGCTGCTCTTCGTTATTCCCCAGCTCGCCCATCGTTCCAAGGACCGCGACTTTGCGGCCGATAGCCATGGTCAGTACATCGATGGCAGCATTTGTAGAGATGGGATTGGCGTTGTAGCAATCATCCAGGATAACAAGTCGATCGGTGGAGATTATGTGGTTGCGCCCGGGGATGGAAGGAAGAGTCTCAATTCCCCGTTTGATCTCTTCTGAGGTAAGTCCCAGGGAATATCCGACTGCCGCTCCGGCCAGTGCATTGGATACCATATGGATACCCGGAAGAGGGACAAGACATTGGAAACTCTCCCCCGAGGGAAGATGGAGGATACAACTGGTTCCTTTAAGCCCGGCAGACTTAAGGTCCGAGGCGTAAAACTCACATTCATTACTGATCCCAAAGAATACCGGGTCTACACCTTTTACCGGCCCCATCCTTGCAAGCAGATCATCGTCACCGTTTAAAATAATCGTCCCGCCGTTTTTCATGTCCTGGATCATCTGGGATTTCTCCTGAAAGATGCCCTCCCTCGTCTTGAAAAATTCAAGATGTGCCACACCGATGTTGGTGATCACGCAGATATCCGGGCTTGCGACAGAAGAAAGCCGGCGCATCTCGCCGAAATGATTAACTCCCATCTCAAGAATGGCAATCTCATGGGACTCATTCATCTCGAAGATTGTAATCGGAAGACCCCATTCATTGTTAAAGTTGCCGAGAGTTTTGTGTATGTTGTATTTCTGGGCAAGGACAGAGGCGATCATCTCCTTGGTGCTGGTCTTGCCTGCACTTCCGGTAATCCCCACTACCTTCACATCAAAGGAATCCCGGTAGAGCTTGGCGATATCGAGAAGCGCCTGCCCGGTAGATTCCACAAGGATATACGGATAATCTGTCTCACCTAAATCTTCATGGGAGACGACACACAGCGCACCTTTTTCAACGGTGTCCGGGATAAACTTATGAGCATTGACTTTTTCGCCGTCAATGGCTACAAATAGATAGTTCTTTTCTACTTTTCGGCTGTCAATGACGACACCTTCGGCTTCCAGTGACAGCCGCGAAGGGTCGCCGTGATAAGTGCCGCGGCAGGCTTTTGTAATATTTTCCAGAGTAAGATTTTTCATCTCTGTTCTCCTTTTAGTCTGGTTTATTTATCTGATCAAGTAAGGATTTTTTCACATCGTAAAGCTTTCTTGACAAATCTACATGGACTCTGTGAGGGTAAAAAAGACGCTTAGTCTCATCCCATAAAGTATCCTTTTCCTCCCTGCAGTACGCTGCAATCTCCGAAACAGAAGGAGAGCGGTAGATACATTCGCCTTTGCGGAAGATCGGAACCATAATCTCCCTCATGGTGTAGGAGCCGCCGGGAAGCTTCGTCTTTTTCCACGTATCGATAGGATCGAAAAGAAGAAGATCTTCAGAGGTATCGTATTCTTCACCTGCAAAGCAGATCAAGTCTGCTTTCATCTTCCCGGTCTCCTTATCGTAGATGCGGTAGATGGTTTTATTGCCCGGATTTGTAATCTTTTCTGTATTTTCAGAAATCTTTATCTTGGGGACAAAGGCACCGTTCTCGTCCATAATGGCTGCCAGCTTATAGACCCCGCCAAAAGACGGACAGTCTTTAGAGGTGATCAGATTCGTGCCGACCCCCCAGGAATTGATGGCAGCACCCTGTACCTTTAAGTCATGCAGAAGATATTCGTCCAAGTCGTTTGAGGCGCAGATAGAAGCATCGGGAAATCCGGCTTCGTCGAGCATCTTTCTTGCTTCCTTGGAAAGGTATGCTAAGTCGCCGCTGTCAAGACGGATGCCGTATTTTTTCAAGGGTGTGCCTGCATCCTTGAATTCCTGAAATACACGGATTGCGTTCGGCACGCCTGATTTCAGCGTGTCATAGGTATCGACAAGAAGCGTACAGTTATCCGGATACAGCTTTGCATAGGTCTTAAAGGCAGTATATTCGTCTTCAAAGCTCATGATCCAGCTATGGGCGTGTGTTCCCATGACAGGGACGTCAAAGAGCTCTCCGGCCAGGACGTTGGAGGTGCCCACGCATCCGCCGATCATGGCAGCCCGCGCGCCGTAAAGCCCTGCATCCGGTCCCTGGGCACGCCTTAAGCCGAATTCCATGATCCCGTCTCCGGCTGCGGCAAAGACGATCCGGGAAGTCTTTGTAGCGATAAGTGACTGGTGGTTGATAATATTTAAAATTGCTGTCTCAACAAGCTGTGCCTCCATAATGGGCGCGATCACCTTGAGAAGAGGTTCCTTGGGGAATACGACAGTTCCCTCCGGGATCGCATAGATATCTCCGCTGAAATGGAAGCCGCTGAGATATTGAAGAAAATCTTCACTGAATATCTTTAAATTTCGCAGATAATCTACATCCTCATAGGTAAAGTTCAAGTTTTTAATGTAATCAATTACCTGAGCAAGTCCTGCACATACGGAATAGCCGTTATTGCAGGGATTCTGGCGGAAAAACACGTCGAATACGACGATCTCATTCTGCCCCTGTTCATAATAACCCTGCATCATCGTCAACTCGTAAAGATCTGTCAGCAAGGTTAGCTCCTGTCGGTTCATTTTCATTATCTCCTTTATCTGGTTTTCATCTATTATACCATCTGCATGGCAAATAATAAATAACTAAGCTTTGTTCATTTATACAAGCTTTTGGTTTTTATTGATCGTTTCCTGTATGATATTCTGGAAATAAGGAGCGAGCCGCTTTCTGGTCTCTTTATCAAGTTCCTTTGGATACACGGGCTTTCCGTATTCCAGAATAATGTGTGTCTTTTTAATCCGCGGAAACTGGTTCTCAAACATAGAAGCAGTGTTGTTCATGCTGATGGGAACGACAGCACAGCCGCTCTTTTCTGCAATCTTAAAGGATCCGGTGTGGAAGGGAAGGAGGCTTAACTCCTCTCCGTCGTTGCGGGTCCCCTCCGGGAATATACAGATGGATACACCGTTTTTTACATAATCAATAGCCTGAAGGATAGTCTTAAGTCCTTCCTTCATATCATCCCGGTTTAAAAACAGGCAGTAGAGGCGTTTCATCCAGGTGCGGAGCACAGGATATCTAAGCATCTCTTTTTTCGCTACATAACCGGTCAGCCGCCTGCAGCGGGAATAGGTGAGCAAGATGTCAAAATAACTCCTGTGGTTTGCAATGAACAGAACCGGTTCGTCGGGAACGTTCTCCTCACCGATAACCGTAACCTCAACACCTGTGATGGACAAAATGACTTTAAACGCCCACTGCACGATGCGAAGACTGTGATAGTCTGCTCTTTCTTTGTCAAATTTCCCGACAATCCACTCAACGCCCAGTGCAGGGATCCCAAAGAGTAGGAACGAGAAAAGAAACAGTACAAGGCCGATAAATCTTAACATTTTCAGTAACCTCTCATTATCTTAGTATCTTGTAACTTCTAATATCTTCCATATAAAACGGACAGTTCTTTTAATTCTTTCGCCAAGGAATCTGTAAGAGCCGAAGCCTTATAGCGCCATTCCCAGTTTCCTGAAGCGATTCCCGGCGTATTCATGCGCGCTTCGCTTCCAAGTGCAAGTGCGTCCTGCAGCGGAAAGATGGCATATGCCGCAGTGCTTGAGAGACAAAGTCTGATCATATTGCGGCTGATATCTCTTCCGGGTTCTGTGTTCGTATAGAGCTGAACTTTCTTTTTGCAGGCCGTCTCCAATGTACGGTACCATCCGCAGGTCGTATCATTGTCATGGGTGCCGGTATAGCATACGCACCTGGGAGACTTAAACTGGTGGGGGAGATAATCACTCTCACCGGTCGTCTCAAAAGCAAACTGCAGAATCTTCATGCCAGGGAAATGAAAGGCTTCTCTAAGGGCGGTGACTTCTTCCGTGATAATCCCGAGATCCTCGGCGATAATCGGAAGATTTTTCCCGAGCTCTTTTTCAATTGCTTCAAATAACTGGTTGCCAGGTGCCTTGATCCATTCACCGTTTATAGCTGTCTCCTCCCCATACGGAACGGACCAGTAACTTTCAAATCCGCGGAAATGGTCGATGCGCAGAATATCAAGACTTTGAAGCTGGCTTTTGATCCTTTTGGTCCACCACCCAAAACCTTCCTCCTCATGAATCGGCCAATTGTAGAGAGGGTTGCCCCAAAGCTGTCCGGTGGCAGAGAAGTAATCCGGCGGTACTCCGGCGACTGCCAGGGGGTATCCTTTTGCATCAAGCTGAAAAAGTCTTTGGCCTGCCCATACGTCAGCGCTGTCCATAGATACAAAGATAGGGATATCGCCGATGATCTGTACGCCGTGCGCATTGGCATACTTTTTTAAAGCAGACCATTCGGTAAAGAACAGAAACTGGAGGAATTTGTAATAGCCGATGTCCTCGGCAAACGTCTTTTTAAGCTCTGTTCTTATTTCCTCTGTGGGAATGCGGTACTTTTTCTCCCACTCAAGCCAGCTCTTTCCCCCGTGGATATCCTTGCATGTCATAAAAAGGGCGTAGTCATCAAGCCAATCTTCATGTTCTGCGCAGAACTTATGAAAATCATCTTTTAGCTCTTGTTTAACGCTGTCCCGGGTAAGAAAGCGGTCATACGCCAGCCGGAAGATCAACTGCTTCCATGGGATGATCACACCGTAATCGATCTGCGCTTCGTCGGTGACCGGACAATTTGCAAGCTCAAAGCTTTCCAAAAGACCAAGCTCCAGCAAATGTGCCGGACTGATCAGCAAGGGCTGACCGGCAAAGGCGGAAAAGCTCTGGTAAGGCGAGTCGCCGAATCCAGTGTGAGTCAGCGGAAGGATCTGCCAAAGGTGCTGCCCAGCATTTTCCAGAAAATCAATAAATTCATAAGCCTCTTTTCCCAGATCGCCGATCCCGAAGGGGGATGGCAGTGATGTGGGGTGGAGGAGAATGCCGGACAATCTGTTTAAATCGTTCATATGATATAGTCTCCTTGTCTTGCCATGTAATGTTATTAGTATACCACATTTGCGGGCATCGGGGAATA
Organism: uncultured Lachnospiraceae bacterium; assembly: GCA_947363565.1. GTDB lineage: Bacteria > Bacillota > Clostridia > Lachnospirales > Lachnospiraceae > MD308. Next base: position 9,144 of record CANAPP010000072.1, on the reverse strand, counting down.
AGCAATAAATGTTCAGTTTGTAAATAAAAGAGGAATTTTTCACGGAAAGGATGTGTATGATAGTAATAAGAATATGTCTGTGGAGTGTAGATGAAAAAAACAGCTCTTTACATACTTCTGGCGGGGTGCATGTTCCTTCTGTGTGCCTGCTCCGTGCAAAAAGAGGATAAGGCAAAACTTCGGGATATTGACTTTACGGTGGTGGATGCTTATGATGCGCCCGAAGAGCTTCAAAAGAAAATAGAAGAAAAAAAGGAAAAGACATTTGAGATCAGTTATGCGGATAACGGTTATCTGTACGTCGTGCGGGGATACGGCAGCCAGGATACCAGCGGTTACAGTGTAGAGGTAAAGGAGTGCTTTGAAGCGAAGGACGGCATCTATCTAAAGACGAATCTGCTCGGTCCGCCGAAAAGCGAAGAGATCATAGAGGGCAAGACGTATCCGTATGTAATTGTGAAAATGGAGTACAGCGACAAAAATGTAGTATTTGATTAGAGGAGGAGTCAGGAAATGGAATATGAGAAAAAGGAATTTCTTGTCTATCGTCAGGGCAGGACAATTACAGACCAGTTTTATATTGACGACGATTACAATGTGCCGGATGCCAAACATGATGTAAAGCGTGTGATCCTGGGGGAAGGAAGCCTTCTGATCGACGATATTAAGCGGGTGGAAAATTATGTGAGGGTATCCGGTAAGATGAATTTTAAGGTGCTCTATGCAACAGATGAGGGCGAGATGCGTCTTGCATATTTAGAGGGGCGGATACCTTTTGAGGAGATGGTCTACGCGGAGGAAGAACCGGAAGAGAATCTGTTTATCAAAGCGATGGATTGTGATGTGAATGTTACGATGATCCATTCACGAAAGCTAAACATCAAAGCGCTGGTAGAGTTCTCCCTCTGCTCGGAAGGACGGCAGGAGGAACATCTGACGCTGGATGCTTCAGGGGACGGCGGGCTGTATAAAAAGTATGAGAAGAAAGATATCTTAAAGCTTTTCACGGTGAAAAAGGATACGTACCGTATCAAGGAAGAGATTACCATCGGCGGGACAAAAGAGACGGTAGGTGTACTTTTGTGGACGGCAGTTTCTCCGAGAAAGTTAGATACACGGATCGTGTCAGATGAGCTTATCCTGCAGGGAGAGCTTCTTTTGTTCTGCTTTTATGAATCACTGGAGGGGAAGACGGACTGGTTTGAACAGACCATTCCTTATGAGGGAAAGATGGAGATAAACGGTGCGCAGGAAGGGATGTTCCATCAGGTTTATCCGTCCGTTACCGATGTGTCCATCGATGTGCGTATGGACGAGGACGGAGAGATGCGGCTTCTTGGTATCGAGGCGACGCTGGAGGCGCGCATTATCGTATATGAGGAAGAGACGGTTGAACTTTTGGAAGATGTATATTCTCTCGACAAAGTCTGCCGGCCGAAGATTGCAGATAAAGCTTTGGAGCGTTCGCTGATGCAGAACCATTCCAAATGTAAGATTGCAGAGCGTCTTCTTCTTCCGGAGATCAAAGACGATATCCTTCAGATCTGTCACAGCAACGCGAGGATCCAGATTGAGCACACGGAAGCGGTTCCGGAAGGAATCAAGATCGAAGGAGTACTCCATGTATTTTTCCTCTATGTCAAAGCGGACGATGACATTCCCTTTGACGTATGGCAGGGAATGGTTCCGTTTTCTTATCTTCTGGAAAGCAACGAGACGACAGAAGATATGGTATTCGATCTTGTGAGCGCTGTAGAACAGCTTAGCATCGGACTTCTTGGAAATGGTGAGATAGAGGTGAAGGCAGTGCTTGCCTTTAATTGTTTTGTCAAGCAGCCGGTTCCTGTTGCGGATATTGAGGAGATCGAGGAGGAGCCGATTAATCTCGAGGAACTTGAAAAACGTCCTGGAATTATTGGATATATCGTAAAAGAGGGCGATGAATTGTGGAATTTGGCAAAACATTACAGCACTACGGTTGATGGAATTATGGAAATTAATGAAAAGACAAATTCTGACATAAAACCAGGAGAAAAGTTGTTGATTTTTAAAGAAAATATGAGTATACTATAAGCATATTGTATACAAGATACAAAATGCACCTATCAGGAGAAAAGAAATGGATCGAATAGAACTTAAAGCTCTCGGTAAGATCAATCTGGGGCTTGATGTACTTGGAAGAAGGGAAAACGGGTATCATGACGTGCGGATGGTAATGCAGACGGTGTACCTGTATGATCAGATTACCATAAAGAAAAGGAGAAGGTCGGGAATCGGGATTGAGACGAATCTTTACTATCTTCCTGTGAATGAGAATAATCTGGCATACCGGGCGGCAAAGCTTTTGATGGACGAATTTCGTATAGAAGACGGGATAAGTATCCGTTTAAATAAGCATATACCAGTGGCGGCAGGCATGGCAGGGGGAAGCTCTAATGCGGCGGCAGTGCTTTTCGGGATGAACCGAATATTCGGTTTAGGTCTTACGATGGAAGAATTGATGAAAAGAGGCGTGACTCTGGGGGCTGATGTTCCTTACTGCATTATGCGGGGAACCGTCCTTGCAGAGGGTATTGGTGAGGTCCTCACACCTCTTGCCCCCATGCCGAAGTGCTTTGTATTGCTGGCGAAACCTCCGGTGGCAGTCTCAACGAAACTGGTATATGAAAAGCTTGACTCTCAGGAGATTGAAAATCATCCGGACATAGACGGGATCATTGAGGGCTTAGAAGAGCAAAGCCTTGCAAAGATAACTGCCAGTATGGGAAATGTCCTTGAGCGCGTTACTGCCCTGGAATATCCGGTAATAGATAAGATTAAGAATACGATGAAGACAGCAGGCGCCTTGAACGCCATGATGAGCGGCAGCGGCCCTACAGTATTCGGTATTTTTGAAGATAAAAACCGGGCGAGGGCGGCAGCGCAGAAGATAAAAGAAACACAATTAACAAAGCAAGTGTACGTGGTAAACGTCCACAATGCAGGGAGGAAATGATCGTGGAACCAAACTTTAACGTCACAATGAACGAATATCTGCCGCTTCGGGATGTGGTGTTCAATACACTGCGTCAGGCAATTTTGAGAGGGGAGTTAAAGCCCGGCGAACGGCTAATGGAGATCCAGCTTGCCAATAAGCTGGGCGTCAGCCGTACCCCGATTCGCGAGGCGATAAGAAAACTGGAACTGGAAGGTCTGGTGCTCATGATCCCGAGAAAAGGTGCGGAAGTGGCAGATATTACAGAAAAGAGCCTTAAAGATGTGCTTGAAGTAAGGAGGGCTCTTGAGGAATTGTGTGTGAAGCTTACGTGTGACCGGATTACAAAGGAGGAGATCGATGAGCTTACCCAGGCTGCTGAAAATTTTAAGAAAACATTGAAAAGCAAGGATATTACAGAGATCGCGGAGGCAGATGTGCGTTTCCACGATGTGATCTATGCGGCTACCAAGAACCAGAAGCTCATCCAGCTTCTCAACAATCTCCATGAACAGATGTACCGATATAGAATTGAGTACTTGAAAAATGAGGAGGTATATCCAAAGCTTCTCAAAGAGCACCGGGAGATCATCGATCGGATAAGCTGCGGAGAGAAGGAAGAGGCGGCAAAGATCGTGTGTGAGCATATTGACAATCAGGTGACTGTCGTGATGGATACTATCCGGACAAAACAAAATTAGACTGAATAGCATTCCCAGATTATGGAAATACTCCTTATATAAGATAAGGAGGTACATAACGGTGAGAGAAGAGACAATCTGGAATGATACTTTGCAGGAAGATTTTCCTGAAGAAACCTGGGAAGATGAAAATAGAGATAAAAAAGACAGGATAAAAAAGATAATCTGTGTTATACTGGGAATCTGTATCGGAGCTTTTCTGACAGGGGCATATGCCTCCCAGCGGGCGATGGAAGTCGATGCCAGGATTTCCAGGATACAGGGAAGCCTGTCAAAAGAAGTATTCCGGTTCCATGTGCTGGCGGACAGCGACAGTGACGAGGCGCAGAGAGTGAAGCTTAAGGTCAGGGATAAGGTGCTTGAATATATGAAGCAGACGATGCCGGGGAATGAAGACATGGTGTCGGCCAGCCAGACAAAAAGGTGGGCTGAGGAGCATCTGCGGGAAATCGAAGATATCGCTGAGAGTGTGATCAGAGAAGAAGGATATTCTTACCGTGCGAAGGCAGAGGTATCTGTAAGTTATTTTCCGGACAAGCGTTACGGGGACATCACATTTCCGCAAGGGTATTATGAAGCGCTCCGCATAAAACTGGGTAAGGCAAAAGGACATAACTGGTGGTGCGTGCTGTATCCCAATCTCTGCTTTACATCGGCTACTTGTGCAGTGGTGGACGAGGAAGGAAAAGAGGAGTTAAAAGAAGTGCTGACCGATGAGGAGTATGAGATGGTGACAGCGGCATCAGATTTTAAGATTAAGAGTTTTTTCTTTGGAGAGGGAACAGATGACGAGAGAAAATGAGTATACGATAACGGGCAGGGTGCGGTTCAGTGAGATCGATCATTCGAGGCGGATGACTCTTCCGGCGATTATTAATTATTTTCAGGACAGCAGTATTTTTCATTCCGAGAGTATCGGATATGGACTGGAGTTTCTTGGAAAGCGAAATCGGGCATGGGTTCTGTCCGCATGGCAGATCGTGATCGACCGATATCCGGAGCTCGGAGAGGAGATAAGCGTCAGTACATTTGCATCGGGATTTAAGGGAATCTGCGGCGACAGAAACTTTTATATGAAGGACGGTCACGGCGAGACTATCGCATATGCCAATTCTCTATGGGTCTATATGGATATAGAAAAAGGGCGTCCGGCGAAGCCGGATGCAAAAGAGGTGGAGGCTTATGGTGTGTCAGAACCTCTTGAGATGGGAGCATCTCCAAGGAAGATCGCGCTGCCTGAGCGGATGATGGAAATGCCGTCTTTCCCCGTACGCAAATATCATATCGATACTAACGAGCATGTCAATAACTGCCAGTACATACAGATGGCAAAAGAGCTATACGAAGGAGAACAGGTAAGGCAGGTGCGGGCAGAGTATAAGAAATCTGCGGTGTATAATGACATGATCGTGCCGCGGGTCGGCAGAGAAGACGGCCGGACGGTCGTGGAGCTTTGCAGTACGCAGGGACAGGCATTTGCCGCAGTAGAATTCAAGGATTGAGAGCATAGGAGAAGAAGATGAAGTTACAGGAAGAATTAGGGAAGAAGAGAACACTGATGGTGGTGAAGAAGGTAGATTTCGGAGTATACTTAGGCACAAAGGAGGAACGGGTGCTGCTTCCGAAAAAGCAGGTCCCGGCGGGGATTGAGATTGGTGATCCGATAGAAGTATTCCTATATAAGGATTCGGATGATCGGCTCATCGCTACGACTGAGACACCCAAGATTACGATGGGAGAGCTTAAGGTGCTTACCGTCGTGGACACCGGCAGGATCGGAGCTTTTCTCGACTGGGGGCTGCCGAAGGACTTGCTGCTTCCGTTCAAGGAGCAGACTGCCAAGGTATCAAAAGGGGACGAAGTGTTAGTGGCGCTGTACGCGGACAAGACAGGCAGGCTGTGTGCTACCATGAAGGTATATGCAAGACTTGAGACAGATTCGGACTATCAGAAGGATGATGAGGTGCATGGAACCGTCTATGAGCTGAGTGATAACTTTGGTGTGTTTGTGGCAGTGGATAATAAGTATTCCGGGCGTATCCCTAAGCGGGAGGATTTTGGGAACCTGAAGGTGGGCGACAAGGTAACTGCAAGGGTCACAAAAGTGCGTGAAGACGGAAAATTAGACTTGAGCATGCGGAAAAAAGCATTTCTGCAGATGGAGGACGACGCACAGATGTTGTTAAAAAGGCTGAAAATATCCGGTGGGAAATTGCCATTTACTGACAAATCCGATGCAGAATTGATCAAAAAGGAGTTTGGCCTTAGTAAAAATGCATTTAAACGTGCCGTCGGAAGGCTTTTAAAAGAACAGAAAATACGAATTAATGAAAAGGGTATTGAAATTTTGGAAAAATAAGTTATACTGATGGCGTAGGATGAAAAGGGTATTTGAAAGGAGAGGTAATTATGAAAGTACAGAATATTACAGATGTAGAGAAGTTTTTCAGTGTAGTAGACAGTTGTAAAGGAAAGGTAGAGCTTGTGACAGGAGAAGGGGACAGACTGAATCTGAAGTCTAAGTTATCCCAGTATGTATCTCTGGCGAATATTTTCTCTAACGGTGAGATTCCTGAGCTTGAGATCGTGGCGCATGAAAAAGAAGATATCGATAAACTGGTTGCATTTATGATAAATGGATAATGGGCATAAAAAGATCAAGGTAATAGAATATGGCTGCGGCAGACGGGGAATAGTCCTGTCTGCCGCAGTTTTTTGCCTGAAAGGCAAGATATCTTTACTTAATGCGGAACTGGCTGAGCAGCCGGTTCAGTGTCTTTGCCTGGTTGGACAGTTCATTGGAGATCGATGCGCTGTTCTCGGCGGCTTCGGAATTTTCCTGTATGACTTTGGAGACTTCTTTGATTCTGCTTTCGACAGAAACGATCATCTCTGACTGCTGAACGCTGGCAAGGGAAATCTCATCCATCAGCAGCTTGATGGACTGGATACATTCGCTGATGACCTTCATCGCGGAAATAGCAAGGTTAGTTGATTCTGTACCTGTCTGTACATCGTCGATGGAACGTCCGATCAGCGTGCTTGTGTTTTGGGCAGCATCTGCAGATTTGGCTGCGAGGCTTTTGACCTCATCGGACACCACAGAGAATCCTTTTCCGGCCTCTCCTGCCCGGACTGCTTCAACAGTAGCATTGAGCGCAAGAATATTTGTCTGAAAAGCGATATCCTCGATGGTCTTGATGATGCTGACGATTTTCGCCGAGGATTGCTCGATATTTTTCGTGGCTGTAATGAGCTGTTCCATCTTCGTATCGGCCTCGGCCGCGTAACCGGCAGCTCTGTCCACAAGGCTGCTGGCATTGCTGCAGCGGGCGGTGCTGTTCTGGATCTGCTCGGTCATATCTGAGACATTGGACATCAATCCGCCCATAGAAGCTTTCTGCTGCATAGTCCCCTGGGACAGTGCCTGGGCGCCTGCGGATACCTGGTTCGCCCCGCTGTCTACCTGGTTTGCTACCTGAGTGATGTCACGCATGACATCGGTAAGATGTGTGCGGATGCTTTTTAAACTATCGGCGAGAATCTTAAAATCACCGATATAGTAGTCTTCGTTTTTCCGGACATCCACGGCAATATTGCCGTCGGCCATCTCGCCGAGTATCCGGCCGATATCGTCAATTGTTTTTCGCAGGCAGTCACAGACATGATGGATTGTCTGGGCGATCATACCAATCTCGTCTGTCCGTCCATAAAAAGGTTCCAACTCCCGGTCAACGGAAAGCTCCAGATTGCCGAGACGGCTGATCGCTCCCTCCATGACCATAAGCTCACGGCCTTCCCGGTACAGGATCAGAAGTGTGACAAGGATGATGACCGCCGCAACGGCCGCGCACAAGATACCTACGGTAATGCGGACGGTAACGACTTCTCCGTAAACTTCCGATGCATTGTCACGGACCATGAAGACCCAGTTCCGGTCTTTTAAATATTTGTAGACGACTAATTGTTCCACGCCGTCTTCGTCTTTATAAGAATATGTACCTGCCTGTGTACTGCCGTTCGATTTGATCCGGTCGAGGATTTCCAGATATCCGCTGTCGGCCGTCTGGGTATTGAGAAGTGCCTCGTCCTCATGGTACAGGTACATGCCGGTATCTACGTTTAAAAATACATACTCACTGTTGGGAAGACCCTCGATGTCCAAATCCAGCAGTGCGTCCATCAGCCGGCTGGCATAAACTCCGGCTCCTACATAGCCGATACATTCTTCGCTGTCAAAGAGCGGGTAGTACATGGAAAGAATCATACTCCCCGTTCCCGGCGATTTCATGATGCCAAGGTTGGTAAGCTTTGGGCCTGACAGTATAGTGTCGCGGAACTCATCCAGCGAATCCCCCTCTCTGGTAGTCATCCCGATAGCGCCCTTAGAGGTATGTGTCAGTATATACGTAGAAGGAGTGCCGATGTAAAGCCCTTCAAAGATGCCCTTGACTTCGGCAAAATCTTCCGTGTACTTCTGTCCCTTTTTCAGCAGGTCAGGATCATTCGGATGTTCAAGAAGATCGCGGACTTCGCTGCCGAGGGCAAAAGCGGTCATATATTCTTCTGCCGAGGACACATAATCATTGATAATGGCTGCTCTGGATTCCACAGCGTCAGTCATCTGATTGGTAATATTGTTTTTAACCATGGAAGCGGCGCGGCCGGAAACGATAAACCAAAGCAGCAGCATGCCGGTAAAGGTAATTGCCGTGGTGATAATACTAATGCGGGTAGCAAGCTTTCGGTTTACTAGAAATTTCATAAGACTCCTCCTGCAATAAAGAATTAAATTTTAGATTATGTAATGCAAGATATATGTTGATTGCAAACATAATTTTACCACGTACCGTGCGGTTTTTCAAGATTGTTGTACACGCAATATTCGTAAAAATAACTTGTAATTACCGAAAATTTACCGTTTGGTTTATCGCTCTTGTGTGATACAATATGTTCATTCAGAAAACAGTTTATGATTAGAAAGCGGTGGGATGATGGATTCACTGGCCATATGCGAAGATGAAGGCTATATGCTGGAAAAATTGAGGGAAATGACAGAAAGTTATGGAAAAAGCCGGGGAGTTAAGCTGCGTGTACGGACGTTTCTATCGGGCGAGGAACTGATGCAGGCGCAAGAGACGTTTGACGTGCTCCTGCTGGATCTGAAGCTTCCGGGGATAGGCGGTGTTGAAGCGGCGAAAAGTTTCGGGGGAAGGAGTCAGATTATCTTTGTGACGGCTTACAGGGAATATGCATTGGAGGCTTTTGACGTCGGGGCAGTACATTATCTGGTAAAGCCGGTTAGTAAGGAGCGGCTTTTTTCTGCCCTCGACCGGGCAGATGAGCGAATCAGGAAAGCGACGGAGAAAGCAATAACGCTGATGAAAAAGGGCGTGCTTTTTCGGGTGCGTATGAGTGAGATCACTTACTGCGAAGTATTTGACCACCGGTGCCTTATCCATACTCCGG
>CANAPP010000071.1 GCA_947363565.1 uncultured Lachnospiraceae bacterium | reverse complement strand
CTAAAAATGGCTACAGGCCGCAGAAAATAAGGGTTTTCGGACAGGCTGAGGGGGGGGGGGGGTATAATGAACATAAAAATATAATTATACAGAGGTGAAAGTGAAATGAAAAAGAAAATTGTAAGCGCGGTTCTGTGTGCCGCAGTATGCCTGGGGATGCTTGCCGGATGTGGTCAATCCAGTACATCCGGGGAAATACCTGACAGCAAGAAAGAAGACAGTAAGACTGCCGCTGAGAAATCCGGTGGGACTGCTGCGAAAAAATCTTCAAAGCTGGATGTCAAATTGGACAAAGATAAACTGGTGGTGGCGCCGATAATTGATTATGAACCTTTCTCTTTTAAGGAAGATGGCGAATGGAAGGGATACAATATTGATATATGGAAAGAGTTTGAAAAAAGAACTGGAATTCCTGTAGAGTGGTATGAGCTGAATAAGGAGACTATAGAGAAGTGGTCTTCTGATGTTTCTATGTCATATCCTCAAATTGTGATGATGGAAGGGATGGCGGATGTTGATGTGTATACATGGGAGATATCGCCATCAGCATTTGAAGAAGCAGATGACACTATTGAGCAGACGGAACCGATTTATTATTCTGGTATAACCCTGGCTGTGGCGGCGGATGACAGTATCCAAGAGATGTCTGACATATCTGGTGATGTTGAAGTAAATGCAGGTGAAGAAATGCATGCATTTGATATAGAGGAGACCTTGAAAAATGTAAATAGTAAAATATATGTTGGGAGATGGACAGGGGTGTATGGTTATGATAAACTGTCCCAGCTTAAAGCGGGCGACCCACCTTTAGCTCTTTTAGATATCGAGGCCAAATATGCCATGAAAAAAGATAAAGGGCTTAATATCAGGCTGTTAGAACCAGTAGGATATGCCGTTGGGTGCCCCCGGGTTTTTGAGAAAAATACTGCGGATGCTGTAAATATATTTCTTCAAAGCATCAAAGAGGACGGTACGCTGAAAGAGATTTCCGAAAAGTGGTTTGGACAAGATGTTTCCGTTGAAAGAAAGTAAAGAGATCAAACACGTAGATACAGAATACTGTCCATACTGATATGGGTTACAAGAACAAAGCAAGAAAGTAATCAGATATCAGAGAAAGTTTAAAGAGGTTAAGATGAAACGATTATTGATTATAATTTTCTGCGCGGCAATAATTTTTAGTGTAGATGCTTGTGGCGACAGAGGTAAGTCTGATACAAATAAGACGGAAGAAAAAGAAGAAATGACAGATGTTGAATCAAAAGAAACCGAATCGTTGGAAGAAACCGAGCCATTAGAAGATGCTGCGAGGACAGAAACGCCAAAAAACCCGGATGATCTTGAATATATCGCCTGCAGAGCCGATGAACTGATAAAAGAAATGTATGATGATATCGATGCAGTTGCAGAAAAATATACGGGAAAATATCTGGAGATTACAGGAATTCTTGAATCAGCAGAAATAGACCATGACAGTACCCCGCCTGGCAAAACAGTTTATATGAAAACTACAGTGGAACCGCCTTATGAGAATGGCTGGGCAATCGTCTCAGCACTTTCCTGGGACGAAGAGTGGGTGTCACAGGCAGAATATGAAGAAGCGATGAGAACTTTGTCTGAAGGTGATGAAGTGGTATTGAGAGGATATGCAGAAGACTACTCGTTTGACGATGATGGAGGAGTCCGGCTATGCAGTCTGACACTTGTTGGAATCCGTCCCAAATAGCAGTTTTGTGTTGTTTCATTTAGCCAAGGAGGCTGTAAATAATTTTGTGTCTTTATGACTTTTTTCTGACCATGATTTATGTCCATAAAAATACTAAGAAATCCAGCATTTACAAGGCTTTGTGGACTCTGGAATAAGTTGGAAAGGCATAGACACAAAATTAAAAACACTATCTAGCAAGGTAAAAATGCAACGCATGAAATCATCATTGATTGGCCGTAAATCTTTTAAACGCTGTAAATCTTCCCGATGTTGCTGTTTTGCTGCTATCAATCTTCCCAGACCTTCTGCACTGAAAGGATAAAACAAACGTTTTCCCCCGCTTTACTATAAGCAACATTTAGTGAGTGACAATTTATTTGGCATAGTTTAGCTGATGATTTTTTATGTAGTTATACATATTCCCTTTCGTTTTTATTACTTTGATTTTACTACCCTATTTTTACCCTAATTTTGTACTCTGAAACACTCTGAAAGATAAAAAAGAAAAAGTGTTGTAATGCCCTCAATTCCAAGGCTTACAACACTTTTTCATCTAACAGGGGATGAGGGAATCGAACCCCCGCCAAAGGTTTTGGAGACCCCTATCATACCACTTGACCAATCCCCTGTACGTGTTCATCGCACTAGATATTTATATCATATTTTGGTAGGAGATGTCAAGTGATATCGTGTTAATTATTCACAAATTATTCGGTTTTATCGATTTTATAAATTTGCCGTTTTCTGCGTAGTTTATTTGACCATTTACGGATATAACGTGCTGAATAAATATTTGGATGGTTGCTTTTTGGACAAAAGCTACATATAATGAAAGCATATTGATGATTAAGATACCAAAGGAGAAAGAGGATGCTTGGAGATACACAAGGAAGAAAGCTTGACAAATATATACCGGATTATGTGGTGTTTGATCTGGAGACGACGGGAATCAGCTATGTGACGGACAGGGTGGTCGAGATTTCCGCTGTCAAGGTAAAACGGAAGAAAGTTATAGAGGAGTTCTCCACGCTGGTAAATCCCAACATGAAGATTCCTTTCCGGGCATCCCAGGTTAACCACATCTACGACGACATGGTGAAGGATGCCCCTGTATTTGAAAAAGCGCTGGCGGATTTTGACGCGTTTATCGGGGATATGGTTCTGGTGGGGCATAATATCCACACGTTTGATATGAAGTTTATCCAGAGGGATGCGAAGGATTACTGGGGGAAGGTATTTGCCAACGACTACATAGACACTCTTTCGTTGGCGAGACAGTGTCTGCCTGAGCTTTCCAATCATAAACTGACGGATCTGGCAGTACATTACGGTATCGCTGCGGACGGGGCGCACCGTGCCCTTGCGGACTGCGGCATGAACCAGAAGGTGTTTGAGCGGCTGGGGGAGGCGCTAAAATCACCGGCGGTAAAAAAGAAGCTGAAGGTATGCCCCAGGTGCGGGAAGATGATGGTAAAGCGGAAAGGGAGATTCGGTGAGTTCTGGGGATGCGGCGGGTATCCGGGCTGCCGGTATACGGAGAATGTGTGAGAGAAGCCTGACCCGCTAAACATCTGCAAATAAGGTCCCCTTTTCCCTAAAATAAGGACATGTTTTTTCCTGACAATATAGGATAAAATGTTAGAAAGGAACAATGTACACTGAGGGTAGCTTTCGGGAAAGGGGAAACCTATGGATGAACAACTGATAAAAAAGATGCAGGAGATTACGGACGAGGAGCAGGCGTATCTTGACGGCAGCGGACAGGTGCTTAAGGACATTTACACAAGGAAGAACCAGTTCGAGGTGGACTGCCAGTTATTCCTGCGAGAGGGGCGGCTGATCACGGTAAGGCATCACAGCCGTTTTGTGGAGTTTCCGCAGCATAAGCACAATTATATCGAGATGCTCTATGTATGCGCCGGGGAGATCACCCATTATATCGGCGGGCAGGAGATTAGGATGCAGCCGGGGGATATGATCCTCTTGAACCAGCATGTAAAGCATGGGGTAAAGCGTGCGGAGTACGGCGATGTGGGGATTAATTTTATCGTGCTGCCGGAATTTTTTGACATACCGCTGCAGATGATCGGCAGGCAGAATATTCTGGCGGATTTTCTCGTGGGAACGCTCAGACAGAATAATCCGATTCCTCAGTACCTGAACTTTCAGCTCGGAGGGCAGCAGGCGATATCGAACCTGATGGAGAATATGATCACTTCTATCATATGCGGGAATCAGAATGAAGAGGTAATTAACCAGTATTCCATGGGGCTGGTCTTTCTGTACCTGATCAACCACATCGACAGGCTGTCGGCGCAGTCCTCCCAGAGCTATGAGGATATCATCATCCAGGCGACTACAAAATACATTGATTCCAATTACAAGACAGCGTCACTTAGCTGCATCGCGGAGGATTTCAAACAGCCGCTCCCAACTTTGAGCAGGCTGATCAAGAAAAGCACGGGGTACACCTTCCAGGAGCTTTTGATGCGGAAAAGATTCCAGAAGGCGGTGATGTTCCTGGTGGAGACGGAACTTCCCGTGGAAGAGATTGCGGTAAATATCGGGTATGAGAACCAGAGCTACTTTTACCGCCAGTTTAAAAAACGGTACGACATGACGCCCAACGAGTACCGGAAACTCCACAAACATGACCGGGTGATCAAGATTTAAAAAACGAAATAGAGGACAGTATATTTGTCAAGTCAGGACATTATGAAAATGTGCCGCAGAATCTATAATAAAGACACTTAAGTAAGCGAAGGCAGCGCTGCCGAAACGACGGACAAGGAAGTGAGAGGAGATATTATGGATTATCGAAAAGAGGCACAGAAGATACCGGCGGATGACCGGCCGATATCAAAGAAAAATGTTTCCGGGCTTGGCAATTTTTTTGGCATTTACGGAGGAGAACACATTGCGGCAACTGAATTTGTAATCGGTGCGACGCTGGTTACTTTGGGCGTGAAGGCGACGGATATATTCCTGGGGCTGATCGTGGGAAATATCCTGGCGACACTGACTTACGCGCTGATCTGCGCGCCCATTGGCGTGGATACAAGGGTAACACTGTATTCCTATCTGAAAAAGGTTATGGGGCCTTACATGCAGAAGGTCTACAACGTCGTCTGGGGGCTGGCGTCTATCGCTATGGCTGCCTCCATGCTGACGGTCTCGGCGTCGGCAGTGAGGGAGATCTTCGGAATCAAGCTCCAGACGGAGTGGTATCCGACGGATGTGAAGTTCGTGCTGGTGGTCATCGTACTCGGCATTATCGTAACGCTGGTTGCGGCAAATGGATTTAACGCAGTCGCCAAGTTTTCATCGGTATGCGTACCGTGGATGATCATCGTATTCCTTGCCGGGTTCTGCGTGGTAGTCCCGTAGCTTATCGAAATAACGGGAGCAGCCGGGATACATGGCTTTGGCGACTTTATGGAGCTGATGAACACAAGCGTATGGAGCGGCGAGATCATCGAGGGCGGACAGGACCTGACCATCTTTCATGTCATCGGATTTGCGTGGATGTGCAATCTGGCTTACCACGGCGGACTTAACGATATGGCGCTGTTCCGTTATGCAAAATCGGCAAAATACGGATTCGTCACCTGCTATGGCATGTTTATCGGACATTTCTTCGCGTGGGGCAGTGCGGGGATCATGGGAGCAACGGCAGCAATTATGCTGAACGAGTCGCTTTTGATTCTGGATTCAGGAGCCATCACAAGCGCGGTGCTGGGGAGCACAGGACTTCTGGCGGTCATCATTGCCGGATGGACGACGGCAAACCCGAACATCTACCGGGCGAGCCTGGCGTACGGGTCAGTATTTAAGAATGTATCGGCCAAAAAGCTTACCTACATCGTGGGCGTGTTTATGACGGTCGTAGCATGTTTCCCTATTACCATGAACATTATGACGATCGTGAATATCATCGTGCTTGTCGTGCCGCCGGTGGGAGCCATCGTATTTGCGGAGCACTGGATCATCCCGAAACTGGGCGGAACAAGATATTGGGCGATGTATAAAGGATGGAAGATTAATTATGCCGGACTCGCTGCGTGGGGGATTGCCCTTGCCTTTGTGGCGGTGATGACCGTCACCCATGCGCTGCACTCCTATTTCCTGTTCCTTCCGACCTATCTTCTGGCGATGGTTTCCTATCTGGTGCTGGCGTGCATGATGGGGGCAAAGGATGATTACAGCAGACAGGCCGAAGAGGAGAGAAAGATTCAGGAGGCGCTCTCGCGGATTCAGGACGAGGAAGATGACGAAGTTGAGGTCTTACGCCCGAAATATCCGGCTGTCCAGAAGGCTGCGGCGTATGTATCCTATGGAGTGCTTGCGGTATTCGCGGTATTTACCCTGATGGTCGCGGCAGGGAAGGCGACGCCGGATGCATGGAAAAATACTTCCATCATAATTTCCTTCGTGTACTTTGCATTGAGCGGCATATCTACATATTTTAAATTCGGACTGGTGGAAAAGGAGAACTGATGATGGTAAGAAAAGGCTTTAAGATGCATATCTATCCGGGCATGGAGGCGGAGTATGAGAAACGCCATAATGAGCTGTGGCCCGAGATGGCAGAGATGATCCGTGCGTACGGCGGAAAGAATTATTCTATCTTTCTGGATAAGGAAACGGATGTGCTTTTCGGCTACATCGAGGTCGAAGATGAAAAAAAGTGGGCAAAGTCGGCAGATACGGCGATCAACCGGAAATGGTGGGATTTTATGGCGGACATTATGGATACGAACCCGGATAACAGTCCGGTGAGCGTTGACCTGCATCCGGTATTTCACCTGGATTAGGGAGGAGGGAGAAGATGAGTACCTATTATCTGGCCGTAGATATCGGCGCATCCAGCGGCCGTCATATGCTCGGGTGTCTTGAGGATGGGAAGATAAAGCTGGAGGAGATTTACCGTTTCCCAAATGGCATGAACCGTGTGGACGGCAGCCTTTGCTGGGATGTGGAGGCATTGTTTTACGAGATCAAGGAGGGGCTTAAGCGGTGCAGGGAGCTGGGAAAAGCGCCGTCCTTTATGGGAATCGACACCTGGGCGGTGGATTACGTGCTCCTGGATAAAGAGAACCGGATTCTCGGGAAAACCTACGGGTATCGGGATGACCGGACGAGCGGGATGGATGCCAAGGTGTATGAGGAGATTGCGCTTAAGGATCTGTACGCACGCACCGGCATCCAGAAACAGATTTTCAACACCATCTATCAGTTGATGGCAGTAAAGCAGCAGGAGCCAGAGCTTTTTGAGAAAGCAGAAAGCATGCTGATGATCCCGGATTATTTTCATTTCCTTCTGACCGGGGTGAAACGGACGGAGTACACCAATGCGACTACGACACAGTTGGTCAGCCCTGTCTCCAAGGACTGGGATTACGGATTGATCGATATGCTGGGATTCCCAAAGAGGATTTTTGGGGAGATCAGCCGGCCAGGAACACTGGTCGGGAACTTCACCAAAGAGGTTCAGGAGGAAGTGGGATTTGACTGCCAGGTGGTCCTGACGGTCACCCACGATACAGGCTCCGCCGTGGCGGCGCTGCCGACGGCGGAAGAGGATGCCCTTTATATCAGCTCCGGCACCTGGTCGCTGATGGGAACAGAGCTTTCCCAGGCGGACTGCTCGCCGGAGAGCAGGATGTACAACCTTACCAATGAAGGCGGCTATGAGTACCGGTTCCGGTATCTGAAAAATATCATGGGGCTCTGGATGATCCAGTCTGTCCGTAAAGAGCTTGCCGAGGAATATTCTTACGGATATATCTGCGAACAGGCACAAAAACAGACGATTCCTTCCATCGTGGATTGCAATGATGATGTGTTCCTGGCTCCGCCAAGTATGGCAGAGGCGGTGAAGGATTACTGCGAGAGGACCGGGCAGCAGGTGCCGGAGGATGAGTGGGAGATTGCCGCAGTCATCTACAACAGCCTGGGCAAGTGCTACGGAGACACCATCGGTCAGATCGAGCAGATGACCGGTAAGCATTATGAGCGCATATACGTGGTGGGCGGCGGCTCCAATGCAGAATACTTAAACCAGGTCACCGCAGAATATACCGGGCGCACGGTCTGCGCGGGGCCGGGAGAGGCTACGGCTATCGGGAACCTCTTGGTGCAGATGATCTGTAACCAGGAGTTTGCCGGGTTAAAAGAGGCAAGGGCGTGCGTGAAAGAGTCCTTTGAAATAAAAGAATATAAGAAATAAGAATTCAAAGAGGAGGATTTATTATGTTAGTAGAAACAAAGGCGAGAATCGGCGTTTTTTCCATTGCTCTCGGAGCATATCTGCCGCAGTTCCCTTCGTTAGTGCCGGAGTTTGAGGCGCAGTATGACGCGTTCTTACAGACACTTCCAAAAACGGTGGAGATTGTGGACGGCGGCATCGTTACCACCAAGGAGCTGGCGCAGGCAGCGGGAGATAAGTTCCGCGCTGCGGACGTTGACCTTGTGATCTTACAGCTTTTAACTTACGCTACATCTTATAATATGCTGCCGGCGGTCCGGGATCTTGACGTGCCGGTTGTCCTGGTGAACATCCAGAAGAAGAAAGCGCCGGATTATGAAAACACGGACACAGCTACCTGGCTTGGCAAGCTTTATGCCTGCGGGGCGGTGGGCGAGATGGTAGCGGACTTAGAGCGCGCCGGAAAGCGCCACGCGGTCATCACCGGCGTAGTGGAGGGTGGAGACCCGGCGGTCCAGGCGGAGATTGAAGAGTGGTGCAGGGCCGCACAGGTGCGCCGCCGTTTCCGGGATACGAATCTGGCGCAGATCGGCCGTCCGTATCCGGGCATGATGGACCTGTATATTGATGAAACAAACCTCTATCACCGGATGTTCCTCTATACCAAGCAGTTTGACTGGGAGAAGATGTGGGCGATTGCCGACAATATTACGGATGAGGAGGTCATCCGGGCGAAAGCGCAGGATATTCTCGATACTTTTGATATCGAGGGCGGCGGCACGATTGAAAAGGTGTGGGAGATGGCCAAATATGTTGTGGCCTTCGAGCAGTGGGTCAAAGATGAGCAGCTCGGTTTTATCGCCTCCCACTATGACGGGTTCGCCCAAGGGAAGGCAGGTGTCCTGGACAGCATGCTGATCCCGGCGTTTTCCATGCTGATCAAGCAGGGAGTTGCCTGTGCGGTTGAGGGTGACATTAAGGTTGCCATGGCGATGAGTATCCTTAAGACGATTTCCGGAGCGGGGCAGTTGTCCGAGATGTACTCCATTGATTTTGAGGAAGATATCTGTATTATCGGGCACAGCGGTTCCGGCGATGCGGATATATCCGCGAAAAAGCCGACAATGAAGATCGTGCCGGTATTCCACGGAAAAGCGGGAGGCGGATACCTGACGCAGTTCTATCCCCATCTCGGCCCGGTGACTTACTTAGGCATTACCCAGGATAAGGACGGACATTTTAAATTTGTAGCGGCGGAAGGCGTCAACGAGGAGGGACCGATTTTCACCTTCGGTGATACGAATATGCGGACACGTTTTCGCTGCGGGGCGAGAGAGTTCTGCAACAGATGGAGCGAGGCAGGCCCGACCCACCATATGGCGGCGGCATCCGGAAGGCATATTGATACAATCCTGAAGGTTGCAAAGATTTTTGGTGTACCGGTGGATATTGTTACAAGGTAGACGGCGGGGGAATTTACCTGCCGCAGGGGTCAGGATGTCTTTGCCCCTGGATTTCATGAGTAGGAGGAAGTAAGAGAATGAGTATTACGGATTTAAAATTTGTACAGGGCTTTATCCGCATGTGCAATGATGGATGGGAGCAGGGCTGGCATGAGAGAAACGGCGGCAACCTGTCCTACCGGATGAAGGCGGAGGAAGTGGAAGAGGCAGCAAAGCACCTGAGGGAAGACAGTGAATGGAAGGAGATCGGGACCAGCGTTCCGGGACTTTCCGGGGAATATTTTATGGTGACAGGCAGCGGGAAATATTTCCGCAATGTTATCTTAGACCCGGCGGACAGCGTATGCATCATCCGGCTTGACGATAAGGGTGAGAAGTACCGTATCTGCTGGGGGCTGGTAAACGGCGGAAAACCCACCAGCGAGCTGCCCAGCCACCTGATGAACCACGAGGTGAAAAAAGCGGCGTCCGGCGGCACGCACCGGGTCATCTATCACGCACATACGACTAATGTGATCGCCCTTACCTTTGTCCTTCCCCTTAAGGATGAGGTGTTCACCAGGGAGCTGTGGGAGATGGCTACCGAGTGCCCGGTTGTCTTCCCGTCAGGAATCGGCGTTGTCGGCTGGATGGTTCCGGGAGGCCGGGATATCGCCGTGGCCACCAGCGAGCTGATGAAACAGTACGACGTGGCAGTCTGGGCGCACCACGGCATGTTCTGTTCCGGCGAGGACTTTGACCTTACCTTCGGGCTGATGCACACGGTAGAAAAATCCGCGGAGATACTGGTGAAGATGCTGTCCATGTGTCCGGATAAGCTGCAGACCATCACGCCGCAGAACTTCCGGGATCTGGCGGTGGATTTCAACGTGACGTTGCCGGAAAAGTTCTTGTATGAAAAATAAAAAAGAGGAGGATGAAGAAAATGGTAAATCGTTTTGTGCTGAATGGGATTTCCTATCACGGGAAAGGAGCAATCGGGGAGATTCCGGGAATCATCAGGAGCAAAGGGTTTCAGAAGGCATTTATTGCGTCTGACCCGGATTTGGTAAAGTTCAATGTCACAAAGAAGATAACGGATCTTCTGGATGCGGACGGCATGGCTTATGAGGTGTACTCCGACATCAAGCCTAATCCGACCATTGAAAATGTAAAAGCGGGTGTTGCCGCATACAAGGCATCCGGCGCTGATTATATGATTACGGTGGGCGGCGGCTCTTCTATGGACACGGGCAAAGCCATCGGCATCATCATCAACAATCCGGAGTTCGAGGATGTGCGCTCTTTAGAGGGCGTGGCACCTACGAAAAATCCTACGGTATTTACGATCGCGGTGCCGACTACGGCAGGTACGGCGGCTGAGGCGACCATTAATTATGTCATTACCGATGCGGAGAAAAAGCGTAAATTTGTCTGCGTAGATACCAATGACATCCCGAATATCGCAGTCGTAGATCCGGATATGATGTCTACGATGCCTAAGGGGCTGACTGCGGCGACAGGTATGGATGCCCTTACCCATGCAATTGAGGGCTATACCACAAAAGCAGCGTGGGCGCTGGCAGACTGCCTGAATTTGGAGGCAATCCGGCTGATCGCAAAGAGCCTGCGGGGAGCGGTGGAGAATAATCCCGAAGATCGGGAGGGTATGGCGCTTGGACAGTATGTGACGGGCATGGCATTTTCCAATGTAGGACTGGGAATCGCCCACTCCATGGCCCACACGCTGGGAGCGGTCTATGATACGCCCCACGGAGTTGCCTGCGCGATGATGCTGCCGATCGTTATGGAGTATAACGCTGAATGCAGCGGGGAAAAATATAAGAATATTGCGGAGGCTATGGGCGTGGACACTGCAGGAATGGATCAGGAAACATACCGCAGGGCGGCGATTGACGCGGTGCGCGCACTGTCTCAGGATGTGGGGATTCCGTCAAAGCTTGAGACGCTTAAGGAAGAGGATCTCGACTTCCTGGCGGAATCCGCGTATGCGGACGCATGCTGTCCGGGGAATCCGAAAGATACCTGCCCCGAGGAGCTGAAAGAATTGTTCCGCAAATTAATGTAAGAAAGACGACAGGCAAGTTAATTGGTTTCTTCTGCAAAGGACCGGATACCCGAAAATATCCGGTCCTTTGGTATGTTAATGCAAAACAAAAATAATATATAAGATTTTAGGTAAGACACATTTTGCCATGTGGTTAACGCATAAACACATTAACATCAATGAGATAAAAGTATATGATTTATACAGTAACAAATAGGAAAAACGCGGTAATAAAGGAGGAAAACACATGAAAAAGCGTTTGGTAAGTGCGTTTTTATGCACAGTGTTAATCAGTGCCATGGCGGCAGGGTGCGGCAACAAAAATACATCCGAACAAGCATCAAACAATGGGGAAGAGAATTCCGGTGGAGAGGTAACCATCAGTTATGCATGCTGGGATTCCAATCAGGCAAAGCTGCTTGAGACGGTTGCAGATGAGTTTGAGAAAGAAAACCCGAATATTAAAATTGATATCCAGGTGAACGGCTGGGATGATTACTGGACGGGTCTTGAGGCGGCGGCTACCGGCGGTTCATTGCCGGACACTTTCTGGATGCATTCCAACAATATCTATTATTATGGTTCCAACGACCAGCTTTTGGATCTGACGGATTATATAGAGAAGAGTGACAGTGTGGATCTGGCTGATTACCCGGAGGGCCTGGGACAGATCTATAATATCGACGGAAAACAGTATGCAGTTCCAAAGGATTATGATACAATCGCCCTCTGGTATAATAAGACGTTGTTTGATGAGGCGAAACTTTCCTATCCGGATGAAACCTGGACATGGGACACGCTCAAGGATGCGGCAAAGAAACTGACTAAAGACGACGGTTCCCAGTATGGATTCTGCGCGGGGCTCCACAATCAGGAAGGATATTACAACTTTGTATATCAGAATGGCGGAAAAATCATCACCGATGATAAGAAATCGGGATACGATGATGAAAAGACAGTCCAGGGAATTGAAGAGTATTTCAGCTTTGTCAAAGATGGATTGTCGCCGGAGATTTATGATGATCAGGCAAGAGCTGAGGCTATGCAGAATGGCCTGTGTGCGATGGGTCTTTTTGGCTCCTGGAATCTCTCTGGATTTGCAGAGACGGAGTTTATGACAAAGAATTTTGACTGTGCGGTACTTCCGTCTGCCAATGACGGAACGCGCTCTACGATCTTTAACGGACTGGGTAACGCTATTTCAGCGACGACAGAGCATCCTGACGAGGCATGGAAATGGGTAGAGTATCTGAGCAGCAAAGAAGGACAGGAACGTCAGGCAGAACTTGGCACAGCTATCTCCGCATACAACGGAACAGCAGATAAATTTGCGGAGGCTTATCCCATGTTTAATACGAAATGCTATATTGATATGGTTGATTATGCCCAGATCCGTCCGTATTCCAATCAGACAAGTGTCTGGGAGGACAAAGCGTATGAGATACTGAAAGGAGCATATGCAGGAAAAGAAGATACGAAAGCTGCGTGCGAAAAAACAGCGAAAATGATGAACGAGGCGTTAGGAGCTGAATAAACATATAGGGATGCGGCGGGATTACCGCCGCATTTTCGGCAAGGAGTGGAATACAGTGAAAAAAGTGAGTAAGAAAACAAGAAATGAATGGTATTGGGGCTGGTTTATGGTTGCGCCGACGATCCTTGGCCTGATCGTGCTGAACATCATCCCGATTTTCCAGACCTTGTATTTAAGCTTTTTTAAAAGCGGTGCATTTGGAAAAGGCAATATCTTTGTAGGGTTGGATAATTATAAGAGGATGCTTTCGGACGGTCAGGTATGGCACGCGGTGAAAAACACAATCGAATACACATGCATGGTAGTTCCGGTGACGATTGTCATTGCGCTTTTGATGGCAGTAGCGCTGAATGGAAAGCTTAAGGGCAAAGGGATTTACCGGACAATCTATTTTGTGCCTATGGTTGCGGCGCCGGCGGCTGTTACAATGGTGTGGAAATGGCTGTATAACAGTCAATACGGATTGATCAACCATGTGCTGAATAAGCTCGGGATGGACAGCGTAAATTGGATAGATGATCCGCGGGTTGCGCTGATATCTATCTCAATCATCGGAATTTGGAGTACCATCGGCTATAGTATGGTTCTGCTCCTTGCAGGACTGCAGGAGATTCCCAGGGATTATTACGAGGCCTCTGACATCGACGGGGCAAGCAAGGTGAAACAGTTTTTTTCTATTACCGTACCGCTGGTGTCTCCGACGCTTTTCTTCGTCCTGGTGACGAGCATTATCACGGCAATGCAGGTCTTTGACGTGATCTACATGATGATAGATGTGACGAGCCCGTCTTATGATAGTACAGTTTCGCTGGTTTATCTGTTCTACAATAATTCTTTTAAATATTCAGATAAGGGATACGGCTCAGCTATCGTTATGCTGCTTTTGATGATTATTATGGTTATCACGGTAATACAGACAAAGCTGCAGAAAAAATGGGTTAATTATATGTAAGGAAGGAGAACACAGGGATGGAGAGAAAACGAAAAATTATTACATTTATACTGCATATCGTGTTGATCATAGGAGCTTTTGTGATGGTTCTGCCGTTTTTATGGATGGTTTTGACAGCGTTAAAGACAGTCAGTGAATCTACGTCCATGAACCCGTTTGTCTTTTTCCCGAAGACTATGCAGTGGGAGAATTTTAAGATTGTCATCGAGCAGAATGATTTTATACAGCTGTATTTTAATACATTTGCCATGATGGCTTTGCGGGTATTTTGCGCGGTGCTGTTCAGCGCCATGGCGGCATATGCATTTGCGAGACTGGAATTTCCGGGGAAAAATTTCCTGTTTGGGCTGGTACTGTTTCAGATGATGGTACCGGCGCAGATTTTTGTCGTGCCTCAATATCTCATGGTTGACAAGATGGGCTTTCGCAATACAGTGTTTGCATTGGTGTTCCCAGGCTTGGTAAGTGCTTTCGGAACATTCCTGATGAGACAGTTTTTCATGGGATTGCCGAAGGAGCTGGAGGAGTCGGCAAGGCTTGATGGATGTAATATATGGCAGACCTTTTGGAAGGTGATGCTGCCTCTCACAAGGTCAGGATTGGTGGCTCTTGGGATTTTCACAGCGCTCTTTTCCTTCAAGGACCTGATGTGGCCGCTGATTGTAAATTCTAACTCGGACGCAGCTACATTATCTTCGGCTTTGGCAAAGATATCCAGCGCATATTCGGTGAACTACCCGCAGCTTATGGCGGCGGCAGTGCTGGCAGTCTGGCCGATGATGCTGATCTATATGGTCTTCCAGAAACAGTTTATCGAAGGGATTGCTACATCGGGCGGAAAGCTTTAAAAGTCAGCGGGCAGTATGGCGGCTGCGGTACTGTGTCGGGGAGAATCCGGTTTCGCGTTTAAAGACCTTTGAAAATGCGAACGGATCCGTGTAGCCGATGGAATAGGCGACGTTTTGGACAGGGATCTCTTCCTTTATAAGAAGTTGCTTGGCTTTCTGTATACGGTAAAAAATCAGATATTCCTGAGGGGAATAGCTGGTGGCATTTTTAAACATCTTGCTCAGGTAAGAGCGGTCCAGACCGCAGTAATCGGCAATATCCTGTATTTTTATAGGCTCCCGGTATTTTTTGGTGATGTATTCGATGACACTTTTTATATAGACAAGAGATTTGTCCGATTCTTCGGGTGCCGGTCTGTTAGAAGAATTGTTGATCAGGAAATGGAACAGGCGGTACAGGTTGCCGATGCAGGTATACTCTTCGCTGTTGTGGCGCAGGATCTCTGTGATACAATCTTTAAGTCCGTCAGAAGGGGCAGCCGGGATGAAGACAGGTGTCTCTTTGGAAATCCCTGCCTGAGCCAGGAGATCCATGGCTTTGCGCCCGTTAAAATGTATCCAGATATAATTCCATGGATCCGAAGTGCTGCCTTTGTAAAAAGAGACAAGATTGGGCGGGGTGATAAACGCCTGCTCAGCGTATACGGGAAATTCCCTGTTGTCCAGATAAAGCGAGCCGGAGCCGCTCAGAATATAATGCAGGACATAATTATTCCGGATGATAGGGCCGAAACTGTAATCGGGAGGACACTTTTGGCAGCCCACCTCGTAGAGGACAAGATCATCATAGGAATCGTAATTGACAAAATAACATTCATCGTAGTGCCTGGTAGCCATAGCCGCTCTCCTTTGTATAGAATAAGTCCAGTTTAGCACGGGAAAACGGGATGGGCAAGGGGTTTATTCTTGAGTTTCCGCAGTTTTATCCACAAGACCCTGATTTTATGAGTATCATAGT
>CANAPP010000070.1 GCA_947363565.1 uncultured Lachnospiraceae bacterium | reverse complement strand
CGAGAGTAAATTCCACTGGGGAATAAGGGAGTGGAATTTAAAATTTCATTTTAGGTTAGACAATTCTTAACGATCCGATTATTGACATAAAACCGCAATATCGGTATACTAAAGATATATAATATAAGCGGAAATGGTATGACATAAGAAAGGGTTTCAGATGGGCACAGGGAACGAAAAGCAGAAGATTTTGATAGTTGACGATTCGGAGATGAATCGTTCCATCCTTGCGGATATGCTTGGAGATGAATATGAGATAGTAGAGGCGGTTGATGGGGCTGAGGCGGTAGCGAGGCTGAATACGGACAGTACAGATATATCACTGATGCTGTTGGATATCGTGATGCCGAATATGGACGGATTCGAAGTGCTGGCGGTGATGAACAGGCGTAACTGGATTCAGGACATACCTGTTATCATGATATCTGCGGAGAATACTTCTTCTTACGTGGAGCATGCGTACGAGCTTGGGGTGACAGACTTTATCAGCAGACCCTTTGACGGGCAGATCGTACACCGCCGTGTAATTAATACGATTATGCTTTATGCGAAGCAGAAGCGGCTGATCGAGATGGTTTCTGATCAGATCTATGAAAAGGAAAGAAGCAACAACCTGATGGTGTCTATCCTCAGTCATATCGTAGAGTTCCGTAATGGCGAGAGCGGCCTCCATGTGCTGCATATTAATATGATGACAGAGATTCTTCTGCAGACGGTTATGCGCAAGACGGATAAATATAATCTTAAGCGTTCGGACATTCCCATCATCAGTATGGCGTCGGCTCTCCATGATATAGGTAAGATATCGATCCCCGGGGAGATTCTTAATAAGCCAGGCAAGCTTACGAAAGAAGAGTTTGATACCATGAAGACGCATACGCTGATCGGTGCGCAGATGCTCGACCAGCTTTCCTATTACAAGGATGAGGCGCTGGTCAAGATGGCTTATCAGATCTGCCGCTGGCATCATGAACGGTACGACGGCAGAGGTTACCCTGACGGCCTGGCAGGCGAGGAGATTCCGATCGCGGCACAGATTGTCGCGTTGGCGGATGTCTATGATGCTCTTACGAGTAAGCGGGTATATAAGCCTGCATTTTCCCATGAAAAGGCAATCGAGATGATTACCAACGGGGAATGCGGTACATTTAATCCATTGCTGCTGGAATGTCTTCTTGACAGCGCGGACAACATCAGGGAGCAGCTTGCCGTGAATTCCATCAAGCAGGAGAGCGACCGGAATATCCGGAACATAACGGAGGATCTCCTTCATTACGAAGAGCTTTCGGCTTCTGAAAGAACCTTGAGGCTTTTAGAGCATGAGCGGACGAAATATCAGTTCTTTGCGTCCCTGTCTTCGGACATTCAGTTTGAATATACGAGAGAGCCGTCTATGCTTACGCTTTCGGATACAGGTGCTAAGATGTTGAATGCATCGGAGATTACGATGAATCCGCTGGAGGATGAGCAGATTATCGGAATTTCTGATGAAAAGGTGCTGGAAGAGGTAAAGAACCTGGTGATGAACTCGACACTGGATGATCCGGTTGTCCAGTGCGACGGTGAGCTTCTCATCAATGGGGAATGGCGGTGGAGCCGTATTATCTGCCGAAGCATGTGGGCGCATGAGGAAGAGCCGAATATGACCGGCTGCATCGGTAAGATCGTAGACATGCATGAGGAACATGCGAAGATTAAAGATCTGCAGAGGATTGCCTATCATGACGGCCTGACCGGCCTTTTGAACCAGTCCAATGCAAAGCGGCATGTGATGGAACGCCTTCATGAGAATGATGATAAGGATTATATTCTTGCGATATTCGATATCGATTATTTTAAAAACGCCAATGACCGGTGCGGGCACATGTTTGGTGATAAGGTTCTCCAGCACATGGCGGGAAAGCTTCGCAGCAGCACCAGAGATTACGATATAACGGCGAGAGTTGGCGGAGATGAGTTCATGATCTTCATGGAGGATGTAGAAGGTATCGAGAGCATTATCGACCGTATTTTCCACGCACTTACCGGAAAATATGAAGGCTTCGATATTTCAATCAGTATGGGGATCTCACGGTCCCAGAATGTTGGAAGAAAATATGAGAACATGTTCGGCTGTGCGGATAAAGCGCTTTATACAGCAAAGCAGGCAGGACGTGCCCAGTATTGTTTCTATGATGATTCGATGAAGGAGATATTATCAGCGATATCTTCAATAGATGGAGAGGAGTAAGGTATGACATTAAGAGAATGCTATGAGATAATCGGCGGTGATTATGATGCAGTGTATCAGAGGATGATGAAGAAAGAATCTCTCATCACGAAGTTTACGAAGAAATTTTTGGACGATGGCAGCTATAAGAGTCTTAAAGATAACTTAAGTGCCGGCAATATCGAGGAGGCGTTCCGCGCAGCCCACACATTGAAGGGTGTTGCGCAGAATCTGGCTTTTGATCCGCTTTATAAGCCGAGCAGCGATCTGGCGGAGATTTTAAGAGGCGGAAGTACAGACGGAGCCGAGGAGCTGATGGAGACGATCACCGAAGAATATGAAAAGACTGTAGCGGCGATACGTGAACTTGACTAAGCCCTGGCTAAGCGATGATCGTATTTTTCCAAATCGTGATTGACAGATTATGGATTTTGGAATATAGTAGATATTAGTAAAAGGGAGTAATCGGCGTCTGCTTTACCGGCAGTGCGTTTACGAATGCGTCAGTACGGTGGGCATCCACCCGCGTCGTGATGAAATGATGAGACTTTTATTGCATAAAAAGAGTATGCAATAAGGGTCTCTTTTTATTTGTCTGTATTTTACAGAAATGGGAAAGCTATTAAAAGGGCAGAAAACCTTTATTGCGAAGGAAAGGCGGGAGAAGATATGCTGACAAATGAGCAGGCAAAAAGGAATCAGGAAAAATATGGATTCAATGAACTAAAGGAGGGAAAGAAAAAGAGCGTCGTCCAGATCTTTCTGGAGCAGTTCGCGGATTTTCTTGTAATTATTCTGATCGTAGCTGCGGTGGTATCCGGGATGTTAGGCGAGGCAGAGAGCGCGGCTGTAATATTTGTCGTTATCACGATGAATGCAGTGCTTGGGACAGTACAGACGGTGAAGGCGGAGCAGTCGTTGAACAGTCTCAAAAAGCTCTCTGCGCCGGAGGCAAAGGTCATCCGCGGCGGGGAATTAAGACAGATACCTTCCAGGGAGGTAACGGTAGGCGATGAGGTAGTCATCGAGGCAGGAGATTTTATACCGGCGGACGGTAAGCTTTTAAGCGCCGCCAGTCTCCAGGTAGACGAAAGCGCCCTGACAGGAGAGAGCGTTCCGGTAGAAAAATCTCCCGGAGACATAGCGGAAGGGGCAGCCCTCGGGGATCAGACGAACCGTGTATTTTCCGGGTGCTTTGCAACCTACGGAAGAGGTATCTTCGAAGCAGAAAAAATCGGCATGGCAACGGAGGTCGGGAAGATAGCGGGGCTGCTTAACCAGGCGGCCGATAAGCGCACGCCGCTCCAAAAAAATATGGATGACTTCGGAAAGAAGCTTTCCGTGATCATCCTGGTATTCTG
The DNA here is from genome assembly GCA_947363565.1 of uncultured Lachnospiraceae bacterium. Classification (GTDB taxonomy): domain Bacteria; phylum Bacillota; class Clostridia; order Lachnospirales; family Lachnospiraceae; genus MD308. The sequence goes on along the minus strand of CANAPP010000070.1, from coordinate 12,507 downwards.
CGGGATTATCTTCGGGGCAAATGTGCTTAAGGGCGGGGATATCGTCAACGCATTTCTCTTCGCAGTAGCGCTTGCAGTGGCGGCGATTCCGGAGGCTTTGAGTTCTATCGTGACTATCGTGCTGTCATTTGGGACGCGGAAGATGGCGAAGGAACATGCGATCATCAGAAAGCTGCAGGCAGTGGAAGGATTGGGAAGCGTATCGGTCATCTGCTCGGATAAGACAGGAACACTGACCCAGAACCGGATGACCGTAGAGTATTATTATACCGATGGGCAAGTGATACCGGCGGATAAGATCAGCACGGCGGACGGGAATGAAAAAAAGCTTTTATACAGCAGTGTCCTTTGTAACGACTCTTCGGTGAAAGACGGGAAAGATATCGGGGATCCCACGGAGACGGCGCTGGTTAAGCTGGGAAATCGCCTTGGTATCTCTGCGGAGGATATCAGAGAACAGTATCCGAGAGTTTCTGAGATACCTTTCGACAGTGACAGAAAGCTGATGACCACTCTCCACACATGCAAGGACGGTTATATTGCAGTGACGAAGGGCGCGGCGGACGTCCTGTTAAAACGGTTAGTACAGATAAGGGAGGGCGGTTTGGCAAGGGATATTTCCGAGAAAGATATCAAAAAGATAGAGGAACAGAATTTCGAATTTTCCAGGAACGGACTGAGGGTTCTTGCATTTGCATATAAGAAAATGAAGGAAAATATGCAGATAGAGGAAAATGGGCTGACATTCCTGGGGCTTATTGCCATGATGGATCCTCCCCGCAGGGAATCGGAAGCGGCGGTGAGAGAATGTATCCGCGCCGGCATAAAGCCGGTTATGATCACCGGCGACCACAAGGTAACGGCTGCTGCTATAGCAAAGCGGATTGGGATTCTTAAGGATGATGCAGAGGCCTGTGAGGGCGCGGTGATTGAAAAAATGACGGACAGCGAGCTTAAAGATTTTGTAGAAAATGTGTCTGTCTACGCACGGGTTTCACCGGAGCACAAGATACGGATTGTCCGCGCATGGCAGGATAAAGGCAATATCGTGGCCATGACAGGAGACGGCGTGAATGACGCTCCGGCGCTCAAGCAGGCGGATATCGGCGTGGCGATGGGAATTACCGGGAGCGAAGTTTCTAAGGATGCCGCGGCAATGGTTTTGACAGATGACAATTTTGCGGCTATTATAAAAGCAGTGGAAAATGGAAGAAATATTTACCGAAATATAAAAAATGCTATCCAGTTTCTATTGTCTGGCAATTTCGGGGCGATTCTTGCGGTACTTTATGCGGCGGCAGCGGGGCTTCCTGTCCCTTTTGCCCCGGTGCATCTGCTGTTCATCAATCTGCTGACGGACAGTCTTCCTGCGATCGCGCTGGGCTTAGAACCCCACAGCGGTGATGTCATGGAAGAGAAGCCAAGACCGGCGGATGAATCGATTCTCACCAGGAAATATCTTTTCAGTATCGGAACGGAAGGTCTGGTAATCGGGGCTGTTACGATGGCAGCGTTCTTGATCGGGATCAGGGACGGAGGATATGTGACAGCCAGTACGATGGCATTCGCGGTGCTTTGCCTTGGAAGATTGTTCCATGGGTTTAACTGCAAATTAGAGCGGCCACTGTTATTTACTAAAAATTTTTGGAATAACCGGTATCTTTTGTGGGCGTTTTTCATCGGGGCTGTGTTGATAACCTGTGTGGTAACCTTGCCGCCGCTGCAGGACATATTCAAGGTTACTGTTTTAAGTGCCGCGCAGATCATCACGGTGTATCTTCTGGCGGCGCTTACGCTGCCTGTCATTCAGGCGATAAAGTGGATAAGGTGCAGAAAATAGGAGGTTTATATGGATTTAACGAAAGAAAATGTGAAGAAGCTAAGGGGTTTGATTGTATTTACGGCAGTGATCGTCGTGTGTCTTTGGAAATACGAAGCGTCGCTTGAAATCCTGTCCTTCGTATGGGGAGTGATCGTCCCCTTCATCTTAGGCGGTGCCATAGCGTTCGTGCTGAATGTCCCCATGAATTTTATCCAAAGGCACCTATTTTCAGAGGAACGGGTGAAAAACAGCAAGATACAAAAAAAACTGGCTCGCCCGGTCAGTATGCTGATCGTACTTTTCCTGGTCATCGCAGCAATCGTGCTTATCATGTTCGGCCTGATCCCGCAGCTAGGCAATACTTTTGCGAATCTGGGGCAGAGTATCCAGGAGTTTATCCCGCAGATACAGAACTGGGCGCAGGTTTTGTTCCACAACAATAAAGAAGTGATGGATGTAATCAACCATCTGGAGTTTGACTGGAATAAGATTATGAATACCGGGATTGATTTCTTTACGAGCGGCGCGGGAAGTGTGCTGGATTCCACAATATCTGCGGCCAAGAGCATCATAAACGGACTGACTACGTTTTTCATTGCCTTTGCTTTTGCTATTTATATTCTGATGCAGAAGGAAAAGCTTAGCGTTCAGTCAAAGAAGGTGCTGTTTGCATTTGTGCGCAGGGGCAGGGCGGAAGCGGTGATGGAAGTGCTGTCTCTGACTTATCAGACATTCTCCCATTTCCTTACCGGACAGTGCGTAGAGGCAGTTATACTTGGGTGCATGTTTGTCGTCGCTATGGCAGTCTTTAAGCTTCCTTACGCGCTTTTAATCGGGATTTTGATCGCATTTACTGCGCTGATCCCTATCTTCGGTGCATTTATCGGATGCTTCGTGGGAGCATTTCTAATCTTTATGGTGGATCCGATGAAGGCAGTGATATTTGTCATCCTGTTTCTGGTGCTGCAGCAAATCGAGGGAAATCTCATCTATCCGCATGTGGTGGGAAATTCAGTGGGGCTGCCGTCTATCTGGGTTCTGGCCGCAGTCAGCGTAGGCGGCAGGCTCATGGGAGTCGTGGGGATGCTCATATTTATTCCGGTTGTGTCGGTGTTTTATGCGCTGTTCAGAGAGGTTGTGTATCTCAAATTGAAAAAGCAGCGGATGAAAGAGGAAGAGGATGAAGTGAATGGAATGGTAGAGTGATAGTGAGATTGATAAGGAGGATCAGCCGGGAAGGTTGATCCTCTTTATATAGTGTACTTTTTGAAAGTATGTTTGCGGAAAGAATTTTTCCTCATGAAATGAAAAAGGATTTACAAAAGTGTCCTAACGCTCCTAAACAACAGGAGTAATATCCCGGTAAGAGGGGATTTTCAGACATAATTAATAAGCAGGCGAAAACCTGCGGAGGGGGCAAAAATCATGTCGCACAGAGTATGCTTTATGCAGCATTTAACACTTAAAAGAAAACCTAAATCAAGGAGGAGATTAACATGAAAAGACAATTGATTGCTGCTTTGTTGGCACTTAACGTAGCAGCAGTAGCTGTGCCTTCAGCAACATTTACTGTTAATGCGGCTGATCCGGTAGTAGCACAGGAAGCAGATTCAGATGATGACAACAAAACGCCTCAGCAGAGATTAACAGAGGCTATTGATGCAGCTAATGCTGATTTAACGACGAAGTTAAATAAGGCTAAAGATGCAAATGATTCAACTTATGGGTATAATGATGCAGTAAGAGCTAAAGCAAAGAGTACGCTGGAAGATTATATTGGCAAGATTGATAGAGCTACTACTACTACTCAAGTAACTACTCTCAAGGCAGAAGCAGATGCTATTATTGCTGATTTAATGGATACTACTGAAGAAGATAATCAGAAAGCAAACGTTGATAATCATGCTAAGTATGGTACTGCTCATGAATCAGACTTTTATGATGATACATGGGATGATATCGAAGCAGCTTCAGCCAGAGTTAAAGCTGCTCTTAAAGATATGACATCGAAAAAAGATGCTGCAGATACGGTAAGTGATTTTGAGACTGCTGTTAAAGATTGCAAAACAAAAGATGAAATCAGGAAAGAATATTATGCATTAGTAAATGATTATAAAGCAGATGTTCTGGATAAAAATTATGGCTCAGCTGGCCGCAAGCAAATAAAAGATTTGAAAGATGTAGCTATTGAAAAAATAGGAACGCCATCTGGTGTTTCTCCGGCTGTAGCAGGAACTGTAACAAAAGCAGCTGATGTAGTTAAAGCATATAATGATATGAAAACTGCAATCGATGCAGTTCCTACAATGGATCAGGAAGATGTTGAGAAGGATTTACAGAAGAAGAGAGATGCTAAGAAAGCTGAGTTAGATAAGTATGCTGAGACTAAACTGGCTGGTTCATATACTAACGTACAGAAAGGTCAGATTAGAACTCACAGAGATGACGGCAAGACTGCAATTCAGAAAGCTAAATCAGAGGCAGAGATTGAAGCAGCATACAATGCAGCAGTAAGCAAGATTGATTCTGTAATGACTAAAGAAGAAGCAGCAAAGCTTGCTAATGAGGTTATAGCGCAGATTAAGGCAATTGGCGATGTTACAGCATTAAACTATAATGATAAGTATGCTACGATTAAATCAGTTAATGATAACTACAATAAGCTGGAAGCTGGTTCTGAAGGAAAAGGCAAAGTTGACGCTGATAATAGCGGGGCTACAATTGGTCTTCTTACTGGTGCTAAGAATGCATATGATGCACGTAAAGTAGAAGAGATGACAGGTGCTTATAAAGTTATTAATGAAGATATTACTGCTGTTCCCAGCAAGCTTACATTTGAGAATCGTGATACATATAAAGGAAAGATTGATAAGCTGAAAGAGGATTTTGCAACTTTATTTACACCAGCAAACGCTTCTACTCTTAAAGGAAATATTGATGCTTTAGATGCAGCATATAAAGCAGCTCTTACAAATCATATTGCAACAATAAAAGCTAATTTTGATACAGCGATTGCGGATGCAGATGTAGCTGCAGTAATTGCAGGAACAAAAGAAGTTACAGATGATAACAGAGCTAAAGTTGAAGCGGCGATTAAGCTTTACAATGAGGTTGCTGAGTTATCACCAAATGATAACTGGTTAACTATGAGCAGCAGAAATACTAATTATAAAAAGTTAGTTGATAAGCTTAAAGCATACACAGATAAGCAGGAAGCAGCAGCAGCTAAGTTTGATCTTACAAAAGCATCTGTTGAAGTAGCTGCATCTGTTGAGTATACTGGTTCAGAGCTCCGTCCTGACGTTATTGTAAAAGATGCAGATGGTGTAGTTATTGCCTCTACAGATTATATCACAGCATATGATAACAATGTAAATGTAGGAAAGAGCACAGTAACTGTATTGCCGAAAGCTGGAAGCAAGTATGTAGGAAGCATATCTAAAGAGTTTGCTATTACTGCGAAGGCTATGACAACTTCTAACACAAAGGTAACTGTAGAGAATCTGTACTACAGAAGCGGAAAAGCTCGTAACTCTGTTCCGGTTGTAAAAGTAGATGGAAGAGAGATTGCAAGAAACACTGACTTTGAAGTATCTTATAAGAACAATGTAAATGTTGGTGCTGCAACTGTAACAATCAAAGGTGTCGGAAACTACGAAGGTACTGTTAGCGCGTCTTACGCTATCATGCCTGAGAAAGCAAAGATTACAAGCTTGAAGGCTGGTACAAAGAAATTTACTGTTAAGGCTGTTCAGGAGAAGGGTGCTAAGTATCAGGTTGCTTACAAAGTAAAAGGTGCTAGCAAGTACAAAACAGTTACAACATCAAGCGTATCCAAGACTGTAAAGGGTCTGAAGAAGGGTAAGACATATTCTGTAAAGGTACGTGCATACCAGACAATCAATGGCAAGAAATATCTTGGAAACTACAGCAATGTTAAGAATGTAAAAGTTAAATAAGGCATGTGGAAGATAGCTATCTGAACTGAAGGTAAATCTGTCACATAAAATACACCGTTGGCCGGGTGAGCGGTCAGCGGTGTATTTTTTTAGGGAGAATTGTTAAATTAAGTATATGATTTTTTGTAACCTTAATCGACAGTCAGTAATATTTTTTTTCTGATTCACCGATCCATACTCCAAGCATATCCTTTACGCTATTCATGTCATAACCTAATATGCTGGACTACATCTTTATGAAGTTAAAAAGTCGAAAACAGAAGAAGTACATAAGCAAAAACATAGGCTAGGAATCTGTGAAAAAGTTCTTGGGCTCCTTTTTTTGCCTTAAATGCATTGACATGTTCATTTGGCGGCCGCCATGAGAATTAAAGCTCCTGCGTCGGCTGCGAGCTTTTACCCCTAAAAAATACACCACTGACCAATTCGGCCAGTGGTGTATTTTATGTGACAGACTTATTACTTTCAGCTCAAATAGCTATCTTCCACATGTCTTATTTAACTTTTACATTCTTAACATTGCTGTAGTTTCCAAGATACTTCTTGCCGTTGATCGTCTGGTATGCACGTACCTTTACAGAATATGTTTTACCCTTCTTCAAGCCCTTAACTGTCTTGGTTACGTTAGATGTTGTAACTGTCTTGTACTTGCTGGTTCCTTTTACTTTGTAAGCAACCTGATACTTAGCACCTTTTTCTTTTACAACCTTAACAGTGAACTTCTTGCTGCCAGCCTTTAAGCTCGTAATCTTTGCTTTCTCAGGCATGATAGCGTAAGTTGCTTTGGTCTTTCCTGTATAGTTACCAACTCCGGTAATCTCTACAGTTGCAGCACCAACATTAGTATTGTTCTTGTAAGCTACTGTATAATCTCTGTTTCTTGCAATGTCTACACCATCAACTTTAACAGCCGGTGAAGCGTTGCGTGCTTTTCCGCTTCTGTAGTACAGGTTCTCTACAGTTACCTTTGCAGCAGCAAGAGACTTCTGAGTAATCTTAAATGTAGCTTTGTCGTTACTTCCCTTATACTCATTTCCAATTGCGACTACGGTAACTTTTACTTCGCCAACATTAACATTGTTATTATATGTAACAGTATAATTGTCTGCGGAGACAACTTCGCCATTTGCATTTGTTACTGTAACGGATGGTGTAATCTCTTTGCCCGTATACTCTTTTGATGTATACTCTAAAGAAACTGTTGCTTTTGCGAGATTAACTCTGTCTTCTGCAGCCTGCTGCTTATCCTGATAAGCTTTAAGCAGTTTCTGTAACTTAGCAAATTTGTCTGCATTCTTTCTGTAGCATTCATCTGCCTGACTATTGTTTGCAATTTTATCCGGATCAGTTGATGCAAACTTAGCAAGGATTTCATACGCTTTAATTGCTTTTGTTACATCGCCTACATTCTCTTCTGTTATTGCGATGTCATCGTCAATTATGTGCTTAAGAGAACCATTAGTCAAATCTTTGAAATCTTTTGTTGCAGCAGCAATCATAACATCTTTTGCTGCATCATAAGCTGTTTCTGCCTGCTCTTTTGCTTGAGCAAACGAGTCATAATCATAATCGCCTTGTAATCTGTCCTTATCAAATAATGTCTTTTCGGTAGCTTGAGCATTATCAAATGCTGCCTTATAATCCTGATAATTATCAGTATTAACTGTAGTCAAGTCAACTGAAAGCTTTTTATATGCTTCTGTCAACTGTAATACTGTAAGGTCATCATATCTGTTTTTAGCATTATCAAGAACTTCTTTATATGTGTAGTGTTCTCCATTTGCCGGTGGAGTTGTAGCTACATTCGCATTAGGATCTGTCTTTAATGCATTCTCACTCTCAATCTTAGTTTTTCCTACAGAGCCTTCCTCCAACTTATTGTAAGCATCATTCGCAGCTTTGATAATCGCATACTTCTCTTTGTAGTTTGAAGCATCAAGCTTTCCGATTGATTTGATCTTATTCATAAGATCATTTAAATTAGCCTCAGACTGCTCTTTGCCGATTACAGCATCAATTTCCTTTATTGCCTTTTCATATAAGGAATTAATGTCAGCCCTCTTCATCGCACGATCAGCACCGCCATTAACAAACTTTGGAGCATATTTAGCCTTGATATCGTTAATTGCTTTAAGCTGGATAGCTGTATAAGAATCTTCTTTCTTATCTCCTGGCAAATATTTTTCCAGGTTAGTTCCCTTTTCTGCTCTTAAATCAGTGATTTTTTTAGGATCACCTAAATTCTCCACAGCTGTTTGATGGTCAGCATATGCAGTTCTTACAGTCGCTTCTAATGTAGCATTTTCAATGTTATCTACTTCATTATCTCTTGAAACTTTAATCTGTCCCTGGTGAGCTACTGTATAGTCGTCTAATTTCCAATCATAGCGCATATAGGATTTTACATTTGCTGTATATTCCGCTTTGAGAGCTTCTTTTGTTTTGAATCCAGCCTTCTCAATATCATCATTGACATATCCCGGATATTCATTTGCCTTAGCTTTCGTGTCTGCTACTGTATCAAGCTTTCCATCTGCAGTCTTAATATAATAATTAACAATACTCTTTATATCGCTAACGTTTATTTTAGCACCTTTAAGGCCTATCTCTTCATCGTAATAAGCGGAAAGATCTCCATTTAAGGTATCACTGAAATATTTGTCACCAAGATTCGTAAATGAACCAGCACCAGCATCATACACAACATCAAGAGCCTTTTCAACAGTATCTCTTACCGCAGTTTTATCAGCCTCATTAGCTAACTGATCAATCTCTGTTTTTGCGTCTGAAGCAATCTTCCGCATCTCAGCTTTATCATTACTTTTATGCAATTTTGTATCTGTTTCGCTGTTGATAGCGCTTCGTCTTGTCGATGCAGCACCTGTAAAAGTATAAGTCGTACCAGTAGGTCCGTCATAACTTTCAACTTCTGAAAGTTTTTCCTCCCTATACTCGGAAAGGTCTATTTCAGGCTGTGTTGTAGCCTGAGCATCAATTTCGACCTCTTCTGTTGCTTGAGTCTCAACAACCGGTTCAGCATCGGCCGCAGAAACTGTAAAGGTAGCTGAAGGTACAGCTACTGCTGCTACATTAAGTGCTAACAGAGCAGCAACTAATTGTCTTTTCATGTTAATCTCCTCCTTGATCTAGGTTTTCTTTTAAGTGTTAAATGCTGCATAAAGCATACTCTGTGCGACATGATTTTTGCCCCCTCCGCAGGTTTTCGCCTGCTTATTAATTATGTCTGAAAATCCCCTCTTACCGGGATATTACTCCTGTTGTTTAGGAGCGTTAGGACACTTTTGTAAATCCTTTTTCATTTCATGAGGAAAAATTCTTTCCGCAAACATACTTTCAAAAAGTACACTTTGTGCGACACTGTAATTAGTTTATCCTACTTATTTCCATTTGTCAATGCTTTTACTCCATTATTTTTATGTATTTTCAGCCTTTTTCGGTATTATTATTCTTTACAAATCAATACATTACATTGTGAGAGCACTATTTTGTTTCTTGGCCTGTTTTAACCGCGATATATTAAAGTTTCTTAATTTATATTTCGTATTTCCAGCTAAATGGAAATCAAGATTTCTTTGGGAATACAACTGAATATTGACTTTGCATAAAAATTTTAAAATTATAGCTTTTTTCATACAATATTATATTCTCGCGTACACTTTTATCACTATCTTTTGTGCTTTGACATAATACGCTTACGCCACTGTTTCCCCTTATTTCCAAAGTGTGTGCCTATATAATCTCTCCTCTTTCTGGTTATGTTATTTTGCTTATCACGGTGTTTTTGAATATCAATTATCCTTCCTTTACACATTTTTCTTGTTTTTCTGAATGCATCACATTTTTTGCACAGCTCCTGATGGTTTCTTTTTACCTGTACAATGTCTGCTACAGATTTAGCATTATTAATTTTATTTTTTAATACATCAATCCTGGACTGCGTATCATTAATAGTGTTAGTTAATATTCCCTCTATCTTTCTTAACGACTGGAGCTCCTCTGTTAATTTATCAGCTAATGTAAACGATGCGTAATGCAGTCCGATATAATAGTAAAAATCCGCTTTTCTTTTACTTGATTCCCAATATTCATTTATTTTTCTTTCAGCATCTGCCGCCCTTTTTATAATCTCATCAGTAGCACGAGTAGATTGTATATTAAGATTTTTATTGTTTTCATTGATAATTTTGTCTAACTGTTCCAACCTATTATACAGATACTGAATACTTTGCTGATATTCAGATGGTGTATTGTTGTATATTTCTGTTTTATATTCTTTACTCCGCAAGCTCTGATAACTATTGTCTTTTTTCTTTCCGCCTTTTTATAACCTCTTTAATTTTTTCTGAATGTTCAAGTATTCTTCAAAGGTAATATTAGTATTCATACGCATAAAATCTCTAATAAGACCACACATATTTGTTATAGCCCTACTATTATATCTATCCATATTTTCTGCTAATTTTTTAGCCATGAAAAGAGTAACATCCGACTGTGTGATTCCTTCTTTTGCAGATCCATAAACAAAGTCCCTATACATTGCACATTTCATTTCGTTCTCGCGAACAGTTTCTATGTATCGCTTATTTATACTTCCTAAATGATTCTGGACCTGATTATTTAACTCTTGAATCATTTGTCTTCGCGACTGTTCTATATTATAAGATTGTTTTAAATAGGATTCCTGCATATAATCCAATGACCGTTGAAAATTCCGGTCAATATACATCATCATCGCCATATTTGAACCTTGTATTCTTGCCATTTCTACTTGGGCATTTATGCGTACTTCTTCTAAATGTGTTACATACTTTACTGCTCTTGCGCGATATTTCATTTCTTTCATCATACCGTAATTTTGAATTGCACCATCAACAGTATGTGCAATTATTGATACAGGTTCATGTTCAAGAAGTAATCGGGCAACTTCCATAGATTTTTCAAATATACCATTTTTCTTTGGCGGCATGAATTCCGCCACCGCCTGAACTGCCGGAAACAACTCACTCTTCATTTTTCTCCGCTCCTGTTTCTAAAATTATCCCTTTTTTAATATGCGAAATTAAAGAAAAACCGATGCTCTAATTACTACCAATAGTTTAGATCACCGGTTTGTTTGTCAAATCAAAGAATTTATAAATTCTATCAGTACACTACTCGCAATGCCTTTAAATAAATCGGAAGTGAAACATAATAAATTGTTTTTGATTATTTTTACTAATCCCCTTTTGTCTTCAGCCATTGCATAGTTAAGCGCTTCTTTCGATATAATATATTCCCTTGATGATTTCGGCAACTTTGCAGATGTTTCAATTAATTGATCCTGCAGTACATCCCAATCAATTGTATTTTCAGCATCACACAATTTGTTTTTAATAATATTTCCGTCACCTTCAACTATAGGACTTCCATAAAAACTGCTATTTTTTATATGCACAGACACTATCCCACCTCATTATCATTTCCCACAATTACGGGTGAATTATACATCTTACAATTATCAAAATCTATTTGAACTAACTGGGTAGAATGATGATTAATACAATATTTTATTACCTGCAATACTTGTTTTAAGAATTCTGTGTCTTTACAGATCATACTATATACTCTTCCTGAATTCAAAGAAATATTCAAGTATATTTTTTCATTAGAATATGTTGACATGTACAACATTACATAAATAACTCCGCATCCTGCAATTAATACTCCCAATACCTGCACTCCCGGTACAATCATCATAATCAATAATCCCACAACTATTGCTCCAATAGATCCCATATTGAATTGTTTCTTCGGTGGAGGTGCAACATCTACTTGCGATATATTGCTAATCTGAATTACTGAATCACTAAAGGAAATCAGATTATCCTCAATTTTAAAATTGTCTGTACTTATCTTTCTTATCTCATCCATATGCCCTTCTCCTTATATCAAATATAAACTTAATTATACATTTTATACCATCTTCTTACAAATTATGACAAATCACATAAAGCATATATAACAACATAACAGGAAATATATCTTAATTCTGTTTCAAAAATTCTCAAATTTATCAATTTTCGCGTCAACTTCTACGTTCTAAAGTGTCATAATATTATAAAAGTTAAAAGGAAACAGAGTAATGAACAATTTACAAAATATTTTACAAAATGAAGAGCTATATAATGATTTATCTTCATTTTTAAACGAATACAGTACATCTGATTTAAAAAAAGCTTTACAACTATACCGTGACACACATCAATCTTATATTTGTAAATCAAAAAGAAATATATTACAGATTAATATTTATGACATTATTTATTTAGAAATTCAGAAGCATAATATCACCGTTTATACCACTCACGGGACATATCATAAATACGGTTCGCTTACGAAAGAGCTAAAAACATTGTCAGCTTACGGATTTATTAAATGTACCCAAAGCTGCATTGTGTCAGTAAAACAAATTTACTCTATAGAAAACAACACCATCACTCTTATCAATGGAAACAAGATACATATGAGTCGCAAATTCGCTTCTAATGTTATTATTACATTTTCACAAAATAAATCTTTTAAGAGTTAAATATTTTATTTACACAAAAAATAATCCTATATTTCTATAAGACCATTAAATAACTACAAATTAAATATCCTAAAAAATTAAATGAGCGTGCGGGGATTCGAACCCCGGACAACTTGATTAAAAGTCAAGTGCTCTAC